>JBDKIW010000352.1:0-17276 GCA_039796955.1 Planctomycetota bacterium
AACCACGTCACTGGACTCAGCAGCACACTGGCTGCATCACAGGCCCGCAGCAATCGAAATTCTGAACCACTGAACCGTCGCACTTCACTGATGTCCCGGTAAACACGCCATAAGTCTTTGTGATGTGTCCCATACCAACTGCGCAGCAGTCGCGTCAGATCCAGCACGACATGATCCGTGGCCGCGGCATTCCAGTCAATCACCCCCGAGATGCGGCCTTCGTGAAACAAAACATGCGGACGCCACAGATCTCGCAAAACCGGCTGCAATGCCACCTCTTCTGAGACCACCGCCGACAAAAGCGTCTGCAGTCGCCGCAGACCACTCCGCAGACACACACACATTCGTTCCGCTGCCTGACTAAATCTGCGATCAGGATCCCGGTTCGCCCCCGCTTCCAGTCCGGTCAGCAGCCCCGCCTGCAATTCCATGACATTCCGCCATCTGCGCTCAACGCCCGGTGAAACACCCCTTCGCACAACCAGCGCCGAAGTTAAGTCCCCACGCTGCCCTGCGTCCCAACCAAGGCGATGAATCTGTTCCAGGACCCGCATCGTCGCTGTCAGCTCAGCATCCGACGGAAGCCCCGCAATAAATTCCCCGGGCATCCATGGTTCCATCTGCCAGACACCCCCCAGCCCACGCACCAGATAATCCTGATGGCGATTGCTCAGAGCTTCTGCGTCACCGCTGCCTCGCACCGGTTTCAGAGGCACCGGGACACAGGCCACACCACAATCACCAACCAGTGACATCCATCGACAAATGGCATTGCGACGCATCCACTCCGACTCGTCCACCAGCTCCGTCCGCCGCACTGCAAAACACTGCGACTGATCCGTCTCCACTTTCCAGACACCGGCACCGCTGAATCCCCCCGCCACGCGCACCGCTCTGCGAATGTGCACCCCCCAAACCCGCGCGATCCACTGCAACTCTTCCGCCGTCATCTCCCGACCGCCCCTCAACAGAATGCGCCATCCGAACGATCCAGACGAAACATCACCAGCCTCATTCCTGTATGCCTGATCCTACGCAGAATTCTCGCAGAGCCCCGGCAACAACAGCAATTCATCAGGCCTTCAAATTCGTCACTCCGCGATCACATCCGGTGGCCAATTCCCTCCGGAGTCAAGGACATTCCATTCCGATTCTGCTAGGATTCTTTCCACACCTTTTCCACCTTTCGACCACGGTGCCCTATGCCGATTCAGTTCCGCTGCAGGTATTGTCGCCAACTGCTCGGAATCTCCCGTTCCCGAGCCGGCTCGGCGGTGGACTGCCCCGCCTGCGGCCGTTCCCTCCGTGTCCCTCACGAACACGGCAACTCGCCGGAACCGGCTGCCGATCTGCCCGCGGCAGACCCCACACTTCTGAACGCACTGGAAGTCCTCGCCGCCTCCTCGTCGTCGCCTCCCACACTCTCCGCACCTGTGCCAACTCCAGCTGCGATCCCGGCACCACAATTGACGGCTCGCGCCGCCAGGCGTCCCGGCACAACGTCTTCACCAGAGTCACCGTCCGCCATCGCGCAGCCCACGGCTCTGGAACTGCTCGCACAACTGCCCGTCAGCCCCGTTCCTGTCGACGCAGACCAGTCCCTGCAGCCGCTCATCCTCGCCACTGCGGAATCGGATTCTGACGCCCAACCCGCCCCCAATCAGCTCTCGCCGGCAACAGCAGAAATTCCCAATGCGGCTCTTGATCCATCCCTGTCTGCTCTCGCCGAAATCGCTCCTCCGGCTAACCCGTCCACACACGTCGGCTACCAGCCACACCGTTCAGCACCTGACCGCCGTCTGACAAGCATTCTCGGCAGCCTGCTGCTGGCCTGCACGACCTTTGCGGCCGGCTACGCACTCCGATCAACGGTCTCCCCACCCGAAAACACGTCCGCCCAGTCACCAGTCACACGTCCCGAGAACTCAACAGCCCCCAGTCCTCCTCCGGCCGCCGAGCAATCACCACGTCCGGCACTCACCGGAAAAATCTACTTCCGGGATTCATCCGGAGAACCACGCCCGGACGCCGGCGCTCTGCTGATCCTCGTTCCGCAAATCAATTCCTCAACGCTGAAGCTGGACCCCCGGCCGCTGCGCGAAGCTCCGGACAGTACCGCCCACAAGGCACTCGCCGCCGCACTGGCCGTCCTGCAGGTCTCGTTCACCACCGCCGATGCCTCCGGCAACTACTCGCTCCCAACCCCCGATGAACCCAGCCTGCAGCTGATCGCCATCTCCAAACATCAACTCAGAAATCCCGACATCCCTCTCAGCGATTCCGTCCGCAATACCATCGAGGCCTGGTTCGACTCAGCCCCCCACCTGACCGGCAAACTGGCGACCAGCGTCCACCCGCTGCAGATCCGTGACACAACCGCTGTCGAAGCGCCGGTGATCACCTTCGACCGGCCATAAGGCTGGCATTCAGAAACGGGTTCAGGAACCCGAGAGTGACAAGGCCCCTGCCTCGGCCGCGCATTCAGCACGCCACGTATTTGGAACGCCACGCATTTGGAACGCCACGCATTTGGGAGGGCATAAATTTGGGAGGGCGCGGCTCCTGCCAAGCCGCAAACCACTGAACGCCCTCTTTTCTGAACGCCGCTATCCACCATACGAACTGTAACGCCGCACTCCCCGGGAAAACGTCCACCGGTTCAACATCCACAGACCCACAATCCACGTCAGCTGAATCAGCAGCTCTCTGGGCAAATCCGCCATCGCGACTTTGCCCAGCATGATGGCCGCCGGAGTATACGCGAGGTAGCGAAAGGGCAGATAATCCACGAAGGGAATCCACGACGACAGCAATTCCAGAGGGATCATGTGCCCGGACAGAAAATAGCTCAGCATCATGTAAATGAAGATCAGCGAGCTCACTTCCAGAAACCAGAATGCCACAAGGCCAATCCACGCCTCGATCAGAAAACCGATCGCAAAACTCATCAGCAGCGAACAGACAAAGGCTGCCGTCACCGGCCACTCCGGCCACCCCGGAAAATAGTCCCGACACAGCCAGAACAGCAGGGTAAACGGTCCCACCGCGACCGCGTAATACACCAGCTTGTGCGCCACCCTGTGCCAGAACAAATGGTCCAGCATGTCCACCGGTTGAATCAGATACTTTCGCACCGAACCATCCGCAATCGAACCGGCAATCCCGGTCGACAGTCCGGGCATGCTTGAAAAAGCCCGCGCCAGCATGACCAGCAGATAGTACGACACCATTTCCCCGAAATTGTAACCCCTCAGACGACGCGTTTCGTCATGCTGAAAAATGGCACTCCACAGAAATATCTGAGTTACAATCGGCAGGAATCTGACCAGGGTCGAAAAGGCAAAGTCGCCCCGGTACACCAGCCGCTCTTCAATGGCCGTCCTCAGGATCAGCCACTTCAGCCGCACACGAGCAAAAATCTCTTCGGTCAGCGTCAGCTCCGGCACACTCATGACACCGCTCCGGCCGGACCGCTTTCCGAGTCCCCACTCAGGGAGAATAACTCCGCGATCACGTCCTCCAGAGGTCGTTCCATCACACTGATGTCGTCCACCGAGTGCGCCGCGAGGATGCTGGCCAGGCACTCTGAGACCCGCTGCTTCTCCACCTGCAGCCGAACCCTTGGAAATCGTGTCTCCAGGATTTCGCCATACCGCGAAAGATCCGTCGGGACCGGATTGCCGGAAAACTGCAGCTCAATAATCTTGTGACGACTGAATCTGTCAATGATCGCCGCCAGCGGTCCGTCGTGAATCACTATCCCCTTGTTGATCACAATCGCCCGCTCACACAGCGCTTCCACATCCTTCATGTAGTGACTCGTCAGAATCACCGTAATCTTCTGCTCACGCTGGTAATAGCGCAGAAACTCCTGCACGCGCCGCTGACTGACCACGTCCAGCCCAATCGTGGGTTCATCCAGAAACAGCACTTCCGGACGATGCAGCAACGCGGCAATCAACTCCATCCGCATGCGCTCGCCCAGCGACAACTCACGCACCGGGCGCATCATCAGGCGACGAACGTCCAGCAACTCCGTCAACTCGTCCAGCCGACGCTGATACTCCTCAGCCGGAATCCGGTAAATCTCCCGGTGCAGCCGAAAGGACTCCTGCGCCGGCAGGTCCCACCACAACTGCTCTTTCTGACCCGTCACCAGCGAAAAACGCCGCCGGTAGGCATCCTCCCGCTCCCACGGCACGTGGCCCAGCACCGTCGCCGTGCCGGAGGTCGGCACCACCAGTCCCGACAACAATTTCAGAGTCGTCGTTTTTCCGGCACCATTCGGGCCCAGAAACGCCACCATCTCACCCGCGTCAATCCGGAAACTCACATGACGCACCGCACTGACGGTTTCGTATTCACGATGAAACAGGCCGCGCACCGAGGCCCATACGCCCTCCTGCTTGCGGTAAACCCGGTACTGCCGACATAGATCCTGAACTTCGATTGCTGCCATGAGTCAGATCGTAATCAACCCGCACTCGCCCCGCAATTGTCCCTCAATTCTCCCTCACAACCCTCGCTCATTCACTCCCGACTCCGGATTTGCGGCCTGGCGGGAGCCTCGCCCCGTTCTGGTTTGTGGAATCGACAGCACCCGCGCAGCCAACTCTTCCACGCTTTCCTCACCGGTCACGCGGATTCCCGTACACTCCCCCAGACTCCGAAACCACGTGTACTGCCGCTTCGCAAACTGACAGGTCAACGTCCGAATCTGCGCGACCGCGGCCTCCAGAGTCGTCTCGCCACGCAGGTGTCCAGCCAACTCCCGATAACCCAGCGCCTGCCCCGCCGTTCGCCCCGGTCCCGGAGTCCGTTCAAACAACGTCCGCGTCTCGTCCAGCCAGCCCAGCCTCATCATCACATCCACACGCTGACCGATCCGCTCTCGTAACCAGTCCCGCTCCGGATCCAGCCAAACCGCCAGTCGCGCCACCATGCCCCCGGCTCGAACCCCATGCTGCTGTCCCGCCGAAATCGGTCGCCCCGTCAGCTCAAAGACCTCGATCGCCCGAATAATTCGCCGCATGTCGTTCGGATGCAGCCGCGCCGCCGCCTCGGGATCCATCCCCTGCAACGTCGCATGCAACCACTCCGGTCCATGCTCCCGAGCACGCTGCTCCCACAACCGACGCAGTTCCCAGTCCGCTTCCGGACCCGCTGTCATCCCCCGCAACATCGCTCGCAGATACAGCCCCGTTCCACCCACGATCAATGGAACCCGACCTCGCTCGAGTATCCCCTCGATCGCCACGGCCGACTGCCGGAGATACTCAGCAACCGAATACTCTTCTTCCGGATCAGCAACGTCCAGCATGTGGTGCGGCACACGTTCACAATCAGCCCGCGTCGGCTTCGCCGTGCCGATGTCCATCCCCCGATAAACCGTCATCGAATCCAGCGCCACAATTTCCCCACCCAGTCGCTCCGCCAGCAGCATGGCCAGGGCTGATTTCCCGGAAGCCGTCGGGCCGGCAAGAATAATACTTTGACTCAGCAGTTCAGCAGGAAAGTTCATAGCGTCGCTGTTACAGGGTGCGTAAGGTCGTCTCAAATGTCAGCATCCTGGCAGATCAGACATTCGCTGTCGCTGTCGCCTTGCTGTCCCTCAGCACGTCAGCCGTGTTGATCGCCTCAATCTGACCGCATCGCTGCCACGCTTGTCCAGCAACGGTCCTTCAGCAGCGATCCTTCTGCATCGCTCAGACAGGTCGGCTGCGCGCGTCCCGGTCCGGCCCCGGTGATCCCAAACCACGGCCCGACTCGGCCGGCCGACGCATGCCCTTCTCCCGCACTTCCCGCGGCTCTGCACTCACCGCTGGTCGGCAATAGGGACAACGCTCCGTGTAGATGATACAACCACACTGAGAACACTCGTGCGGGCCATGACGGTGCAACGCTTCCCGTACCGTCTGCCACCACGCAATCCTCATCATCGCCAGAAACACCAGCACAGCCAGCATCCACGACCACGGCGAGGGACCGAAGGCAATAATCGCCGCCCCCAACGCCAGCCCGCTGGCTCCGCACATCAGGTATGGCCAGAGTTTCCTGAGAAACTCACCACCGGGATCCGATCCGATCTCAGCACTCCACAGTCGCCGCAGTGATTCCCGACGCAGACGCCGAATCGAATCCACCTCGTCACTCTTCACAGCAACCAGCAGACGCTCGATGTTGTCCATGATCCGGTAGGTGTCCGGCTCGGTAAAATCCTGCTGATGAGCCCACCGGTTTCGGTATTCCCGCAGTTCACTGACCAGACTACGCTCAACAAACGTCAGATCGTGGCGAAAAACGTCGTTCCAGTGATCCCACATGAACACCAGCAGCGACAGTGCATCCCAGGTGGCCACTTTGCCACGCGAGGCCTCGGCGTCCAGAAGCATATGCAGAGGCGCTCGGTCTGCAACATACTGTCGCAGCCCTTTCGCCAGCACATCAAGGCCTCTGGAAACACGGTCTCGCACAAACACCTCACTCAACTAAGTCGTTGCCAATCCCCTCAACAGGCTCGCCCGCTGGCTGCAACTCATCCGCCACGCTCCGACAGGGTTGCCGTACGGAAACATGCTCACATCCTCTCACGCCCGCCAACCACAAGAGTAACAGGCGGAATCCGGAAATTCTCTGCAATTTACCCCAAAGCCACACCTCCCCAATTTCAAAATGAGACCTTTGACGGTCGTAACGAGTTGTTTCCTTTTCAGCACAGATCTGCGCAGAGCAACCTCCTACCATTCCACCTTTGACGTCCTGCATCTGAGAATCAGTTGCCGGGGCACGCCTTTAAAATCACAATTCTCGTTTGACACGCTACCCAGCACCCAACATGACCGCGAAACAACCTGTGAATCAGCCCTACTCAGAAGACGATCTTCGCATGATGCGTCTGCAGGAGGGCGATGCTGCCGTTTTCCAACAAATCGTGGAAACATGGCAACAACCGCTCTTCCGGTTCTTTCTGCGCAACACACGGGATTACTCATTGTCCGAAGATCTGGTCCAGGAAACCCTGCTGCGACTCTTTCGCAACAGCTGGGACTATCTGCCCCGCGGACTCTTCCGCGGCTTTTTGTTCCGCATCGCCACCAATCTGCTGATCGATCACTGCCGCCGCAGAACTCATGATGTCCTGCTCCACGCCCTCAGATCCTCCCAGCTTCACACGGACCTCGATACTCCCGACCTCATCGAACAACTTCCCGCTGCGGGACGATCCGCCTGCACAACAGCCTCAGATCGCGAAACAGAATCACTCGTTCTCGAACTCCTTCAGGAACTCCCGGAAGAACAGCGAGTTACCTTCCTGCTCCAGCATTACGATGCTCTCTCCCTGGAAGAAATTGCCGATGCCACCGCAACCTCCGTCCCGACCGCCAAGGGACGCCTGCGACTGGCTCGGGAAAAACTCCGCAACCTGCTGGCCTGCCGCGGTGTGAATTTCGAATCCTCAGGATAAGACGTCTCCAGACTGCAAAACTCTCACTGCTGTTGCACGAGGCCCGCAACCACAACGTCCCCCAACACCAACCCAACGCCCGTCTCTCTATTCACCCGGCTCTCTCACTCCACCGGAATACCATCATGCCTCACTTCAGCCGCCTGACTGATATCATCACCTGCAACCTGGCCGAAATCCTCATCCACGCAGCAGATCCGGAATCCACCCTCCGCGAAATCCTGACGGAAATGCAGGAAGGTCTGCAGGCCTGTGCCCGCAATCTGCAAACCAGCCTCGCCTCACAGCAACGACTTGAACAGGAAATCAGCTCCTGCGACATCCAGAGCTCTGAGTGGAAATCCAAAGCCCGACAGGCACTCCTCGATGCCCACGAAGAATCCGCCAGACAGGCTCTGCAGCGGTCCATCGAATTCGAAGACCTCATCGACGGTCTCCGCCCGGAACTGGAGGCCGCTACGTCCAACTCCCGCAATATGACCCGCATCCGCAAAGCCCTTGATGCCCGTTATGCCGAAGCACTCCGGACACTGCAGACGCTCACAGGTTCCACCCACCCGTTTACTTCATCGACAGAGCCCACCGCACAGCAACGTCCCCTTTCACCGAGTTCCTCACCTGATTCTCTCGAACTGCAACTTGAAGCTCTCCGAAAGGATCTCCGGACCCCCCCGAATCCGACCACACCTTTCGATGCCCCTTCAGGCCCCACACCATGACATCCGACCACTTCGCAACCGAGCCAGCGTCAACCAGCCTGAATGTCTGCTGGACAGAATTTCCAGAGACTCCTCCATTCCTGCCATCCCCGGACGCGCCCAAACTGCCCCTGACAACGGCACTCCGCAGCAGCACCCCCGGCCTCCTGCTGACCACATCGAATACGGTTCTCGCATGGGCCAGCGTCAGCTGCGATAACTCCTGCCTCATCCTCTCACAACCAACATTCCACTCCGCCCTCAGCCCCGCAGCTCAGTCGGTGTGTTTCAGTCGCCTGCTCTCGTTCGCGGAAGCAGAAGCCGCGCAGGCCCGTCTGCTCAACACCTGCCTGCTGCTCAACACGGACGACACCCCGGAACTCAGACTCACCCGAGCCCACCTCTGCACAGCCGGATTTCACCACTCCACAAGTCTCTCAGAATTCCGCTGCAGCGGTTCCGCCAACTCCAGCCTGGCGCCCGCCAACAACGCCATCTCGGAACTGATCACTGCAGACATCCCGCTGGACCCATGCTCTCACCAGCAACTGCTCGATCTGCTCCAGAAGATCCTCACCGATTCCCGGGAGCTGACACACCTGCCCACGCCAGCGCCCCACCAACTCCTGCAGAACTGGATCCACCAGAACGCCCGACTCCTCGTCGCCAGAGATCAGGATGGCCGCCCTGTCGCCCTCTGCAGCGTCCTCAGCGAAGCAACTCCGTCTGGCCAGCAGCAAACTCAGCCAGCCGGGCTGCATCTCGCCTTCCTCGGAGTCCACCCTCGCTTTCGTCGCCAGGGAATCGCCTCACAACTGATCAGGGAACTTCAGTCAGGCAGTCGGCTGATGCTCAACACACAGGTCGCTCCCGCGCCCACACTCAACCCGGCGCTCACACCCGGGACGCTGTCGCTCGCGGTGCATGTGGATGAGTCAAACCGGCCTGCCGTCCTGCTCTATCAGCAACTGGGCTTCCAGCGTCTCATCACCATGGAACTCTGGACACGCCCATGAATCCGGCTCACTGCGCCGCAACACTTCGGCTTTCCACCTTCTCCGTCTGCACAGACACAGCAGACGGGCCGCAGTGAGGTCCCGCAAGCGACAATTCCGCCGGCTGAAATCGCAGCGTTCGAGCTTTCACCAGAGTCTGCGCGGTTCGCACTGCCTGCACCGTGGAACGAACAGCCGTACGTCGCCCCGGTAATGCCAGCAGGGATACAGCCCGACAACAACCTGAGGCCACAAAGACCAGCAGATACCCGTCAAAACTGCGATTGAACCGATTCAGGATCAAAGCCCCCAGCAGCGTTCCGAGAACCATGGCCGCCGAGTTCCCTACGTTGTAAATCGTCAGCACCGCGATCCGTCGTTCCACCGGAATCTGGCGAAAGAACTGCAGCAGCATCGCCAGCTCATAACATCCCCACACCAGTCCACTCAGAATCTGCAGGCATCCCAGAAACCACAGTTCCTGCGACACAAACCACAGAGCACTGATCGGCACAATCCCCAGACTTCCAACCCACAACAACCGATCCGAGCCAAAACGATTCGCAAATCGACCCGCCCAGGGCAGTGACAACATCTTGCCCACAAACCCCAGCGATAGCAGGCCCATGTATTCCACCCATGACAACTTCAGAATCCGCAGCATGAAGGGATTGAAATACGGTCCGGAAATATGCACTGCCGTCTGCACCAGCATCAGAAACAGCACCAGCCGACCCGCCGTGCCCGTGCGAAACAGGCCGCGTCGTGATGCCCAGAGTCTCAGCAGCAACGAGACACGCGGGACCGGAATACTGTCCGCCTCACGCTCGTCCCGATTGGCCATCCGCACCTGCGTCTGACGTGCCAGCATGGCCGCAGACACAAAACGCCCGGCAGCTCCCACACCAAACAACAGCGAAAATGCCAGCACGTTCCACGGGGTTCCTACGGACCAGCGCAACACCAGCCCACCACTCACCAGCCCCAGCAGCACCCCCACATGACACAAGCGACTTCGACGCGCAAAGAAACCACTGCGAATCCGCTTTGGCACCAGCTTCTCGGCCCACAGATTCCACGCCGGGCCCGTCGCCAATCCAGCAGCCCAGTACAGAGTCGCCGGAAGGAAAACCATCCACGCCCCTGCCCCGTCACTTAGCGCCAATACCATCAGCATCAGCACACTCAGTGACTGCACCAGCGCAGCCGTCACCACAAACCGACGGTAACACCCAAACCACTGCAAGGCCGCTGGCGCTGCCAGCTGCAACACGCTTCCCAGCAGAACCGGCAACGTCGCAATCAACGCGGCATTCAATTCCCCGAATCCACGGGCCAACATGAAGGCCGGGAGATATGTCTCCGCAATGCCCACCATGACACTGAACGAAAAACCGTCCGCGTTCATTGCCGTCAGATTGCGCCGCAACGCTCGACGACCTGGAACATTTCCCGCCTGCATGATCATGAAACAACAACTGCCCTGAAATGCCTTACTGGTCCTCAGCTGCCACACGAGCTGCGATTCAGCCCGCTGACACACACGACCAATCCCTTCCCTCTGCCTGACCCCCGTGGCCCCGCACCTGTGTCTCGCCTCGGCCGACAAAGAACACGCACAAGTCCTCGCGCTGCCGGACAAACCCCTCGACACCGCACGCGCAGAATCTCAGACTGCCGGCCGCAGTACCGAGCCCGTTTCGTACCGAATGGCAAAATCTCCGGCAAGCAGAATTCCCCGGGATTCCGCCCGTTCTCCAGACCCACCGGCCCCAGCCAAACCCGCCAACGGCAGATTCCTGCAGATTCCCGGACCATCAGAACAGTTCTGCCTTTTCCCGCGACCTGACAGTTCCGCTCTCAGTGATCGTCCAGCACAGAATCACCAAAGACAACGCCCCATTCCACGGCCGGAAATGAATGGTCAGAAACCCTGCACCATCGCACCCCTGACGGCACACGGCCTCCCTTCGCCCACGCAGGAGCAGCAGGAGAAGCAGGGGCAAGGGCCGGGATCAAGGGGGCTGAAGCCACGCCCTCGTTTTGAGAACTCATCGCGGCGCAGATCAATCCCCCACGCCGTCCGATGCCGCAGATTCCGCGGACAGGTGAATCGCCCGTTCCTGACTTCGCACAGGAACCCCCACACGGATTGGAAGCTGCACGGCTCGATATCTGCCGTTCGCAACGCGCGCATCACACCGCTCAGCGGCCACGCTCTTTCACCGTTGCCACTCCGGATTTGCTCGACAACTCGGTCCCACCACCAAAACTGGCCAGCATCAAACTCACAAGCCGCCGGTCGTCGTCATGGACCAGCACACCCAAACTATCAACTTCAGAAAAACTCTCTCGCATGCTGGACAACATCGCCCCCCAGGAGTCACTCCCGGGACTCAGTGCATTCCGGTCCACCCGTTGCCGATAAAACTCTCGCGATTGCTCCGCGTCATGCGCATAACTCCACAATTCATAGCGCTTCATCAATGGCGCACACAGAATGTCCGACCACATCTCCGCTTCACGCCGAATATGCTCGATCCGCAGCACATGCTCCAGGCCCAGCACGTCGTCACTGCGAAAAACATCCATGGCACGACGACGGACCGCCTGATGCCCCAGAAAGACATTTGCCGCCAGAGCTTCCGTGTCGTTCTCGCCACGAAATCGATCCTGCGCCACCAGCAACAGACTCCACACTCGCGTCAGAATCTCATTCACCAGCACCTGCTCAGCCACAATCCGCATGCATGGCAGTCGGCCCAGAGACGAATACCGAAAATCAGCATCTGCCGGCACACATCCCCGATCCAGATCATCCAGAACCCGCATCCAGCGATTGAATCGATTTCGACTCAGGACGTAATAGTCACCAATCACCTGAACAGGAAGTGGAGACCACTGCTCCACAAAGCTCTGGCCATGGGCAGCCAACAAGGCCGCAATTTCCGGTAGGCAGGAGAGTTTCAAGACTTTGTTCCAGGCAAAAGAGGCTGCGTTGCAGGAATACAACATCACCAAGGACAGGTTTGGAAAGAGCAAAGACGATGCCCTTGAATGCCAAAATGCCCGAATGTGTGTTTTTTGCCGCCCTTCTCTCGGTTTTATCTCAAACCAAACCACCCCTCACCCAATCGCTGGCCAACTGTGATTGAACACCTCGACGCTTTGTAAACTGTACGTGTGACACGCCTGCACGCATGTTGCCCTTTTCCAACAGCCCCAATGATGCTTCCACGCACCCTGAATGTTGCAAAAAAACAACACCGAACACCGAACACTGGCAACTGAAAACTGGCAACTGAAAACTGAAAACTTGCCCCCCCACCAGCAACAAAAAAGGCAACCCCTCCGGGTTGCCTTTTTTGTTGTCTCTCTCAAATCGTCGCGCCCATCTCACGGACCAAAGAACTCATCATAAAATCGCTCCGCAAGCACCAGAACCAATGGATTGATCCAGGTGTCGTTCAGGATAATGTCGTCCTCCACCAGCGGCGATTCATCAACAGGAATATCGTTCCAGACAAACGTGTCACCACTTGTGGAGTCACCAGTGGATCCGGTTGAACCATCCGTCAGCGGGCCCTCGTCGTCACTGACCACCGCCGCCGTCACCTGATAGCTCACCGGGTTCACGTTGGCTGCGTCCTGCGACAATGCTGTCGCGACAATCACATAGTCGCCCTCCTGCAGCCACACAAACGCCGTGGAACTGGTGCCGCCAATCGCAACAATCGTCTGCACGACACTCTGAGTCCGTACGTCAACGAGTGTCACCTGGCTGGCCTGCCCCACAGTAGCAACCGTGGACAGATCAATTCGAAATAACTGCGACTTCGCCGAGGTCAGCAACGAATAATCCTTCTCACCCAGCCGGGCGACCCCACCAAACAAGGGCACCATGTCGGCCACCACTGTGGCCACATCCACCGTCAGCACGTAGTTTCCAGTCTTCACCGCAGCATCGCTGCGGCCTCGAATGCCCACCACATAGGTCTCGCCGGGAACCGGATTGACAACCTGAATACTCTGCCGACCCGTGGCCAGCACAGTCAGCTTCGATGCCACGCGATCGCCACGTGAGTTCATGACCACAAAGTCAAAACTCCCCGGCGTGCTCCCCAGCGGACTCAGGTCCACATTCAGCCCGCCCAGAGTTCCTGCCGGGGCTGTAAAGCGGAAGAAGTCCCGATCCCCCGCAGCGGAAATCGTCCCCACGGCCTCATAACGACTGCCGGTCGAAAATCCCGGTACCGTCGACAGCACCGTCGCACTCGACAACGTGTCGTTCGTACCACTCTCCACTTCAAACGCCGTCTGAGCAAACAAGTGGTCCACCGCAACCAGATCGGCGTCCGCCAGGCGACGTTTTCCCGAGTACACTGCCGAATCGTGACTCTTGCCCACCGTCGGAGCAATCTGGCTGGCACTGCGATAGTCAATGTCCAGTTCATAGTCCCCGACCACAAAGTCTGATCCACGGACACTGTCGATGCGGATCGTATACTGCTCGCCCGGATTCAGTCCGTCCAATCCCACGCGAGCATTGTTCTGGAAGACGCTCGATGCCTGACTGTACCCCACCAATCCACCTGACGCCTTGCGAATTTCCAGCCCACCCTCCAGCAGACTGATTCCCGCAGCCCACAATGTGATTGTGGCACTCGTCCGACCCGGCATCGCCGTGAACGTGTAGTAATCCACGTCCGCCTTCGTGTTCAGGCTCCCACGCGTCACAACACGCTCTGCGGCCCCTATGACAATCGGGGTCGCATTTTCCTCGGCATCGTTCACACTGGCTTCGTAGATGTCCTGACGAGCCCCGTACAACGCTCGAATCTTACCGACGTCACCGGCCGTCAGGCCCGATTTGGGTCCCGAATAGTTGCTGGACATGGCGTCACTGGTATTGGCACTGTCCGACAGCCCCAGCGAATTGCCCACTTCATGCAGCATCACCGAAAAGAGATCGACCGAACCAGGCGATACCGGCTTGTTCCCATTCTGTTCTGTAACGGACCAACGGGTGGCGGAATTCAGAAAAATATCGCCCGACCACGTCCCGACGTTCACCTGATTAGGTACCGCGGATGCCACAACCTGAGTCTGCGGAAAAGCACCAATCCGAATCTCGCCAAATCGCGGATCGTTGCTGGCCAGCCCCACCGTCCCAAACGCATCCCCTCGGTCCGGCACCAGCCCGATATTCACGTTGGCCACTTCTGCCCACTGCTGCACTGCCCGCAAGGCCTCTTTCTGCCACTCTCCCCGAGTCGCCACGGTATCCAGCACCGCGCGCAGCTGATTGCTCTCCGCTCCAATCGGCGTCGAATCAGATGGAAAACTGACACTCAGCGTTCGAGCATCCGCCCAGGCATTCCCATAACTCGTCAACAACTGACGCAGTTCCAGCACTTCGCCAACCTGAACACCGACACCCGCTTTTCCCAACCTCTGACGACGACGGTCACCTGCAGACATGACACACCCCCAACACAAGCTCTGATCGAAAATCCATTCCCCACACAGGGAATTCAAAAAGCGTGCCAATCGCTCCTGGAATTCAACGAGTCAGGCCCGTATTGACGTTACAGGCCAAATTCGCAGAGTCGCCCGCCAGGAAATTCTGAAATACCGAGGATTTCAGGCAAATTGCTACAGGCCTGCCGCATCCTGCCACGTTTCGGTCATCACCTCAGCGAATGCGGCTACCTATCTTAGGCATCCCATTACTCCAGCAGCCATCGTCGGCCATGGCCCCTGCTCACCGATTTACAAAGTCTCAGTGTCTGATCTGCAGCGGCCCACGTGACGATGTGCCCAGGTCGGCAGCGAAAAATCCCCCCCGGGTGTCGAGTTCACTCCGTTCCGCACCCTGCCTCTCGGCCTCTTCTCTCTTCATCAGAATCACATGGAGGCTCACTTTTCGCGGTTACGACCGGCCAGGATTCCCGCCGTCCGGCGAATCATCTGGAAATCCATCAAATGCCGGACCGCCTGAAGGTCGGGGTCCGTGTCCAGCAGGTCCCCGCCATAGCCACCCGCCACCGCCCGTGCTAACCACACCATAGCTTCCTGCTGAATCCGTGGTTGATCTCTGGAAATCAACGCCAGCGCACACGCGATCTGAAAGTTGATCTGCGCGGTCCTCGGTTCCGGCAACCCCAGCAGCGTGTTTACGTCCTGCTGCGCTCGCTCCACATCGCCGGCACGGCCATGCAACACGGCCCGGCCGGATAGTGCCTTCTGATATCGTGGACTCTTTTCAATCAGCCGATCCAGAACAGCAATCGATTCCGATTCGCGTTCCAGATGCTCCGACAACACATGCGCCATATTCTGTAACAACACCGGCACCGGCCCGAACAGACGCTCCGCTTCCTGCAGATCCTTCAGAGCCTCCTCCGGGGCTCCCGGCAGTCGCGCTAACGCCCGGGCATTCCAGTCTTCCGCCGTCACCGGCTCGTTCTGCATCACATACTTCAGATCCTGCTCAGCCTCCTGCAATCGCTGCATTTTTTTCAGCAGCTGCATGCGAGTCAGCCGGATCCGACTGGCTTTCGGCTGCAGCTCCACAGCCTTGTTCAGATCTTCCAGTGATTCCTCATTCCGGCCCTGCTTCTGCCGTGCCTCCGCACGCTGCACATACCCGCCCACAAGCTCCGGATTGCGACGCAACATTTCAGAAAAATCTGCTTCCGCTTCCGCAAACTTGCCCTGCCGCATCAGCGCATAACCCCGAATCATCCGGGCCGCTTCCACATCTTCCGCCTGACTCAACACGGCCGAAAAGGATGCCACCGCCTCCCGATACTGCGATAACTCATACTGACAACGCCCTCGCAGCATCCAGTAAAATGGCCCCATGGATTCCACGACCGCCGTCCGGCTCAGCACGTCCAGTGCCTTTTCAGGCTGGTGACGCTCCATCAGCCCCACCGCGTAAAACAACTTTCCGTAGGCGTCCGTCGCCGCAGTTTCCAGCCGATCCAGGGCGTTTCGCGGAACTGCCGCAGCACCCGCTCCACCCTGCTCACTGCCGCCCTCGCCAAGAATCTGCCGCAGAATCTGCCCCGAAACACTCTCCCGAACGCGCTGGGGCAGCACGGCATAAACAGCCCGCAGATCCCGTTTCATCCCGGCATCAGCAACCGTCAAATCCGGGGCCGACTCAGTCTCCTCGCCCCTCTCAGATAACATTTCCAGACTTGCAATCAGTCCCAGTCCCAGCAGACGGTCTTCCGCCTCAGAACGCTCTTCGTCGCTTAAACGCCCGACAAGCCCCGTCCAGGTTTGCTCAAACTTCGACACGCCTTCCGTCTTCAGAGTCGGAAAGCAATTGGCCAGGATCATTTCCGGCCGCCGCTCTGCCTGATCTTCCACGAAAATCTTCGAGAAGGTGAAGGCCCCGAACGCGCGATCCGACATCGTTCGCAGGTTCTGCAGTGATTCCAGCGATCGCAATCGCATCGTCCGATCCCGGGCATTCCATAACCCGATCGCCAGACTGCCAATGATGGCGATCGACACGCCGGATATCAGCCCCGCCGAAATCGCCCGCGGATAGCGACGCATCATCTTCGGCAGTCGACTGCGAAACCACGGTTCCGTCGCATATTTCAAACTCTGATTCGCAGCCTCACGCTCCAGATCCACCAGCAGTTCCGTCGCTGTCGGGTACACCGAGGCGACGCGGGAGGATAAACAGGCCTGAAGAATCGCCCGCAACCCTTCCGATGCCACACTGTTGCGGAACACAGGGCCAGTCTCATGGCTCCGCAGTGCAGCATCCAGATCCTCGGCCGACGAACTTGCCGCGGTAACAAATGGCAATCGCCCCTCCAGCATCTCAAACATAATCACGCCCAGCGCGTGAATGTCATACTCCGGACGCGCCGGCCCCGTCGTCTGCGATTTCAACTGCCGCAACTGCTCAGTCGACATGTAGGGCAGAGTCCCCCCGACCCAGACCTTCGGACGCTTCTCCGTGTTCTGCGAAAGATTGAAGTCGATCAGCGCCGGCTCGCCGTCGTTACGAATCAACACGTTCGCCGGCTTCAGGTCGCCATGCACCAGCCCCCGCTGATGCGCATGCGACAAGGCACTGGCCATGCGACA
>JBDKIW010000353.1:0-5946 GCA_039796955.1 Planctomycetota bacterium
CATCGTCCGTTGTCTCCGCAGGAAGTTGGTGCAGGACCGCGCGGTCGTACCGACGCATTTTGAGGAATTTCACGAAATCGATGTTGGTTTTTCCGCTTTTTCGTGGATTTCCGGCGGTACATTCATCCAGGAGCGGCGTTTTTGCGTCAGCGCATGCTTCACGGCAGCAAACTGCCCGACAGACCACTCGTGAGCTTCACCATCCACTGCGGTGGTCAATTGGTCAATCGGGTGAATTGCGGCCGTGATCTGTTCTCTGCAGTGGACGTCTACCCGATGGTCTGGAAAACTCGGTGTCCCCGACAGCGGTGTTTGTTCAGCAATTCCTCGGAGGCCCTCCGGCTACTCGTGATCCTCGCTGACGACACAGTGCGCAACTCCGAAGACCCCTTCAGGTGACTCATGTTTGTCGTTGACTTGTTCCAATCGGACTCTGCTTCAGCCCGCATACGATGTGCGCGCTGGTGCCACTCAGCCCCTGAGGGTCTTGCATGAAGCGCGTGCGTCTTGGTGCCGCCACACTCAACCAGACCCCACTGGACTGGGACGGCAATCTTCAGCGGATTCTGACTGCCATTCACCAGGCTCGGCAGCAGCACGCTCAGATTCTGTGTTTCCCGGAACTGTGTATCACCGGGTACGGTTGCGAAGACATGTTCCTCGCCCCCCATGTGTGGCAAACCGCATGGGAGATGCTGCAGAAGATTGTACCTGAATCGCAGGGGCTCCTGCTGGTTGTCGGTTTACCCCTGTTTGTGAACAACGGCGTGTACAACGCCGCATGTGTCCTCTGTGACGGACAAATCGTCGGCTTTGTTGCCAAACAGAATCTCGCTGGGGATGGACTGCATTACGAGCCACGATGGTTTCGGGCATGGCCACAGGGAGTGACTGCGCAGTACTCGGCGGATGGCAAATCCTGGCCCATTGGTGATCTGCTGTTTGAACGCGACGGCTTACGCATTGGTTTTGAAATCTGTGAGGACGCGTGGGTCGCTGATCGCCCGGGAAATCGAATGGCTCGTCTGGGCGTCGATGTCATTCTGAATCCCAGCGCCAGTCACTTTTCCTTCGGCAAGCATGACATTCGCCGGCGATTTGTCATTGAAGGGTCGCGTTCCTTCGCCTGCAGTTATGTCTACGCCAACCTGGTGGGCAACGAAGCAGGGCGTGCGATCTATGATGGCGGTGCGCTGATTGCCTCCTGCGGTACACTGATCGCCGAAGGGCCGCGGTTTGAATTCCACGAAGTTCAGGTGGTCACGGCCGACATCCTTCCGGACGTCAGTCGCGGTCATCGGGCCGCGATTCACGCGATGCCGACCAGTGTCTCGGAACTGTCCGGACAACGTCTGATTCCCGTTCCCGGGCACTTTACGGAGATACTAGAAAAATCGGGGTACTCTGTTGCGCAGCGCGCACCGGATTCCACGGATGCGTTTTCTGAGTTCACCCGGGCGATTGCTCTGGGCCTTTTTGACTACCTCCGAAAAACCCGTTCCAACGGGTTTGTGGTGAGTATGAGTGGTGGTGCGGATTCATCAGCCTGCGCTGTTCTGATCCGCTGTATGGTCGAACAGGCACTGGCAGAGCTGGGGCCGGAAGTTCTGCGAACCCGGCTTGCCTGGATTCCGGCGCTGCACGCTGCGCAGACCGCGGATCAGTTCATGCAACCGCTGTTCGCCGGCATTTATCAGTCCACCTGCAACAGTAGCGAGGTGACCAGAGGTGCGGCCGCCGGAGTCACTCAGACTCTGGGCGGTGAGTTTCTGGAAATCAGTGTGGATGAATTGGTGCGCACCTATACGCAATCGATTGAATCGGCGATTGGTCGTCAACTGACCTGGCAGACCGATGACATTGCTCTGCAGAACATTCAGGCTCGAACTCGGTCACCGTCTGTCTGGCTGCTGACGAACATTCGTGGTGCCCTGCTTCTGTCAACCAGCAATCGCTCCGAAGCCGCTGTCGGCTACGCCACGATGGATGGCGATACGTCCGGGGGACTGGCCCCGATTGCGGGGATCGATAAGGCCTTCCTGCGACTCTGGCTGCAACAGATGGAAACCACCGGCGCGGCAGGACGCGGCCCGTATCCGATTCTGAAACTGGTGAATGCTCAGCAACCTACCGCGGAATTGCGTCCCGCCGAGTACGCTCAGACAGACGAATCCGATCTGATGCCGTATCCGATCCTTGAGCAGATTGAGGAACTGGCCATTCGGGATCGTCTCAGCCCCGTTCGAATTCTGGAGCTGCTGGGCACACGCTGCCCGCAGTGGTCCGCGACTCAACTGGCCGAGTGGGTGCGGCGTTTCTTCACGCTGTGGTCGCGCAATCAATGGAAGCGGGAACGCTTCGCCCCATCGTTTCACGTTGATGATCGCAACCTCGATCCACGCACCTGGTGTCGATTCCCCATTCTGTCCGGTGGCTTTCGACACGAGTTGAGTCAGCTGACTGTTGAGGCACCAGACAACGGCCAATCCACCTGACTCCTGGGGCCCTCGGATGACGAAACAGCGTGAATTCCCGTGATAGTCGCGTTTCGCTCCGACGAAACGAACGTACTGGATTTCACCTCGCGAATTCAGCAAACGAACAACTCACCGCAATCAAGCAAAAAACGCCCCCGATTTTCCACATTGCCATCGTTTCGCCATCCCCGCTGAGACATCCCGTCGTCAGCAGGCTGATCGCTTACTCGCAGCCCTGTGCCAGTCGCTGCCAGCTGATCGCTGACCACTGACTGCTGATCACTAACTCCAGCCGTTCACACGGAAAAGACCGGGCTGCTGAGTGTCCCGGTGCTGTCTCCGAAGGATTCCTGTTGAATTCCCATGGAGTGCAGAATACTGAGAAACATATTCGTCATCAGCGCTTCCTTCGTGCGCCAGTAGGTGCCATGTTTCAGTCCCATATTGCGTCCCCCGGCCAGCAGGGTTGGCAGGTTGGTGGGGTTGTGAGTTGTGCTGCAGCCGCTGCCAAACAGTACGATGGTATTGTCCAGAACACTGCCCTGCACGTCCTGGTACTGCTGCAGCCGTTTCAGAAAGCCCGCCAGCTGTTCGCTGAGAAACAGGTCATATCGTGCGAATGCCAGCTGACCGTCACGATCTGTTGCATGAGACAGATTGTGATGAGTCCTGTTCAGTCCCAGTTTGATCGGGAACGTATCACTGATTCCCATGCCGTCTTCGCGGTTCAGCATGAACGAGACTGAACGTGTGATGTCAGCGTCAAACGCGAGCGCGATCAGATCAAACATGTTGCGGTAGTACTCGTGCGGTTCACCTTCATTGGTGGCATCCAGATTCAGGTGTGAGTAATCCTGGGGCTTCAGAGGAATGTCGATCCATTTCTCTGATGCCGTGAGTCGGGACTCAATTTCATCCAGTGAAGTCAGGTACTGATCCATCCTGTCGCGATCGGACTGACTGAGTTGTCGGTTAAGATTGCGGGTGCCTTCAAGCACGGCGTCGACCAGACGCAGGCGATTCTGCAGCTCTGCCTTGCGGGATTGAGCCGATCCGGTGTCGCCGCGAAACAGGCGATCAAACACGCGGCGAGGATTGTTTTCTGCCGGGATCGGCTTGCCCTGCAGATTGTACGAAATTGTTCCGGTACGGGACAAAAATCCAACCCCGGCATCAATCGACAGCACCAGCGAGGGTTGTCTGCAGAACTGCTTGGTGTGCTGTGCAACCACCTGATCCAGCGCGACGGAATTGAACATCCCGGGACGCGGATTGTGCAGCGGGGCACCGGTCAGCCACATGTCGGAACACAGATGCGGATCCGCCTTCACGCCGGAGGAATGGTGCAGGCCGCCCATGAAGCTGATGTGTTCCCGGAAGGGGCGCAGAGGTTCGGTGGATTTTCCAAATTCAAACTGAGCCCCCTCGACCTGAGGAAACCAGCTCCATTCACCGATTCCGTTGTCAGCATTCGGCAGCGACATCCCATTTGCGGTGTACATCGCGCAAAAGCGTCGTGGCACCTGGCTGGTGACCTCTTCTCCCATAGCATCCAGAACCGGCAGTGCCAGTGAGACTCCGGCCAAACCCCTGATAACAGACCGTCGATGCAGCTTTTGCATGGGTGGGCACTCTTTTACTCGGTGGAGAAGGCAGCGGGATGAAGAACAGCAGAGAGCGGGAAAGCAGCATTGCGGGCAGCCTGCCACAGGTCCCGTCAACTTCAGGATTTCGTTACCGGCTGACGTGATTGTCCTCGGATACCGGAATCTTCCCGAAAGTCTGTTGCAGGGGAATCGTCGTGGCGATTTGCCCGAGTCGGCAGCTTAGCGATGTGCAGAGATTGAGCCAACGGAAAACCGGTCTTCCGCGTCCGAAATCCGGTCGATCCGGAGTTGCGGCGAGCGGGAATTCAGCTCCCGCGGGCCTGCTAAGTGGTCCGAAGGGGGGGGATCGACAATAAAAAAGGGCCGTCCGGAGATCCGGACAGCCCTCAGCGAATGCTCAGACCAGTCTGAGTTCAGAACTATGGCAGGAACGGGGTGAATCCCGGATTCGGCCACAGCGGATCAGCAGCACCACGAATGTTGTAGCCGCCGACGTTGAACGCGTTCTGGATGTTCTGAGTGATTCCGAATGTGAAGAACTGGTTGTTCGGGCTGTTCAGGTTCGGGCCATTGTCCACCTGGAAGAAGGACACGTCTCGCTGTACCACACCGAGGGTTCCGAACCACTGTTCCTTCAGAGTATCGAGGTTCGTGTAAACCGCTCCGAAGTCGCTTGGTGCAATCTGGTTTCCGCTGTTGGTCTGGAATCGCAGATCCATCTGAGCCACGTCGTCGAGGTACACGAAGTCGAAGGTATTGACTCCTGAAGTGTCGCTGGAATCAAAGGTGTTGCCTGCGGACAGGAAGGACGAGGTTGCAAAGTCAGCTTCGAGGTTACCTCCGAAGGTGTTGTTGCGAACATCGGCCGCCACGTAAGACCCGGTACCGACATCGATCCGAACGCCCTCTCCGGTCACACCGGCCTGGCCGTTGTTGCGGATGGTGTTGCCGGTCAGTTCAAACAGACTGTTCTGTACCGAGTTCAGATTCAGGTAAGGAGACAGGTAGGTTGTGTTTCCGTTCACGCTGCCGAAGTTCAGGAACGTGAATTCCGGTCGTGTGGGCAGCCAGTTCTGGTTGTCATCACCAGGAGCCCCGGTGTTGCTCAGATACACAAACCGACTCTGATTCATATCCGAATCTGCCCGGTAGAAGACACCCTCTGCTCCGTTGGCCTCAACCGTGTTGTTGCGGACCGTGATGCGGACCGGATCGAAGAAGTACGGCGTCGGGTCACGACGACGGTCTCCGGATGCACCAGTCAGCAGCAGATTGACCCCGCGAGCCCCGTTGTTGGTCACCACGTTGTCGTTCATGGTGAACTGCGGAACGGCTCCACTCTCTGCCACACCACCATTGAATGTCAGACCGGGTGCCGTGAAGTCCACTGCCCCTGGAGCGACTCCTGTTGCAGTGCCACCGAAGACATTCAGGCTGACACCGTCACCTCCGTTACCCGAGTTGATTCCCGATGCCGATCCACCAATCGTGTTGTGTGAGATGTTGATGACAGGTCGTGGGTTACCGGTCAGATCACTTCCTGTGGCAGTGATCGCAATACCGTCATCCTGGTTGTTCCGGATCGTGTTGCCCTGGCCGACATTACCAACGATCAGAGCCGCGGTGGCGTTCTCTGTGAAGTTCGCCTGAATACCGTCGCCGTCAGCGATGTCGATGTCGCCGTTGTTATTCAGGTCTTCCGCAGCACTCAGCACGCCGTCTCCGTTGACGTCCTCGCTGGCCCCGCGAACGCTGCCGCTGATGATTGTGTTGGTGACACGCAGAGTTCCGTCGGAGTCACCGCTGGCGTTCCAGCGAATCCCGTTACCACCACCGTTGGAACCGTTTCCGTCAATCGTTGT
>JBDKIW010000354.1:0-10962 GCA_039796955.1 Planctomycetota bacterium
ACTGACGGGTTGTGGCGACGCGGGGCACAACCTGTGCCCCACGGCAAACAGCGATCGTCAGTTGCATTCGGCCGGCTGCTGCAGGCCGGCAAATTGCCTTAGCCACACTCGTTCGGCTCCATCATCCGACGGCGCTTGCCGGGCGAGTTGCCGGGCTGTCGATCGCAGCAAATCTGCGGCCTGATACGCCTTCCACGCGGCGATGAACCGGTCCTGATGCAGCTCAAGAATGCACCGCGTCAAAAGAATCGGCCGCAGCGTATCCGGGCCGTCGGAGAGCTGGCTTGCGGACTCCCCACAACTGAACGCCTGGCACGCCGCCTGAACGGCCCCGTCATGGGCATACAGAACGGATTGAAGCAGGAACTGGCTGCAGTGCAGGGCACGGCCGTGTTTGTCGGCGGGAATGCCCGGCCTACCACTTCCGAACGCACTGGCGAGCGACATGGACCTTTTGAGGAACATTCGGGCGTCGTGCGGATCGCCACGGAGAAAGGCAAGTCTTGCCAGGAACTGCCATGGTTCAGGTTGCCTGAGAAACGAGGCGTTCGGAGACGATGAGAGCCGTTGCAGCAGTTTCTGAACGAGCCGATCTGCAGCGGCGACGTCGTCCTGCTGCAAACAGATCTCCGCATGAAGCAAGACAGCTTCAGCCGCCGCAACGGGTTGGCCCAGTGGCAGGGCGGCGTTCACCACGACTGAACTGGACAGCATGGGCAATTCGCGAACGATGCGTTTGGCCAACAGGGATAAACAGTGCCCGAGGCCGATGGCCATTGCTGGCGACAACGTAGTGAGAGGATACATGGAGACGTCCTGGCAGAACCACCGGAGAGGACTTCCGATTGCAAAACTAGCCGACGTGCTCTGAATTCACCGCGAGAGAGATCAGGAACGATACAGGGTCACATTGCCCTGATCAAGTGAATGACAACGATCCTGCGGGATTTACGGAATCCGTCAATAGAATCGAACATAACGATTCGTCTTTCGCGACAGCGCGGGATCTGGCCTCGCACGCACTCCGCCCACGCCACGACCCAGCATAACCCGACCGGGGACATAACCAAACCGGGGACACACCAGCAGACCGGGGACACACCAACAGACCCGGGGACACACCAACAGACCCGGGACACACCAACTGACCCGGGACACACCAACTGACCCGGGACACACCAACTGACCCGGGACACACCAACTGACCGGGGACACACCAACTGACCGGGGACACACCAACAGACCGGGGAAGCTCCGGGGCGACCGGCTCGAATCGAGCAGATTTTCCCTCGCAGATTTCCTGATTTTCGGGCGGGCCAGCGAGGCGAGGTCTGCGCGATTTCGGTGCGGGTAGAAACTGGAATCAGTAATCGTTCGACGGGCTGAGTATTGCGGCCTCAGCAGACAGCGGGTCCGAAACTGTGAATCCACGGATTTGGCACACGACTGGGCGAGGAATGGTCCGGCCGGTCTGTGTCAAAACGGCAGTCGCGTAGCATGAACCACTGGCATGCACAGCCGCAAAAAACAACATAAACCCATACCCATCAAACACTTGCAACATATACAAAAATCGTGGCACGTGATTCGCTCTGTGGTCGCCTTCAGAGTCATTATCTGCATTTCTGGCCGGTGTGCGGGCCAGGGCAGTCACCGTGACGCTGGGTCGGTGGTTTGAAGGCAGGTTACAGGCAACAATCCAGCAGCAAAGTTTGATTCAAGGTCAGGAGAGGGTCATGGCAAAGAAGGCTTCCGCGGGCGGGACTCGGATTGTGCCTCTGGGGGATCGTGTCGTATTGAAGCGGGCTGAGGCAGAAGAGAAGACTGCTGGCGGCATTTTGCTTCCGGATGCGGCAAAGAATAAGCCTCAGCGCGGAGAAGTGGTGTCTGTCGGCGACGGTCATGTGAATTCCAAGGGAGAGCGAATTCCATTGACGGTGAAAGAAGGGGACCGAGTGATTTTCAGTTCCTACGCCGGTGACGAGATTTCGATCGGGGACCAGACTTATCTGCTGATGCGTGAGAGCGACATTCTGGCGACGGTGTGAGCACAGCCGTGGGACGAGGTTCTGCAGTTTTGAGTTTGCTGCCAGCGTGCAGTGAGCGTCTGAAACTTGTTGAACCGTGTGGAGTCGTTCTGGTGGCGACACTGAGATAAGCCTCACGGCGGCCTTGGTGGTGATCACGGGGCGACTGAGTGTGATTTTCACTTCAAAAGCATCGAACACAAGTTTCGAGTTGAACTTAATTGACTGGAGAGAGTTGTCATGGCAGCAAAGATGATTGCCTTTGATCAGGAAGCTCAGGAAGCCATGCGTCGTGGCGTGACGAAGCTGGCACGGGCCGTGAAAGTGACTCTGGGGCCACGCGGTCGGAACGTCATCATTGAGAAGAGTTTCGGTTCTCCGACGGTGACCAAGGACGGCGTCACCGTCGCTCGCGAAGTAGAACTTCCGGACAAGTTCGAGGACATGGGTGCCCGAATGGTCCGTGAAGTCGCCAGTAAGACGAGCGACGTGGCTGGAGACGGCACCACGACTGCTACAGTGATGGCAGAAGCGATTTACAACGAAGGCCTGAAGGCGGTTGTCGCCGGTGTGAGTCCGCTTGAGATGAAGCGCGGCATGGACAAGGCCGTATCCGACATCATCGCTAACCTGAAGTCGATGGCTCAGGAATGCCGTAGTCGCAAGTCGATCGCACAGGTCGGAACCGTTGCAGCCAACGGTGACGAAGAGATCGGTCGGATTCTTGCAGACGCAATGGAACAGGTTGGCAAGGATGGCGTAATCACTGTTGAAGAGGGCAAGAGCCTGGAGACGAACTTCGAAGTTGTCGAAGGTCTGCAGTTTGATCGTGGGTATCTGTCTCCGTACTTCGTGACCGACTCCGAAAGCATGGAAGTCGTCCTCGAAGATGCATATGTGCTGATTCATGAGAAGAAGATCAGCAACATTAAGGACCTGGTTCCGGTTCTGGAAAAGGTTGTCAATTCCGGCAAGCCGCTGCTGATCATCGCTGAAGATGTCGAAGGCGAAGCGTTGGCAACTCTCGTGATCAATAAGCTCCGTGGCACCTTCAAGATCTGTGCTGTGAAGGCACCAGGCTACGGCGATCGCCGCAAGGCCATGTTGCAGGACATTGCCATCATGGTTGGTGGCACAGCGATTTTTGACGATCTTGGCATTAAGCTGGACAGCATCGACCTGACCGATCTCGGAACGGCTCGCAAGATTGTCGTGGACAAGGACAACACGACAGTCGTGGAAGGTGGCGGTCGCAAGGCTGACATCCAGGCACGCATCGAGCAGATTCGCCGAGAACTGGAAAACAGCTCCAGCGACTACGATCGCGAAAAGCTGGAAGAGCGGATTGCGAAGTTGGCCGGTGGTGTTGCGCAGGTCAACGTCGGTGCTGCGACTGAAAGCGAGATGAAGGAGAAGAAGGCACGCGTCGAGGATGCACTGCATGCCACCCGAGCCGCTGTTGAAGAAGGTATTCTTCCAGGCGGTGGTGTTGCCATGCTGCGGGCTTCTACGGCTGTGAAGCCCGGCAAGCTCACCCATGACGAAAAGGTTGGGTACGAGATTATCGTCCGTGCCTGCCGTGCTCCTCTGACCCAGATTGCAGACAACGCCGGCGTCGACGGCGGTGTGGTTTGTGAGAAGGTCGCGTCCGGCGAAGGTAACTTTGGTTACAACGCCGCCACTGACAAGTTCGAAGACATGGTGAAGGCCGGCGTGATCGACCCCACCAAGGTCACTCGCACTGCACTGCAGAACGCAGCCAGCGTTTCAACACTGTTGCTGACCAGTGACGCGTTGATTGCTGAAAAGCCAAAGGATGACAAGAAGTCTCACAACCATGGTGGTGAAGACATGTACTAGGCCGAAGAACCGGGGCAAAGATTTTTCTGCACCGCTGGCGAGACTGAATGTCACCGCGGGACGGTGCCTGAGACAATCGGTGTTCCTAGGTGCGTGTCGGATCAGTGCCTACAGAACCGCGTCTGTTCAACAGACGCGGTTTTTTGTTTTCAGCAAGCCTCGTTGACGATTCCAGACACTCAGACCGATTGGCAGGCCATGGTTCCCTGAAATTTGCCCCCGTTACGGCAACAATTCGAAAAGACTGCCGCCTCGGCTCGGACAGCGGCCGCGTTGCTCCGGCAATTTTGGCTGGAGCCCCCCTGTTTCATCGGCGAAATCAGCATCCCCTCGCTCAGACTCGCCGGAATTGCCCTTCGCGCCAAAACTGATGACGCCTAGACTTTAGCCGGTCCTTCGTCCGGACCAGCAGATAGCGTCCGGGCACTTTCGGACAGATTCCCCTCCATTATCCTTCCTGCCAGTCATTTCTGCTTTCATGGGTTTCCTGCACTCATTTGCTGGCTTTTCGGGCTGGCGAATGATGGGGATAAGCAACCGGTGTCTGATTCCTCCCGGAAAGAAGAGCTGTGTTTTTTGATCCCTGCGGTGTCAGTGCCGCCCCCTGTGCATTCCGGAATACCCGTCTGTTGTCTGATCCCCGTTAGAAATTCCTGTGATTATGATTGCTCACTCAATCATGGTCGATTCAGTCTTTTCCTGTCGTTTTGTTTCGTCACTGTTGATTCATGCCTGATGAGCCGCGAGCTGTCCATATCCCAGTAATGCCTCGAGAGGTCCTGCAATGGTTGCGGCTTTCAGCGGGGCAGGTTGTCCTTGACGGGACACTGGGAGCGGGTGGACACAGCAGCCTGATCCTGAAAGCCATAGGAGACAGTGGTCGATTGATCGGGCTTGATCGTGACCCGATGATGCTGGAGTTTGCGTCAGGAAAGCTCACACAGACTAACGCGACGTGCGTGCGTGCGAGTTACTCAGATGCGGCGGAAATTCTGCATCAGCTGGGATTGTCAGCAGTGGACCGGGTTCTATTGGACCTTGGATTGTCATCTGATCAACTGGCCGATCGACAACGCGGATTCGGGTTTGACGCTGGCGGACCACTCGACATGCGTTTCTATCCGAAGGAAGGTCGATCGGCGAGGGAAATTCTGGAGGAGTGGTCTGAATCTGAATTGGAACGAATATTTGTGGACTACGGCGAGGAACCTCAGGCGGCCCGTGTAGCGGCGGCAATTGGACGCCGACGTCGACGCGGACAGGCCATCAGAACCGGCGAGGATTTGCTGGCCTGCCTGGGTGAGACTTGCGGCAATCCCGGAACGGAGCCGGGACGGACGGTGGCGACTCGAATCTTTCAATCACTTCGAATCGCCGTCAATGATGAGTTGAAGCATGTTGAAAAGATGCTGACAGCAGTACTGCCAACGATTTTGAATCCCGGCGGCATTGCGGTGATTATCTCCTTCCACTCGCTGGAAGATCGACTTGTAAAAAATGCGTTCAAAGGACACCACGGATGGCAGGTACTGACAAAAACACCAATCGAGGCCATGCCAGCGGAAGTGCGGATCAATCCCCGCAGTCGCCCGGCGAAGTTGCGAGCGGCGCAGTGGCTACCGAGTCAACCGGGGCCCTGAAACCGGCGACCTCTGTGAAACCCGCGGGGAACACACGAAAACTAAGTCACGAGGCAAAACTCGGCATCATGGTGATCATGGTGCTGGTGTTTTCGTTCGGGTTCATCGTGTATCGCAAGATGGATCTGCACCAACAGCGGTTGACGCAGGCTTCCATTGGCGCACAGGGGGCCGTCGCATCAAACGACGCTACCGAGGTTTCCGCCGAGTCAACCGGAGACCCTCTGGCGGCAGCGTCGCGGGACGAACTGAATGCACGAGTTTCTCCTTTTGCCGATCCCTTTGGTGGGGCGACAGAACCACTGGCTGCAGAAGGTACGACCACAGCGTCAGCAGTCGCCGGTGTGATGGAACCTGAGAGTGAACCGACCTTCGCATTCTCTGAACCGTCACCGGATGAGGCATCCTCTGAAGCCACAGAACCGTTTCCATCCGTGGCAATGACGCCTTCGAAGACCGATGCAGTTGACCTTTCAGCCATCACGACAACGGCGGCCGATGAGATGGCGCTGAGCACCGAGGAACCACAACTTGTACTGAACACTGAGAATACTGCTGCTGCTGAGGGTAGCGGTGACGGACCAATCGCTGAGACGGCCGCGAAGGCGGATGATCAATCACTTGCGCAGGTTACCCCGCAGGATCAGCCGACCGCTGCAGACAGCTTTGAGGGGCTCGCGGCCCAACCTGAGCCAGCCGCAGATCCAGTGGCTGATGCGGACTCGTTTTCGGTCATCACAGAACAGCCAACAGCAGCAGCGGGCAGCGAAGGCAATGCGAAGCTATCGCTCGATGCAAATCTCCTGGCTGATGGACCGACAGCAGACAGTCGCGCGGAGCTTGTGTCCGGAGAACCGGAACCTCAAATGGAAGAGCGCGAAACGGAAACTGACGTAGTGTCCAGCGCGAAAGCTGAGGACGGTGGACTCAATAACGCCGACTTTCCTGAGCTGGCAAAAGCGGACCCCGATTTTCCAGCACCAGGCGAAGCGGCAGCAGAACCTTCCGTAACAGCGTACAGCGAAGGTGCATCAGGTGCGACGGCTACCAGCGATCCTGAGCCGGTACTGATTGCCATGGCGGAACCGAGGCAGGAAGGTGATTTCTTCGGTGGTTTCACCCCGGATGCTGCACAACCAGCGACACCTGAGGCTTCCCGCGAAGACTTTCCGGCAGCAGTGGAGACTACGCAGGACAGTTCAGCCAGCAGCAACGCCGGCAGGACATCGTCAGCGGGGTTTGATGCTGTCACAAGGCCGGCGACTCGTGAACGCCGCAATGTGCTGCGAAATGCCTCGGGGTCGGGAGCGGACGGCAAGTTCAGCCTCGCCGCCTTCAACTATCAGAATGGCTCTGCGGTTGAGGCGACCGAGGATGGGACCAAACATGATTCGGTGGTGGTACAGCAGGGTGAGAACTACACGAAGATTTCAAAACGAGTGTACGGCACAACGCGATACTTTTCAGCACTCGCGGTTTTCAATCAGAATCGCATTCCGGATCCCTCGAAAATGCGTCCGGGTATGATTGTGCTGACCCCGGAAGCTCGCATTCTTGAAGAGCGATATCCGCAGTTGTTTGTGGACCTGCAGCCACGTGTCGCGGAACCGGCGATGTTCATGCTTCTGGAGGATGGATCTCCGGCTTACCGCGTTGGAGAGCGAGAGACTCTGTCTGAGATCTCGAAGCGCTATCTGGGACGATCATCGCGGTGGGTTGAGATTTACCAGATGAATGAATCAGCGGTGAAAGATCCGAATAAGCTGAAGCCGGGAACAATTCTGGCACTTCCCAACGACGCCACGGAAGTCAACGTGATGCAGTGACCGGACTGAATCCGATCCAGAAACGTCCGGGGAGCGTCTGACCTGAAACGAGGGTCACGCGCCCCGGGTACTCTGAAAGTGCATTCCGAAGGAGCAGAATGCAGCGACAATCTGAGGGAGCTTTCCCGGCTGCGTATGCGGAATCCGCGACGTGTACTTTCGATTCACAGCAGGACTGATCCTTGCCGTGTGTGTTTCCATGGCCGGTATCTGGCTGGAAAAACAGACGTTGAGGTTGCGTCGTGAGGTGAGTAGCCAGCATTACCAGACGGACGTGCTGATCGAGTGGATCGTACGCAAGCGTCTGGAAACTCAGCAATTATCCGCCCCGTTGACCCACAAAATCGCGCAGGCAGATCAGGAATTGCCTCGCAGCGGCGTGCAGGCTGCGGGCCGGCAGCCCCGACGCGTGGAGCCAATGCCGTCGACCGCTCCGGGTGATACCGCGAGGCTGCGAAACCCGGAGCCGCAACTGCGTTTTCAGCGTCCGTGGATTCCGGAGGGCATCGCAGAATGAGCCCGCTGGACGCAGATCAACAGAATTGCACTCTCCCGGGAGGACAGCTCGCGGACATCGCCGATTCCGAAGGCACCAGTACAGACCGTGAGCTGACAGAAACTTCTGAAACCTGCGGGTTATCGCCTTCCGTCATCAAAGTCGAGCGATCGTGGCGATCCGGCATAGCAGCGGTTTGCATTCTGACCGGCTGGTTACTGCTGATGGCGAGGCTGATCGAGTTGCAGGGAGCACGTCGAGAGCAGTTGAACGAGCGAGTGGCTCAGCAGAGTCAGTTTCAGGAAGTCATTCCCGCGCGTCCGGGCGAGATCCTGGATCGCAATGGGCAGGTTCTGGCGATGACGGTACAGACGGAGAGCCTGTATGCGGTTCCGGAAAAGATCGATCGGCCTCTGGAATGGGCGTGGCAGATCAGTTCGATTCTGAATCTGAACACTGACGAACTGTGTGAGCGGCTTCAGGAACATCGAGAGCGGCAGTTTCTGTGGATCAAACGCCGAATCACAGACGAGCAGGCGGCGTCAATTCGCGCGCTGGGACTGAAAAAGGGAACGTGGGGGCTGCGGCGCGAATACCTGCGACAATATCTTCAGGAAGGTTATGCCTCGCATGTGGTCGGCATCCGCGACATCGACAACCGTGGTCGTGGCGGGTTGGAGGAAGGACTAAACTCTCAGTTGAGGGGCACGGACGGAGTCCGGGTGATGACACGAGACGCGCGTGGGCTGATCATGGAAGTGGAAGCCAGCTCATCCCGGGCCCCGTCTCATGGTCGCTCCGTTGTGTCGTCGATCGACCTGCGAATGCAGATTCAGGCAGAACAGTGTCTGGACGACCTGGTTGAGCAATGGAAGCCTGTCGGGGCCTGTGCGATTGTGATGCAGCCGCACACCGGTGAAATTCTGGCCATGGTCTCCCGCCCTGCATTTTCGCCGGGAGCGTTGCTGGAAGTCCCGGAGGCCGCCTGGAAGAATCTGGCAATCTCAGCGGTCTTTGAACCGGGGTCGACCTTCAAGCCCTTCATTGCAGGCTGGGCCATCGAGCATGGTGTTGTGCAGCGCAATGAATCGATTCACTGCAGTTTCGGCGCGTATCGGATGGGACCACGCTTACTGCATGATCATCATTCCTACGGGGCTCTGAGCATCGAGGATGTGCTCGTCAAATCCAGTAATATCGGGATGGCTAAAATTGGCGAGCGACTGGGGCTGAGATCTCTTTACGAGGCGACCTGCAGCTTCGGATTCGGGCGCCGGACGGGCATTGAGTTGTCGGGGGAACTTCCGGGGCTGGTGCATCCATTTCCGCAATGGACCATTTATTCACTGGGATCAATTCCGATGGGGCAGGAGTTGTCCGTGACGCCGCTTCAGCTGATCACGGCTCATGCGGTGCTGGCCAATGGAGGACGTCTGGTACGTCCGACGCTGCTGCGTCGTTCACCGGAGCTGCTGACTGCGGGGCCTCGGGATGGGCTGATTCCGGAAGGGGTGGAGATTCACAGCGCGCTGATGAGTCCGGAGACAGCCGCATGGCTTGTGCAGCATCCTATGCGTAATGTCGTGGAGCGGGGAACGGGCAAAGCCGCGAGGATTCCAGGATTTTCGATGTTCGGCAAAACGGGCACCGCCCAGAAGCTGGATCCGGACACGGGCACCTATTCCGACACAGCGTGGGTCGTATCGTTTGTGTGTGGAGCGCCGGCTGAGGATCCGAAAGTGCTGGTGCTGGTCATGGTCGATGAACCCACAGCCCCGGGAATTCACTATGGCGGTACGGTGGCGGCACCGACGGCCGCCCGGATACTGCAGTTTGCAACGGCTCGAGTGACGGAACTGGGGCTGCCCACAGCGTCCCCGGCGAACCGCCTGACACTGGCTCCCGGTCTGTCAGAAGAAACTCGGTGACAACACAGGCCGGATCAAGGCATCGACGGTGACCGCCCCTTCCACCATGTTGTTGCGCAGGGTTCCACATTTGTGTGGCTTGAAATATGCTTCGCCCCACGCGGGCCTGCAGCAGCCGTCGCGAAGTCGGCTGCCTAACGACAGAAGAGTTTGAACAATTTTCGCCCGGCCAAACTACCCGACCGGTAAAACTCGGTGGGTGATCCTGTGTGGGCTGCAAGTCGAGGCAGGAGTGAGACACTCCTGAATGTCTATGCTGAATGGAAGACCCGAAGCAAAGTCCGCGTGGACGCGCCGTGTACTGACGGACTACGGCATGGTGCTGGTCCTGCTGCTGCTGATGACCGTATTCAGCATTTTGACACTGAAGCCGCAGAGTTTAACGGGCTCAGAGGCTGGCCGGGATGTCGCCGAACAGATTCTGCAGCAATCGGAAATCACCGCACGAATTCTGATAGCCGTACCGACTGGAGACCTCGATCGGCTTTTTGCGGCGGGAGCCAACGCGGTGTTTCAGCAGTCCGGAGCGACACAGGTGACCACAGTAATTGGCACTCCGGCCGACGTCCGGATTCAGCTTGAAAAAATGGCTCAGAATCAGTCACTGCCGAACGCCATCGCGGTGACCAGTGCTTCTGCAGAATGGTCTGTTTTTCAGCGTTATTCGGAACCCGGTCGCAAGCAGCTGTATACTCCCGCCACATCGCTCTGGCCCGACTTTCTGAAAGTGGCCAACCTGCTGGGCGTCGCCAGCCAGACGGCGATTTACGCGATTATTGCCGTGGGCATGACGATGGTGATCATCCTCCGGGAAATCGATCTGAGTGTGGGCTCCGTGCTTGCACTCGCCTCTGTTACTGCAACAGTCGTGATCCGGGATGCGGGAGGTGGCGTGACAGCCTCGATACCGGCGATTGCTGTGGGATGTCTGGCGGCGCTGGCTGTTTCAGCCCTGGCGGGTGCCATCAACGGTCTGCTGCTGACCGTCGCGAAGCTTCCCTCCTTCCTCGTCACTCTGGCTATGATGCTGGTGGCACGCGGCGCAGCGCAGCGAATTTCCGCACAGCAATCAATTGGCGATATTCCACCCGCTTTTCGCTGGCTGGGAGGTGGCAGTCCTGCCGGAGTGCCCAATCCAGTATGGCTGATGCTGTTGTTTTACGTCGTTGCTCACTGGCTGATGAC
>JBDKIW010000355.1:0-4766 GCA_039796955.1 Planctomycetota bacterium
TGTTTCCACAGTTTAGCTTACGATTCGCCAGCGGGCAAGACTGCTGAAGTCGCTGTTTTTGGCCTCCGGCAATTGCGAACTAAACTTTGCCGATGTCACCAGTTGTAACGAGCGTTTGACGGACAAAAGCCAACCACCCACTTCGCCAGTCGTTCCCTAAATTCTTTAGTGTACGCATTTTCAGGTCGATAACGTCCACTGTTTCCCCCCTGCCTGCGTTCCCCGAACCCCTTCAATCTGCGGAGATTCCCTTCGTGCCCGCTCCAAAACGTGAAGACATTCTCAACCAGCTCCGCGCCAAGGTCCAAAGCGGCCGACCAATTCTCGGTGGCGGCGCCGGCACCGGAATCAGTGCCCGATGCGAAGAAGCCGGAGGCATTGATCTCATCGTTGTCTACAATTCGGGCCGCTATCGGATGGCTGGACGCGGGTCGCTGGCCGGCCTGATGCCTTACGGAAATGCGAATCAGATCGTGCGTGAGATGGCCCATGAGGTACTCACCGCCGTTCACAAAACTCCTGTCCTCGCCGGAGTTTGCGGAACCGATCCCTTCATGATCCGCTCGCATTTCCTGAAGGAATTGCAGGACCTGGGATACGCGGGCATTCAGAATTTTCCGACGGTCGGGCTGATTGACGGCGTCTTTCGGGCCAACCTTGAGGAAACCGGGATGGGATTCGGCCTGGAAATTGACCTGATCGCCGAAGCTCATTCGATGAATCTGCTGACCACCCCCTATGCATTTGACGCTGATCAGGCCGCAAAACTGACCGCCGCCGGGGCGGACATCATCGTGGCTCACATGGGACTGACAACTTCGGGGACCATCGGTGCGCGAACGGCTCTGACTCTGGAAGAATGTGTGCCGCGAGTGACCGACATCGTGGACGCTGCCGTCTCCGTACGCTCCGATGTGTTTGTGCTCTGCCACGGAGGCCCGATCGCCATGCCGGAGGACGCTCAGTTCATGCTGCAGCGGATTCCACGACTGAATGGTTTCTACGGTGCCAGCTCGATGGAACGATTGCCGACGGAAATTGCCCTGACCGAGCAGGTGCGCCGCTTTGCCGCCATTCAACGCTGAACCGGGACCTTTGCTTCACAGGTGAACCGCCGCGCTGTCAGTCAGGCCGCGGCACGTTCCCCGGTGCCGTCCGCTGATCGCACGCGGACACCCGGTTCCCATCAGGCAAGGCCGGCCTGCCGCAGCAGTTGTCGAGTCGCGTCGTGTGCTTCGCGGACCCAGTTCTCAATCTGTGAGGGTTCCGGAGAATACTCCAGTTCCACAGACATGGTGCCCGAAAACTGCATGGCTTTCATGGCCGTCAGGTACGGCAGGAAGTCCACAACACCGCGGCCTGGCGGTAAGTCTCCGTGCACTCGACCATCGCAATCTGAGATGTGTGCGTGAATGGCCTGATGCGATAGCCGCGAAAGTTCCGAGGCCTGAACTCCGGCAAGTTGCAGGTGCGAAATGTCAATGTTCGCCTGCAGGTGCGGGTGCGCAGCGGCGTCCAGAAAGCGACTCATTGAGTCCACACTGTTCAGCAGCGACAACGGAAATGGCTCAAGCTCGAGGGCAATTCGCAGGTCCCGCGAAGCTGCGTAGTCCGCCAGCCGCCGACAGTTGTCGATCGCGGTTTGCCACTGCTCAGCCGGCGGAATCACCTCACGATTCCAGATGTATTCGCCAAGCACCAGCAGCAGATTTTCCGCTTCCAGTTCATAGCACAGATCCAGAAAGCTGCGGCATCGCTCCAGATGAAATCGCTGCACCGACGGATTGAAGTCAATCAGCCCGGTCGCCACACAGCAGATTGACACAATCGGTAAGCCGGCCTGTGCGCATTCGCGGCGAAGCAATCGTCGTTCACGCACATCAATGTCCAGCGGATCCGTGAACAGGTCGATGGTGTCGAACCCGATTTCTGCCGTCTTTCGAATTCCCCAGGCCGTGTCTTTCCCGGCCTGAGCCCACGCACTGTTGATCAATCCCAGTTTCATTCTGCGTTTCCTGACTACAGGCCGTCTGTCGGAGGGGGAAGTGCGTCTGTTGCGTGCTGTACGTGGACCTCCGCTGGTCCGGCACAGACCCTGCTGTTGTTTGCGTTGTGGCACAGATGGCAGGTTTTTTCAACGCCGTACCACACGGCCACGTTGTCATGGATCCCGACGAGGGTTGTCGGCCGAATCGCTGCCCCGAGCCATGTATCGCTCCTTAAACAGGCGATCTTTTTCCGCCCGCATCCGCAGCCCCTCGCGGTACATATTGATAAAGTTCTCAGCCCGTTTCCAGGCACGCTGGAACTTGTCCTGAACTTCCACAAACAGCAGCGCCGACCAGTCCCAGCTGCCGGGATGCCAGATGTATTCGTGAGTCAGCAGGTGAATGTGGTTGTACTTCGCCAGATTCTCCGTCACCACTCCTTCTCGCCACGACTGCGTACTGTCACTGATGTATTTCATTTCCGTCAGATACATCGGATCGTAGGTATCAATCACCCCGGGGATTGAAAACGTCTTCCCGGAACGCATCGGCATGTGCGATGACATCGCGTGGATGCGCGTCTGAAAGAAGGCTTCAAAAAGATCGATCTGCGCTTTGGCTGTGGCCAGCGGATCCAGATTCAGTCGTTCAAACAGCGCCGCGTCATAGTGCAGGCCGAGATCATGCCCCAGCTCCAGGATCCGGCGAATCTGCACCGCCTCTTCTTCTTCAAACGGATTGTAGTCACTGGTCTGCAGCAGAAAAAAAGTGGATTGCACTCCCTGTTCCGCTTCAATCTCCGCCATCCGCAGTGCTGCCGGAATACTGAATTCCACATCATGGCGCATGACCACAAATTTCGGGATGTCAAACACTCCCCGACCCAGTCGGTGCAGGTCCCGAAAACACAGAGTCTGATGGGTCTGGCGAATGGCCGCCACGATTTCCCGATAATGCTCGGTGCTGAAATCCTTCCCCGGCTCCGCTGGCCGCGTCACTTTCATTGTCCCAGTTTCCTTCCCGTCGTCAGCCCCGCAGGCAATTCATGATCCAGCAAATGCAGGCTCGTGTTCCGCCCGCATTGTACATACCACGTGCCGTCGCGAAATCGTTCCAGCAGAGTCCCCGCGGGTTCCTGGTAATCCAGCCCTGTCGGTCCTGCCCGCCACACAGAGTAACGTTGACCATCCACCACGGTAAAGGCACCGGGGTAGGGGCGAGTCTGTGCGCGGATCCAGTCGGTGATCTGACCGGCGGGCCACGTCCAGTCAATCACTCCGTCATCGGCCGTCCGCTTTGGGTAAAATCGCTCAGGTTCTTCCGAATCCTGCAATGCGGTCAACGGGACCGTCCCGGTGGTCAGCGCCTGCCAGTGACGGACCACTTCGCGTACAAACACCACGCGTGCTTTCTGCTGCAGCGTCTGAATGTCATCGTGAGGTTCCACGGTCATCAACGGCGCACTGAGCAGGTCCCCGGCATCCGGTTGATCGTTGTAGCGGAAAATATGCGCATACAGGTGACGAGCTCCCTCGATCACACTCCAGTTGATCGGCGATCGACCCCGTCCGTTGGGAAGCCGATTGGCACAGGCATGCATGCCGAACACGCCATTGCGACACGTCGCCAGAAACCACGCGGGAAGCAGCCGCTGCCAGCCAATGCAAAATCCCGCCGCACTCCGTGTCCCTTCCAGCACACGCCGGTCAGCCTCACCGGACAACCCATAGTTTTCCGAAACATAAACGGGCAGCGATGCTCCGAATTCTGCCTGCAGGTCCGCCCACGTGGGGACATGGTTTCGCTCCGCGGCCCGCTGTGAAATGGTGACGATCCCCGAGACGCGGCAACCGCTGCTCAACAGGGCCGCCACAAATTCCGCCGTGTTGTCACGACACCCAATGACAATCACTCCGTCCGTCCACAGCGATGGAGTCATCTTTCACGCCCTGCCTTCTGTATACGATTCAGTTCCAATCGTCCGACCTGCCACATGTAGCGAGGTCCATAGCCTGCGTTTTGTGGCCATGAATTCAGTGTCGCCTGCTGCAGCGAACGCACAGCCGTGGCCGTGTCACCTTCCAGTGATGCGTTCAGACCAATATACAGATGCGAATAGAACTGACGTGAGGCCCGGTTGCGTTCTTCACCCCCATTTGCCGCCTGCAGTACCTGCTCCGCCGTCATCGTCCCCTGAAACAACTGATACACTTCGCGAAACGGTGGTCGGTCGTCCTTTTCATACCGCAGCAACTGTTCACGCGCTGCCGCTTTTCCCGACGCACGGTAGTGACAGAAGTAACGCCAGATCCCATTCTCACGGTCCACACTGTCAAAACTGTGATACTTTTCAAACTGCGCCGCTCCGGCCTGCGGATGATCCGCCAGAAAACAGGCAATCCCCAGACGCCAGTGTGAAGCCTCGAGGGCAGGATCCAGCACCACCATCTGCCGGTAATGCTCCTCCGCCCGCGCTGCATTCCCCAGGAACACCTCCGCATCACCCAGTTGTGAGTACACGTCGACGGACGCTTTGGACTGCGGATCCGGCTTTGGCAGCGATTTCAACTCTTCCTGGTACCTCTGCGTCTGCTCAGCATTGATCGCGGCAATCTGTCGAGCAACTTCGTCAGCCGTCTGCGCCTGCGTAGTGCCGGAACACCATCGACAAACCAAAAGCAACACAACGATCCATGACCGAACTGCTGACACGGGCGTTAAGGAAAAACTGTGCATATTGGTGTTGGTTTTCAATGGGACTGATGGGACTGATGGGAC
>JBDKIW010000356.1:0-6277 GCA_039796955.1 Planctomycetota bacterium
GGAAGAAGACGACGTCCCGCGGCAACAGCATCTTGAAGCCAATCCCCGGATGCTTCAGAAACTTGTTGTCAAACATCGACCACAGAAAATCACGCATCCGCTGCGCCGAACCGTTGATCAGATGCGGCTCATCCACTCGATCCACCAGCACAATAATGCTGGAATAACCCAGCGGTTGCAGCAGACGCTGCAATTTGGAGAACAATTCGTAACGGTCGTCACTGCGGTCCCGCGACGGAATCGGCTGATCATCAATTTCCGCCGCCGGAAATCCGCCCAGAATCGTTCGCAGCGATGATGCACCGTGGTCCAGAATGCGAATCTGCTTCGCGACCTGCCGCGAACGCCACCACAGCGATACAAAACGTTTGGCCCACGGGATCCAGACCGCCAGCAACAGGACGTACAGCCACACGTCACGAAAACGCTTCAACGTGTCGCCCGGTGCGCTAAACACATCCCGCAGAGTAAACAACAACAATCCCACGGTCGCCAGGATCCCAAGGTAGTATCGCCACTGTGCAAACGGCGCCGAATATCCCATCAGCTTTCGCAACGCCTGCCAACGCCGCGCATGAGACTGATCCGATGACTGATCATAAAATGCAGCCAGCAGCAACAGGTCACGCTTGCGCTGCCGCGGCATGTCCCGCAACTGCTGAGCCGTCACCACCGGGTCCGTGCCCGTTTGATCCATCACCGCGTTGCAGATCCGACGCGTGCTGAGCGCCAGGATCGCGTCCATGTGGTCCCACAATCGCCACTCTTTCAACGCGTAGTCCGGATTGCGACGACGACCATGCAGCCGATCCCGAAATGCGTCCAGAAATGGATTCAGGTCGTCATAACTGATGACAAAGACTCGCTCCGTGGGATTCTGCCGATTGTGGTCCTGCAGCGCTTTGATCAACTGCAGACGGATGGCCGTTTTCCCCGATCCCTTTTCACCAAACACAATCGCTGTGCTGGGGTTCCGACAGTCCCCAAGCACCTTGTCCCAGGCCGGGTGATGAATTGTCTCGGCGCAGTGGTGCTGAAAAATGTGGTCCGACTGAGCATCCTCCTGACTGAACGGGTTGATGCCCACACCATAATGCTCAAGAAACTGCTGAATCTTCATACTCTGAATTTCACCCTGCTAAATCACCAAGATGCCACGGCCCGGTCACCAATCAGGGCCTGCCAGTCCCAAAATCCCATGGCATGGCCTGCCCACAATCTTTCCCGAACCGCCCAAACTGCCCTGCCTCAGCCTGCTCCACCGGGAAACTATAGCAGGCCCCCCCCGTTTGTCATTCACAGGCAGAAATTTGCCTCAGGTTCAGGAGCAACATGGCAGGGCGCGCCACAGCCCCCCGAAGTTCTGCTTCTCATCGTGGCCGTTTGAAGCGGTGCTCGTGCTCGATTTTTTACAGCCTGCTGTGGAGGAAGGCTTTCGGCCTACTGCCGTTTTCGCTCGAAAATCAAGCGACGCCGGCAACGTGTTCTGGGGTTCGATTTCGAGCACGAGCACGAGCACGAGCACGAGCACGAGCACGAGCACGAAGGACGGGGGCGAACGTCTTGTTGAAACCACGGATGAAATCGGATGGCGATTTTTTGGGAGGGCGAAGTTCCACCTGAGCCGCAAACCCGGCTCGCGATGGATGTTTTTTCAACCACATATGGACATGGATCACCACGGATGGAATGGGATGTTCATCAACTACGAAACACACGAAACGAAATCGCCTGTTTCAGGGAGGGCGAAGTTCCATCTGAGCCGCAAACCTGGTTCGCGATGGATGGTTCTTTTTCAACCACGGGTTGTGAGCGCTGATTGGCGGCACGCCTGCCGTTGCTTTGCAACTCCGACGGCTGCGTCGTATGAGTTCCTCGGACTGGCGTCCGAGGCAGTTGCATGACATTGCTTCGCAAGTCAGTCGCAACCGGGCAATTTTTCGGCTGGGAATTGAGGTTGCGAATCTGCGATGAAGGGACGATGCTGACACTCCGAGCATGAGCACGAGCACGAGGGCGAGGAACAAGGATGCCAACCACGCGGGCGTTTTACTTTGCAGCGCCGGGTGGCGCGACATTGTCACCTCGCCGCGGGCCCAACTCGTTCTGCTTTTATCGTGCTCGTGCTCGTGCTCAGCGCAGCGGTGCTCGTGCTCGATTTTTTACAGCCTGCTGTGGAGGCAGGATTCTGCACACAGCCGTGATCGCCCGAACATCATGCGGCGCCGGCAACGCGTTCTGGGGTTCGATTTCGATCTCGATCTCGATCTCGATCTCGATCTCGATCTCGATCTCGAGCACGAGCACGAGCACGAGCTCGAGCACGAAGGCGGGAGGCGGGCGGCGCGAGAACGGGGGGAAATGGCAATGAAAACTACATTTGCCGGCGAATGTTCACGCCGCTCGTTCAGCCCAGAACAATGGTGCCAATCTCGTAAAACAGCACCACGCCCAACACATCAATCATCGCCGCGATCAGTGGATTCGACATGATCGCCGGGTCCATTCCCAGTCGCCGAAACAACAAGGGAAAGAATGTCCCCGCTGAGGTTCCGAGGGTCACGACCGTGACCACCGTCGCCGCAATGACCGAGGATTCATAGACAGTACGGCCAAACCAGAGCCAGGCGACAGTGAAGTCCATCAGGGCCAGCCCGGCTCCAAGACACAATCCAATCAACACTTCTCGCAACACCAGCGAATTGTCAATCGAAGACCCCTGCCCCCCACGCGAATCGCCATGCTGTAAGGCAAACATCCGAATGAACAACGTGGCCGATTGTGACCCGGCGTTGCCGCCACTGGCCATCACCAGCGGCAGAAACAACAGTATCAGCGATGTCAGTCCAGTCGTCACTGGTGTCGCCTGCTCCGTCGTGGTACTCAATCGATAATGGTCGATCACATGAGCATTCATCAGCGCGACCACCGAAAGAAACAACAACCACACTCCGCGCTTCCACAGAACAACGTTCAGTGGCGTGTCCTGGTAGGTGTCTTCCAGCGGCGCGACAGCACTCTGCAGGTACGCGTCTTCCGTCGCTTCCTCCTGCACCACGTCCAACGCGTCGTCGTGAGTGACGATTCCCACCAGACGGTCGCCGTCATCCACAATCGGTACCGCAATGAAGTTGTATCGCGCCAGCATCTGAGCTGCGACGGTACGCGGCTCCGTGGCCCGCACCCGAATCGGATCTCGCTGCATGATCTCCGATAACCGTGTCTCCGGCCGCGCCAAAATCAGTTCCCGAAGAGAAATAAAGCCTTCGAGAAGCCGATCCTCACCAAGAATGTACACGTAGTAAATCGTTTCACTGTTCGGCGCCTGCAGCCGCAGCCGCGAGATGGCGTCCTGCACCGTAATCGAAGCCGGCAGAGACGCATACTCCGTGGTCATCACCGCGCCCGCGCTGTCCTCGTCATACGATAACAGTCGCCGAATCTCGTTTCGCTCGGCCTGCGCGATCACCCGCAAGGCCCCTTCCCGACGTGATTCCGGGAGCCGCGACAACAGGTCGACCCGGTCGTCCGCAGACATCCATTCCAGCAGATGCGACAGCCGCGCATCATCCAGCGATTCCACCAGTTCCGTCTGTCGACGCAGGGAGATAAACTCAAAAATCTCAACCCGCAACTGGTCAGCTGCCTGGTCCAGCACAGTCCAGACCTGACTGTCCTCCAGCTCTTCCAGAATCTCAGCCACCGCCGCCGGGTGGACCACTCCGCAAAACGCGGCCAGCCCCGGGAGATCCTGCTCCTGAAGCATTTGCTGCACGTCCGGGAATATCAACGTTTGATAGGCGTCCTGCACGGGAGGTGACCTCCGAATTGTACACGTGCAGCTGAGTCAGCCGACACGTTGCATTTCTGATCCCATCAGGGACACGGACAACACGCGAAAACCACCGCAAGTTCGACCACAACGCACCAGACACGGTGCGGCAAACTACTTACCCGCAACCAAAAAAAATCCCTGCGGGAGAACTCCAGCAGGGATCCATGCAATTCCTGTCGAACAGACCGACCAAAGTGTCGGTACTGCCACTAACGCTTGGAGAACTGGAAGCTGCGGCGGGCTTTCTTGAAGCCATACTTCTTTCGCTCGACCATTCGGTCGTCGCGAGTCAACAAGCCGGCGTTTGCCAGGTCGTGATGCCAGTTGGGGTTCATGCCCTGCAACGCACGAGCAACACCCAGGATGATCGCGCCAGTCTGGCCAGTGATCCCGCCACCCTGAACGCGAACAGAGACGTCCACCTGATCGACCTTGCCGACCACGCGAATCGGAACCATCACGCTGTCACGGTCTCGCTCGACACGCAGGTAGTCTTCCAGCGGCCGACCATTGACAGTGAAGACACCCGATCCCTCTTTCACTCGCACGCGAGCCACTGACGTCTTGCGACGACCAGTTCCCATCGCGACGCCAAATCGGTCTACCTTGCCGCGAATCGTCGGCTGGTAATTCGGGTCGCTCGTCGTGCCAGCAACACCGCCAATCGACAACTCTGGCAGCTGTGATGAAGGCAACTCAGGAGCTGATACACCGTCCGAACTCAATGAAGGATCCATACTCATACCGATCAATGACACCAAAACTGTTGGATCGAGAAAACTGCGAGACGTCAGTGCTCGCAACGAAATTCTTTCCCGGCTTAACCCGCTCCATCAACCGCGGATCCCTCCAGGATCTGCCGAACTAATAAGCCCGACAAAACTATTCGCCCTTGGCCTTGTTCGCGGGCAACAAGTGCGCCGGAAATGGCTTCGGCTGGTTCGACTGATGCGGATGCTCAGTGCCCACGAAAATTCGCAACTTCTTCAACATGTGACGGCCCAGCTTGTTCTTCGGCAACATCCGACGAACAGCTTCCTGAATCAACAACTCAGGGCGAGTCTGAACAGTTTCAACCGCCGTTCGCACCCGACGACCACCAGGAAAGCCCGTGTATCGAGCGTATTCCTTCTTCGCCATCTTCGTCGTCAGGTACGGCACGTCCTCGTGCTGCATCGAATTGCCCGTGAATCGCACACGACCACAGTTCAACACGATCACAAAGTCGCCCGTGTCCACATGCGGTGTATATCCGGGCTTGTGCTTGCCCATCAACACAGTGGCAATCTGAGTCGCCAGACGTCCCACAACGTGGTTGTCCGCGTCAATGACAAACCATTCACGGTCATTGACTTCTTCTTTTTTCGCCATCCATGTTTTGCCAATTGCCAGCATGGAACCATCTATCCTTGCTCACCAGTTGCATGAGCTGTTCAAAAGTACAGTAAATGTGGCTTGTGACTGAAAACCACTTCACAATCACGTTCAAATTTTCGTCGCTGATTCGCTCACCACCGTCGCAATGGCAAACCACAACCCCACATGCTCTTCGACCACACCACAGAAATTGCCGCCTCTTTTTCAAAAGATGACGTCTGTTTATCGGCCCTGAACAAAGGGAAGTCGAGCAGTCTAGTGAAATCCTGAGGCACAATCAATGCAGTTGAGGACAATTCGGAGTAGCCAGCAGAATGATTACCTCTTGACACGCGGATTTTAACAGGTTTTCCCACGCCCTAAAGCCCCACGCTCCGTTTCCCAGCGCCCTTTCACCCGATTTTTTCCGGATTCTCAACGCTTTTTCCAACGATTCCGCATTCTATCCAGCCTACCCAGCCCCCGACTCTTCTCTGTCTTCGAAATCCCTTCCACGTCAATCTCAAGAAATTCCTGCTCCAGGTCGGTCCAGTTCACCGGCTTCTCACGTTCCACAGTCTCCGCTCGCGTCGCCACCATTCGCCCCACACGCGGTCGCCGCACTCCACTCAACCCCCGCAACACGGCCCCGGGGTTGGCTGACTCCAGCAGTTCCAGAAACTTCTCACTGTCCAGACACGTCGCCCGCCGTCCACCAGCCGCTTTATGCAACCGATGATCGCCCGAGACCACTAACACCTGCCCCGGACTGCTGTGCAATCCCAGCATCCGCTCAATCTCAGCGTCCGCGTCCCTGCCACCCGCCGAGTAACAAATCGTGAGCCCACCGCGTTCCGTCCGCATGCCACCAGTCTGCCCGCTTTCTCCCTCCACCTCCTGACGCGCAGGCGCGTCAAACACAAGCGTGGTGTCCGACAGCGTTCCCGCATCCAGTCGCTGCTGCAACATCGCCACCAACCTCTGCCGCGCTCGCTCAAGATCACCGGGCCCATGGCGACGACGCCCCAGACCCGCTGCATGCAGCAGGTTGTAGCCATCGATAATCAGGTAAATCCGCGCCATCCG
>JBDKIW010000357.1:0-14163 GCA_039796955.1 Planctomycetota bacterium
CAGGCTAATAATCCGGAGCGATCCCGGATCGCCACTCCGCATATGGATCGCCTGGCGAACGAAGGTCTGCGGTTTACGGACGCGCATTCCAGTTCCGGCTGCTGTTCACCCTCACGATACACACTGTTGACCGGTCGTTATCACTGGAGAACAACGCTGCAGTCCGGGATTGTGGGCGTCTGGGGGCCGCCGCTGATTGCTGCGGATCGACTGACTCTGCCACAGTTGACTCGGCGTTGTGGCTATCGCACTGGCTGTTTTGGCAAATGGCATCTGGGACACGACTGGCCGATCACGGCGGAACAGAAGCGCTGGTTGACGGGCTTTGGTGGGCAGCCGGGTGGTGGGGGCAAGGTGTTGAGTGAGATCACCGATGAGCATCGGGCAGCCTGGCGTGCCGTCTTTGAGCAACGAATTCCGGGAGGCCCGACGGATCGTGGCTTTGATGAGTATTTTGGAACCGACGTGCCAAACTGGCCGCCCTACTGTTTTCTGGAGAATGATCGTACTGTTGGTATTCCGAGTGAACTGCTTTCGGCGGCTTCGCTGGTGAAGAATCAGGCCAGTCTGCAGGGACCAGCGTTGCCGGAGTGGTCGCTGCAGAAGGTCCTGCCGACCATCACCGAACGGGCCTCGGATTTCATCCTCGACAATGCCAAAGCCGGCACGCCGTTCTTTCTGTACGTGCCGCTGACGGCGCCGCATACACCGCTGGCCGTGAATGAGGAGTGGCGAAATCGCAGCGGCCTGAAGAGTGAGTATGCAGACTTTCTGATGGAGACGGACGCCGCAGTCGGTCAGATTCTGCAGGCTCTGGATGACAGTGGAGTGGCGTCAGAGACGCTGGTGGTACTGACCAGTGACAATGGGTGTGCATCGTACATCGGAGTCAAGGCGCTGGAGGCTCAGGGGCATTTTCCCAGCGGCCCGTTTCGGGACTACAAGGCGTCTGCTTTTGAAGGTGGGCATCGCGTGCCGTTGCTGGTACGGTGGCCGGGTGTGGTGACATCGGGTGCAGTGAACGGGCAGTTGGTGCATCACGCGGATTTCCTTGCCACGGTCGCTGATCTGCTGGACGTTGACCTGCCGGAGAATGCGGCTGAGGACAGTTTCAGCCTGCTGCCACTGCTGCAGGGCAAAGACCAGGTGATCCGAGCACATGCCGTCAGTACCAGTTGCAGCGGCATACCAACGTTGCGTGACGGAACATGGAAACTGATCCTGCAGGCGGACGTCGCGTTGAAAACGGACGTCCAGTTGTACGACCTGTCGGCGGATCCAGGGGAAACGACTAACCTCGCAGTGAAATTGCCGGAGCGAGTGGAAGCGATGCGAGCGAAGCTGGAAGAGCTGATTCGACGCGGCCGCAGCACTCCGGGGAGTGATCAGAAGAACGACGTACGAGTGGTGCGTTACCCCAAAAAGGCGACTTCGGGGCGGGTTCCGGACTTGCGGTGATGTGTATGGGACGGATGGGACATATAAGACCGATGGGAAGTATCAGTCTCATCAGTCTCATCAACCCCATCCGCTTCACAGCTGCCGCGGTCGAATAATCAGCAGATTCGCATCATAGGTCAGAATTCCCAGCAGGATGGAATTGACAACTCGGTCCAGGGGGACTTCGTACTTGCAATCCACCGACAGGGGGTTGGGATGGAAGGGATCGGCGACGAGGACGGATTTTTCGACCGGGTCGTAGCCGCAGAGGACGACGAAATGCCCGCTGGGGACACCGGCGACATCGTCAGGCTGGAAGGTCACGGGGTGTTCACGACGTTCGCGATAGAGGTACGTTGAGCTCAGGCCGGTCAGCAGCGGGATGGACTGCCGCAGGTAGCGGCGGATCAGATTTCCGTCGAGGTCTTCCATACGCAGCCGACCACCCAGTCGCAGGAATTCAATGTAGCATTCGCAGGCGCGGCGCAGTTTTTCGCTGGGTTTCAGCGTCATCTGCTGACGCAACTTGTCCTCAAGATTCAGTCCGTCGGCCAGGTGTCCATCGGCATTGAACCACGTGGGGTCAAACACCTGCAGGTTGAATGTGAAAATGCGCACGTCATAGCCTCGTCGCAGCGCATCACAGCCCAGCATCACGGCCAGTGTTCCGCCGCTTTCGAACGAGGGGACGTCCTGAATGACATCGGTGAGTGGGATATGGTCGCCGAAATAGCGATAGACGGCATGGAGGCAGGTCGGACCGCAGGTCGTGTTATCCGGCTGTTTAAGAGCATCAAAGTGCAGGCGCGTTTCCATCACTCAACTCCGGTTTCGACAGGCAGGCATTCGGGAATGCCCGCAGGGGTCGGCGAATGGCCGGCTTCCCGGGAGACATCGGCACGCAGTGGGATGGCGAATGGCATCCGCTACAGAAATCTGCTTTCAAAAATGAGAATCGAGAGGTGGAAGGCCGATTTTTCTGGCAATTGCCAAAGAGTTTAAGTTTTGGCGAGTCGGCCGGTGTCCGCGCAGAATGGGAGGGCGAGTGCTCCTGCCGAGCCGCAATCCTGTACCGACTCGGGCGGAACCTCGTCCGCCCAAATGGAGTTACTTTCCAGATCGATTCCCTCCGGAAGCTGTGCTCCCGGTTCAGGGTTTGGCCGCGGCCGTTGATTTTTTCAGCCACAGAAACGCCGCTTCCGGAAGGCTCTCATGACCACCTGCAAACAGAGTCACGCAGGACTTTCCGGACTGTCTTTGCAGCAGCACTTTGCGGGGCAGACCTGGCACAGAAATCTGATCGGACTGTCGCGGCTGACTCAGGTGTTTCCGGGTGCCCAGTTCAAGGATTTCCTGTTCAGAGATCAGCTCATTTCCGTGCCCGCGGGCGATGGCGTTGAACGCGTGCAGGGAATGGCTGATGGGGACTGAACCGGTGTGACCATCTTCGATACCCGCCCAGATGGAGACGGGCAGATCACCAGCGCGGTCAAGGTGAAAGACGGGCGACCGATCACGATAGGCAGCATCCACTACCAGTGAGGTTCCGGGGGGACCTCCCAGAGATTTTTCGATCATAACGGCGTACTTCTGCGGTTGACCATTGACGGTATGAAACCGGTGCCACTCTGCCAGATCGGTGGGACCAACCCAGGCGGACACAGCGCTGAAACGATCGGGATGATGACCGGCCATCAGTAAAGACATGTGGCCTCCACCGGAAACCCCGGCCAGATAGATTGCGGAGCGATCCACGTTCCACTGGCGGCACGCGAAGTCAACGGCATCGAGAATGTCCTGGCGGGCCAGTGGGGAACCGCAGGCGGCGGGTGTCTGGTTGATTCCGCGAAAGTTGGGATGCAGCCAGATCCAGCCATTGGCGACGCATTCCCTCAGCCACTTGCTGTTGTCCTGTGTGTAATCGGCGCTCCAGGAATGTAGAAACACAAACAGCGGAGTGGGTTGGCTGTGGGCGTGTTCGGGAGCCCACCACAGCAGTGGTTGTCGTGAACCATCCAGACTGCTGATGGTCTCTGCCTGCTGAGTGTCGGGGACGTCTTCGTCGTGGGCGTCCACTCGTGCAACCACGGTCAACAGCAGCAGGATGGCAATGCGGATCGGTTGGAAACGAGATCTTGAGGCTGACATGACAGGACCTGCCGTCGTGGGATGGTTCAACCGGTGGGAGTTCGAAGACCAGTCCGCCGGGGATTTTTTGTGATGGAAGTCCGCGTGTGTGTGCCCAGTCACCCGTCGTCGTGACCGTCACCCCCACACATTTCGGGGATTGTGTGCAGGAAACAGGGTCACCGGGGAGCGTCTGGGGCGGAAAATCCGTGGAAATCAAGCTTTCTTCGGCCGGAGATTCCCGAATTCCCCCACAGGGGTTGCGCGTTTTGTTTCTGGCGGTTTCTGCAATACACTACGGAACCGGAACACCGGGCTGGGACGATCACGGGCTTGCCGACACGGCGAATTCCGTTGTGGGGCCCTGTTGCGGACACGCCGACTGAGCGGGCTGCCTGATCTTCAGGTGAACGCGGGCAGGCGGAAAGCGCCCGACAATCGCTCGGGGATGCAGTCCTGCGACTGAGTGTTCCGGACCGGCAGACGGACCTGATTCACGACACCTTTATTGGGGCTCAGCCCCGAACATCACGCCATGCCTCGCTACGACTTCAAACGAATTGAATCCCGCTGGCAGCAGTACTGGGAACAGCATCAGACCTTTCGCGTGGACGACTGTGTCCCGGGAAAAGCCAAGCTGTATGTGCTGGACATGTTTCCCTATCCGTCCGGCGAAGGTCTGCATGTGGGGCATCCGGAAGGTTACACCGCGACGGACATCGTGTGCCGCTACTCGCGCATGAAGGGCATGAATGTCCTGCATCCCATGGGCTGGGACGCCTTTGGATTGCCGGCGGAAGAGTTCGCTCGTCAGAAGGGAATTCACCCGCGAATCAAGACGGAAGAAAACATCACGACGTTTCGTCGACAGTTGAAGATGCTGGGGTTCAGCTACGACTGGAGTCGTGAGTTGTCCACAACCGACCCGGACTACTACCGCTGGACGCAGTGGATCTTTCTGCAGATTCATGACTCGTGGTATGACAGCCAGTGTGTCTGGACCGGGCCGGATGGAGTGGAACGTCGTGGACGGGGCCGACCGATTTCGGAACTGCCGATTCCGGCGGAAGTGCAGGCCGCAGGGCAGGCCGCTGTGCGTCGCTATCAGGATCGGCATCGCCTGGCCTATCTGTCGGAAGCTCCTGTGAACTGGTGCCCGGAACTGGGCACGGTGCTGGCCAACGAAGAAGTGATTGACGGTCGCAGTGAGCGCGGTGATCATCCGGTGGTGCGGTTGAATCTGAAGCAATGGATGTTGCGCATCACAGCCTATGCGGATCGGCTTTCGGAAGAGTTGTCCGATTTGTCGTGGCCCGAATCTATCAAGTACATGCAGAGGAACTGGATCGGCCGCAGTGTGGGGGCTGAGGTGGATTTTCGCCTCGCGACCGCAGAGGATCAGTTTTCGACGTGGACAGCTCAGCGGCAGGCGACTGGTTTTCCCCAGGAGCCCGAGTCGCAGGTACTGCGCATCTACACGACTCGTCCCGACACATTGTACGGTGTAACGTACATGGTGCTGGCACCGGAGCATCCGCTGGTTGAGCAATTGACGACGCCTGAACATCGTCCGGCCGTTGAGGAGTATCGTCGCAAGGCATCGCTGAAGAGTGATCTGGATCGAACGGATCTGGCGAAGGAAAAGTCCGGAGTCTTCACCGGTGGTTACGCCATCAACCCTGTCAACGGGCAGCGCGTGCCGGTCTGGATTGCCGACTATGTGCTGATCAGTTACGGAACCGGAGCCATCATGGCGGTGCCGGGACACGATGAGCGGGACTTCGAATTTGCGAAGACATTCGGGATTCCGATTGTGCAGGTGGTCGCGCCGTCGCATGCAGACGCGGCGACCCCTGATCTGCAGAGCTCCGCATTCACCGATTACGGTGTGGCGATCAATTCCGGTGCCTGGGACGGGACTCCCACGGCTGAATTCAAGACGCGGATTACCGCAGACCTGGCGGCTCGCGGTGTGGCTCGCGAAGCCGTAAACTACCGACTGCGCGACTGGCTGTTCAGTCGCCAGCGGTACTGGGGCGAACCATTTCCAATCTGGCACGAACTGGATGCGGAAGGCAATCCAACCGGGCTGATGCGAACAGACTCTGTTGAGTCGCTGCCGGTGCTGCACCCGCATGTGGAAGATTTCAAGCCCACGGGAACTCCTGAGCCGATGCTTTCAAAAGCCGGCGATGACTGGCTGTATCGCACAGACAGTGATGGGGTCCGGTTGAAGCGGGAAACGAACAGTATGCCGCAGTGGGCGGGCAGCTGCTGGTACTACCTGAGATTCTGCGACAATCGGAATTCGGGCAGCTTCATCGATCCGGAAAAGGAAAAGTACTGGTTGCCCGTGGACCTGTACATCGGCGGGGCGGAGCATGCGGTTCTGCACCTGCTGTACTCACGATTCTGGCATAAGTTGCTGTTTGACCGGGGGCATGTCAGTCATCCGGAACCGTTTCAGCGACTGGTGAACCAGGGCATGATTCTGGGCGAAAACGGCGAGAAGATGTCCAAGTCGCGGGGAAATGTGGTCAACCCGGAAAAGGTTGTGGAACAGCGGGGAGCTGATGCGCTGCGGCTGTACGAAATGTTCATGGGACCACTGGAGCAGGTGAAGCCGTGGCAGACCAGCGGTGTGGAAGGGGTCTATCGCTTCCTCGGCCGTGTTTGGCGCATGCTGATCGACGACCGCGCGGAAGCGGTGACGCTGGACGCCGCGGTGCAGGATTGTCCTGCGACGGATGACCAGTTGCGACTGCTGCATCGCACCATTCAGGCGGTGACTGACGACATCGATCGTCTGGCATTCAATACTGCGATCAGCCGCATGATGGAATTTACAAACGCCATGACGGAACAGTCTGTGCGGCCAAAGTGTGTGCTTGAGCCGTTTGTGCTGCTGCTGGCTCCATTTGCTCCGCATCTGGCGGAAGAATTGTGGGCGGCCCTGGGACACACCCGGACACTGGCTTACGAGCCGTGGCCGATCAGTGATCCGGCATGGCTGGTGGAAGATACGGTGGAGATACCGATTCAGGTCAGTGGCAAACTTCGCGGTCGCATAGTCGTACCGGCGGGGTTATCCGCGGTGGAATTGCAGGCCGTTGCCGAGGCGGACGAGAGCGTGAAAAAACTGATTGAGGGACGTACCGTGGTCAAGGTGATTGCTGTGCCGGGACGAATGGTGAATTTCGTGGTGCGATAGCGCGTACAGCGTCTGGTCCGGCGGTTGGTGACATGCAGCACTTTCGGTCATGAAAGTGCTGCAGTTTGTTGCCGTCGCCTTGCTTTTTCAGAGGGAACAGCAGCATGAAACGCATTGGAATTCTGACCGCGGGTGGCGATACACCCGCCTTGAATGCCACGATCTGCGGTGCCGTGCAGCAAGCCAATGCACTGCGGATTGAAGTCGTCGGCCTGATCCGGGGCTACGCGGGATTGCTGGATGCACGCGTTCCGCACGTGGTGCTGAATCCGTTGTTCTCCAGTATTCCGGAACTGGATCCCTGCAAAGGAGGCACGCTGATCGGTTCGTCCCGGACCTATGTGGATTCTGCCGACACAGCGATGCTGGACATGGTACGTCAGCATGTGACTCGGCTGCGTCTGGACGGCCTGGTCTGTATCGGTGGTGACGGCACGATCAATGGGATGCAGGCCCTGGCGGACATTCTGCCCTGTGTGCTGGCGCCCAAGACAATTGATAACGACCTCGGACTGAATTACCTGGACGAGCCGAATGAATGGACGCGGACGCCGTGTTCACAGGCCCCCGGATATCTGGAGCAACGGCGGCGTTCGCGGGATCATCTGCGGCTGGACGACATCATCAACTATGCGACACCAGGCTTTGCCACGGCTGTGTTTGTGGTGGTACAGATGGTTGAGCGATTGCGGACGACCGCGGAAAGTCATCATCGAATTGCTGTGGTGGAAGTGATGGGGCGACAATCCGGCTACATTGCCCTGGGAGCTGCCTACGCGCAGCCGGATATCATTCTGATTCCGGAAGTCCCTGTGAACATCGCCCGCCTGACGCAGCATGTGGCTCGGATTTACGACCAGCAGCAGAACGTGGTGATCGTGGTCGGGGAAGGTGTCCGCACTGATGACGGGCAGGAACTGGGAGCGGCGGTGGCTTCGCGGGACCCCGCGGGCAACATTCGCTACTCCGGGGCCGCTGATGCACTGGTGCAGTTGCTGCAGGAGGGGTTGGGGGACGACCTGTTTGCGGAAACTCGCGCGTTTGAGCCGGGATCGTCACCCCTGTTTGGTCGCAAGGTGGGGCACACGCAGCGCGGCGGGCGTCCGATTCTGTTTGACCGATTCTGCGCCACTCAACTGGGGGGAAAGGCGGTCGAGCTGCTGGTGGATGGTCGCAGCAACGAAATCGCTACGCTGCAGTACAGTGAATCGCAGGGATTCAGCTTCAGTTCAATCGCGGCCAACAAATTACGCGACCGCTGGGGTGAAATTCATCCTCGTGAGGTCCATCCCGGATTTTACGATGCAGAGCGTCTTCAGTTGTCCTCACTGGGCATGGAGTATCTGAAACCGATTTTCACGCGTGCGGTCGGAGCGGATGATGTGGAATACATTCGCCGCGAAGTGTTTGATGCCGGCTGTCTGAGCAATCGCTATCAGAGTATCAACACAGACATCCGCAAGCGTATTCGTTATTTGTAGTGGTCATGATTGTCTTTAAAACTTCGATGCCGAAACCTCCTGTGCGCTGCACAGGCTGAGTTGCGACATTTTGTCGTCCTGACGGCGATCAATTCTGTGTCGTCGTTTTCCTGTAGAGTACGTACGAAAGTGCTGACGTGAGCAAGGCTGAAGAGAGCAAAGTGGAATCAAGTCCGGAGGACTCAGGGACGTCGGTCAGCAAGTCCACGCTGCTGGTGGTGTTTCTGACGGTTTTCATCGATCTCCTTGGGTTCGGAATCGTGTTGCCTCTGTTGCCGCGTTATGGCACATGGTTCCATGCGTCTTCAGGCCAGTTGTCACTGCTGATGGCCTCATTTTCAGCCATGCAGTTTCTGTTTGCCCCGTTGTGGGGGGCGTTGTCGGATCGTGTTGGTCGACGTCCGATTCTGCTGCTGGGCCTGTTGGGTTCAAGTTGTTCCTACGCCATGTTCGGCTTCATTTCGTCCCGAAGCCATGGCTTTGAGCTGATGGGATTAGGAGCCCTCGGCTGGATGTTTGTGACTCGAATTGGTGCTGGGATCTCCGGCGCCACGATTTCCACGGCGCAGGCTGTGATAGCCGACTGCACAGGAGCTCGAAATCGGGGGCGCGGGATGGCGATGATTGGGGCCGCGTTCGGGATCGGGTTCACGTTTGGCCCGCTGATTGGTGCCTTGTGTGTCTCGGATGATAGTCCTGTGGCTTTGACGGTACCGCAGTTACGGGTGTTGAGTGCGTGGGATGAGGACCAGACGCTGGTGACGGCGCCTGAGTTTCTGAAAGAAATTCAGGCGGCGGGGCAATTGGATGAGGTGGGTGTGAATGCAGTGAACCAGATGCTGGCTCAGCCACTTTCCAAAGCCAGAGTGAGCGAACTGTTGACGACACCACCCTCCGGACTGCCTGGGTATGTCGCCGGAGCCCTGTCCGCCACTGCCCTGCTTCTGGCCGCGTTCAGGTTGCAGGAATCGCGACGACCGGGCGTGGCGGCGGGCGGTCACCGTGGTTTTCGATTGACGACTGTTGTGAGGCATCTGAAAAGCCCGCGGCTATCAGTCATTCTGGGGGCCGTGTTTGTGACCACCTTCGGCTTTGCGCAGTTTGAAAGCACACTGTCACTGCTGACTCAGAAATTTGGATACAGCAGTCGCTGGAATTATGTGCTGTACGCCTATGTGGGCTTTGTGCTGTCGCTGGGGCAGGGACTGCTGGTGCGACGACTCTTGCCAAAAGTGGGCGAGTTGCGGATGGCGCTCAGCGGTGTGTTATTGATGACCATTGGGTTCACGCTCATCGGGCTGACGGGACTGAAAGTTCTGCCCGGTGCAGCCCTCTGGTTTATTCTGCCGGTCGTGGTGATTGGCTTCTCCGCGGTAACGCCGTCGCTGCAATCCCTGTTGTCTCTGGCGGCTGACCGTGACGAGCAGGGCGCGGTACTGGGGACGGGGCAGAGCCTTTCGTCACTGGCCAGAATCTTCGGGCCGGCGCTGGGAATTGCCCTGCTGGACATTTCCACATCGATGCCGTACTTCCTCGGGGCCTGTCTGATTCTGTGCGGGGGGCTGCTGGTCACAAGGATTCGTACGGTTTCGAGGGGTGACGTGGCTGGTGAGGCAGGTGGGGCTCCATGACTTCCCGCGACGCCTCGGCCTCCGATCCTGAGAAGCCTGAGTTACTGCCCTTTGAGGCTCGGCAGGCACCGGCCGGAACGCGCAATATTATGCTGACGGTCGCCTATGATGGGACGGACTACGCGGGTTGGCAGGTGCAGCCGGAACGGGTTTCTGTGCAATCCTGCGTGGAGGCGGCGATTGTCCGGCTGACGGGAGAACAGCGGCGTGTGTACTGCGCCGGCCGGACCGACGCGGGGGTCCATGCGCTGGGGCAGGTCGCCAACTTTTATACGTTAAGCCGGATCCCTGTCCGGAATATTCCAGCGGCACTGCAGACGGCACTTCCCGACGACATCACGATTGTTTCGGCGGCTGAGGTCTCGCTGCGATTTCATGCCACGTTCTCTGCCATTCGCAAACGGTATCGTTACGTCATTCATGACGCCGGAATCTGCCCGCCCTTTCTGCGGCGGTACAGTGCTCCCTGTCGATTTCGCCTGCAGGCGGAGCGTATGCAGGAGGCTGTGGGATATCTGCTGGGGCGTCAAGACTTCCGCTGTTTCGAGAAGGAGTTTCCGAACAAGGAAACCAGTGTTCGCACGATCATGGAAGCCACCGTCTATCGCAGCTCGGGCTGGGGACTCTGGAATTCCGCCCATCAATGGTCCGGCCATTCTCATCGCGGGCGTGCCATGGCCGATTCTTCGGAAGGCGGGGGGGCAGTGGCAGCGATGGGGCATTCCGCGGAGAATGTCAGTCCTTGGTCAGTCGATGGCCGCCCGGAAGAAACGGGGCAACCGTTTGTTGTCTTTGAAGTGATGGCCGATGGATTTCTGTACAACATGGTGCGGTCAATCGTGGGCACACTGATTGATATTGGACGAGGAAAACGTCCTGTGGACTATTTGCGAACGGTGATTGAATCACTGGATCGTTCTGCTGCCGGCATGACGGCTGTTGCGCAGGGTCTGTATATGGTGCAGGTGGACTATCCCACCCACCTGTTAACCCCTGAATAGCCGAAGTCAGGTGATCGGAGGGCGGCGGCATGCAGTGCGTAGCCAGTTCGCTACGCTGCGCCCGGAAGGTTTCGAGCCGCGCGCCGCGAGCCGGGAGACCATTCCCATTCCCATTACCGTGCTCGTGCTCGAAACCGCGATATGAAGTGTTGCGAGTGCTGATTGGCGGCACGCATGCCGTTGAGTCGCGACGCGACGTCAGGTGATAGCCTCGGATGCCAATCCGAGGAAGAGAGGCAGAGTGAATTTGCCGAGTCGCAACGCGACGGCAGGTGTTGGCATCCCTGGCTGGAAACCGGTGTTGAACATGAACCCGCCACCGAAAATCGGCAAATCATCTGCGAAGATTTGAGTTCGTGATACGGGAACTGGAATTGAAGATTGGACGTGTTGTTCAACCATGGATGAGCACAGACGAACAGGGATTGGAGAGCGAAGGATTGCGGGGGGGCGGTCTGCTCTGTGATCAGCAGTCCGCGTTGGAGACGTTCGTGTCTACCGGCGTCGCAGATAGCCCGTCAAATCCTGCATCTTCCGTTGTGTAAATGCATAGGTTCATTGACGCAGGATTTTCTGAGGCATTGACTTGTGACTGTGCAGAATAGATGGACGGCCCCGGTTTGAGCCCCCCTCACTGTTCTCTCAGGCACCATAAACCCGGATGCTAAACCACATCAATACAGGCGCGACATTTTTCGATTCGTTATGAAGTGTTTTTTTCCGGAAAGCGACGATATTGACAAAAATCAGTAAAGTTCCTATTTTTTAAAACCAGTGCCCTCTGGGCATGATGGAAACACGGTCCAGGGATTGGGGATGTTCCATGCGTAAAGCGATCAGGATGATAGCGCTACTGTTGCTGGTGTTTCAGTTGCCTGGCTGTTTTCTGCCATTTATTCGGACATCCTCAACTGTATCAGCACCAACTGTGGGCAGGCAGTTAGTCGACCTGAAGGAAGCTCTCGACAGCGGAGCGATAACTCCGGAGGAGTTTCAGCGAAAACGCGAGGAAATCATCAACAGCGGATTGCAGTTGAATGTGAATTGAAGACAGGCAGTTGTCCGAAGACGATCAGCAGTGTACAGCACCCTGAGCGTCGGCCATGCGGAAGCCGTTTGGGGATCTGACAGAGCATAGTCATTTCATGTTTTCGCAACCACGACGCAGTGGTTGGCTGGCCCGGATTTGACCGCAAGTTTATTTGAAACAACGACTTGTGGCCGTGCAGAATAGATGGATGGCCCCGGTTTCGCGGCCCCGGTTTCGCGTTGAAAACGGACTCACCACAGCGGATCGGCGACTGGGCGGGTTTGACGCCCTTGATTCTGGCGTCGGACCTGTGGATGGGGCTTTTTCAACCACGGATGAACACAGAGGAGCACGGATTGGTGCCAGGCGTAAAAATGCGGCATTGCCTGCCGTGTCAACGCACGAATCAGTCGACGCAAAGGTTTTCGAAAACAGGACTTGTGACCGTGACAGACAGATGAATGGCCCCGGTTTCGCCAGTTTCAGTTCTCGCGGACTCGCCGGCGGCAGCAAGCTGAGTTCGGGGGGAAACCTCTTGCGTTTCAATCATCGCCCATTACAATTTGGGAATGTCTACTATCGAAGAAATCTTAGCCGCTGTCAGACAGCTTCCAGGGGCCGATCGCGGTCGGCTGATTCCTTTGATCTGGGATGAGGTATCCCCTGACGATTGGGCTTCTCCGTCCGCCCCGTGGGTGACCGAAGTTTTCCGCCGCAGCGCCGAAATTGATCAGGGAAAGATGCCAACTGCAGACTGGGATGTGGTGCGGCAAAGGGCTCGCAAAGCAGCTGGACTGGATGGATGAAATCGGTTCAGATTTGTTCTGCTGCTGAAGCTGATTTCACACAGGCTCTGCGGTACTACGCCTCTGCAAGTCCGGAGATCGCTCTTCAATTCGATGCGGAAGTTGACAGTGCACTTCGGCGTATCGCAGCTGGACCTGAGCAGTTTCCAGCACTTGACGAATCTCATCGGTATGTGCAATTGCGAAGGTTTCCATTTCTGATCATTTTTCGCGTGTTCGGGGACGGGATTACCGTCGTGGCCGTGGCACACACATCGCGTTCGCCTGACTTCTGGCATGGTCGCTGACGCAAACCGCGATGGAAGGCTTGTGAGTTGCAAACTGGGATCAGGGTTTGGCAACGGCAGATCAGCCAAAACAAACGTCCGTTCTGATTCGCTTACGCCAACATCACCTCGCGGTCGGATTTCGAACGCAAATAAACTGCGATGGTTTGAGCTCCGCGGTATTGCCAATGGGACCAGGGCGTAAACTGGTTTTTCAGCCATGGAGGAACACGGATTGGAGAGCGAAGGATTGCGGGGGGCGGTCTGCTCTGTGATCAGCAGTCTGCGTTGGAGACGTTCGTTTCCACCGGCGTCGCAGATAGCCCGTCAAATCCTGCAGCTTCCGTTGTGTAAATGCATAGGTTTATCGACGCAAGATACTCTGAGGCATTGACTTGTGACTGTTCAGAATAGATGGATGGCCCCGTTTTTCCTCTCGCGAACTTTTTGTTGAAACCACGGATGGAATCGGATGCGAATTTTCAGGCAGGGCGAAGTTCCATCTGAGCCGCAATCCCGGATCGCGATGGATGTTTTTTCAACCACGGATGAACACAGATCCCCACGGATGGAATGGGGATGTTGTTGAACCACGAAATACACGAAACACACGAAATCGGAGTTGCTGTTGTTGGTTCGGCGAGCACGACCACGAGGATGGCTGGGCCCGGGTTAGCCGGCCCGCAAGCCCCATGTTTTGCGATTCAGCCGCGGAGCGGCGACAGGATGTCGCCATGGCCGGTCAACCCGTGGAATGCAGCGTGTTAACTGCGCAAAACCCCAACGGGGCGACACGAGTCGACCTGCCCGGATGTCCCGTTGCACATGCTTGAAACTGTGATCCGATTTGCGGTGATCGCACCATGGCGGGCACGTAAGCCGTTGCTTCGCAACTCCAACGTTTCCGTTGGACCGTACCTCGGACTGGTGTCCGAGGCTGTTGCATGGCATTGCTTCGCAATTCAATCGACACGCGCTGTGCGAGTTGTAGAGTCGCGACGCGACGGCATGTGAAAGCCTCGGATGCCAATCCGAGGTTACGCGACAGTACGAAGTTTCCGAGTCGCAACGCGACGTCATGTGTGAGCGCAAGTCCTTGAGACCTTGCGTTAAAACGGGCTGATCACAATGAATCGGTGTCTGAGCACGGGTGACGTCCGTGAACCTGCC
>JBDKIW010000358.1:0-6264 GCA_039796955.1 Planctomycetota bacterium
TTTCTGTGAGGCCGAGCTGAGCCGGTGCAATGTTTGCGGCCTGGCAGGAGCCGCGCCCTCCCGCGGTGTGTTTGCGATTTGGGAGGGCGAAGTTCCACCTGAGCCGGTGCAATGTTCGCGGCTTGGCAGGAGCCGCGCCGTCTGGTCACGCTGTTGTGCCTTAGATGACCACAGAAACCCGGAGGGACGTTGTCCGGAAATCACCAGCCCACTGAGGTAATCGAGGGCTGTGGAGAAAATCATCAGCGGCACGAACAGCGGGTTGGCCCAACCGTAAAAGACGTAACTGAGCAGACTGAGAACCAGGTGCTGCGCGCGGCGCGGGGTGATGAACCAGAGGCTGAGTGCCAGTGGCAGAAAACCGTACAGAAAAATGTGCGAACTGAAGACCATGTGTGATGACTTCTGTGACAGGCGTTCAGAAAAGGGGTCAGGGGGCAGAAAAGGGGTCAGGAACCAATAGTGCGAAGCACCCTCCGGGCCGTTTGGCTATTGGTTCCTGACCCCTTTTCTGACCGCGAAGAACCAATAGTGCGAAGCACCCTTCGGGCCGTTTGGCTATTGGTTCCTGACCCCTTTTCTGAACGCCAACCCCTTTTCTGAACGATGTATTGCCACTACCGGCGGTCCACGAGATAATTTCCGGAAACGGCTTCAGCGACATGTGGTGGTTGAGAAATCAAGACCAGTAAGTTGCTCGGCTGATAGTAATACAGACTGCTGAAAAAATGCAGCACGAACTTCATGCCCTGGATAAGGAAATGGGAAGAAGCCATGAGTCCGCGTGTCCGGTACTGGCCATGTTCGGCACTGACAGGACTGCTTGTCTGGAGTCAGTGGTTCGTGATTTCGATGGGTGAGGACCTGGCATCTCTGACGCGGTCGCACACTCGAGTGGTCTGGGTACAGGATCTTAGTCCCGAAAACGCGGACACAATTCTGCTTGGGCGCAATTTGCGATTAATGGCCCTGGACAGTCAGGATGGCCGCGGAGAACGTCCGGTTCTCACTGAGCTGCGGAACTATTCGAAGCCGCTGTTGACGCCGGATGGGCAGCAGATCGTTTTTTCAGACCGGCAGCGGCGGGAGTGCTGGGTCGTCAACTGGGATGGAACGGGACTGCGCCGACTGGCAAAGGGGTTCGCAGTGGAGGTCTGGAAGGAACCGGACACCGGGCTCACCTGGGTTTACGTCGCCACTCAGGTGGGACGCAGTGATGGCTTCAACTTTCGATCACTCCGACGCCTCCGTCTGGACGGTACAGGGAGTGAGGAAGTGGTCTGGGATCGCACGGAGATCAGCCCTGACAATTTTCAGTTGTCGCGCAGCGGACTGATGGCGGCGGGTGAGTTTCCCTGGCCGCATGGGGGCACACTGGATCTGGAGCGGCAGAGTGTTCGCAAGCGGGCTGATGGGTGCTGGGCGTCACTGGCTCCGGATGACAGCGGCTTGTGCTGGGTGTTTGACGGGCCGCATCGCAACCTGTACCTGTATCCACCAAAGTCTCAGGATGGCTGGAAGGTTCCGCTGAACACCGCGCCCGGGACGGCTTCTTTCGAAGTTTTTCATCCCCGCTGGTCCAATCATCCGCGTTTCTTCTGCATGACGGGGCCTTACAAGGTCGCTTCGCCTGTGAATCAAATCGCCGGAGGCGGGCCCGAAGTGGAGGTCTTTGTGGGGCGGTTTCGCGAAGACTTTCGGGATGTGGAAGCGTGGGGGCAGGTGACGTCGAATCAGCGTGGCGATTTTCATCCCGATGTCTGGATTCAAAATGGCGAGGAAAACTCGATCCCTGAAAATGTCCTGACTGTGACGGACGCGATGAGTCCTGCGATATCGACGCCGGAGTGGCCTCTGGTGAAAACTGGACTGCTGTTTGCCTGGGAAAACAACCGAGCGCAGAACACGCTTCCGGAGACATCCACGTTGCCGGGCGTGCGTTGTCGTGTGGAGCCTTATGGTCAGGCGGTGTTTGGTCGTTCCTTTGAGATGCAGTGTACGGGCGGTTTTTTTCTCAGCGATCCTCTGGATGATGTTCGTCGCGAGGCTTTTCAGAAGTCCCGCGTGTGGACGCTGGAGGCGACCATTACGGCGAGTAAGGCCCGCGTTCCGGGAACGGCAGGTATCGTGGCGATGACCACGGAATCCTCATCAGGGAATTCCTTCGACGCAGACGCCGTGCGATCTCTGCTGGTACAGAATCGTGACCAGATTGTGGTCACGATTCCGGGCCCCGACAGGAATGCGTCGCAGACGATCGCCCTTGCGACGGTGGTTCCGAATGAGCCGCAGCATCTGGTGCTGACGTCAGATCCGGAGGAATGGGTGTGTTACCTGAACGGGCGCGAGGTGCAGCGCGTTCCCGTGTCCGGTGGACTCGCTGATCTTTCAGAATTCCCGATGCTCATGTTTGGTGACGGTCGCAAGACCGGTCCTGGCTGGCCGGGTGCCGTGGAGGCCGTCGCTGTTTATCAGCGAGTCCTGGAATCCGGGGAGATTCAGCAATTGGCGGCGCTCAGGCAGGGGATACTGCGGCAGCGGACAGTTCCCGATCGCAGTGTTGTGCGAGCCACCTGCGTGCAGTCCTCCACCATCCCTGATCCGCGAACAATCGTACCGTATCGTCGTGCCCTCGTGGTGCATCATTACCGCATCGAACGCCAGGTTTCGGGAAGACTGGATGTTCCCGAGATTCTGGTCGCTGAGTGGGGTATTCTGGACAAAACTGTGCAGCAGCGTGCGAATCGACGTGCGGGTGAGACAGTGCAATTGACGATCGAAGACTTTCAGTTGCACCCGGAATTGACATCGGAACGTCGTATTGAAGAGGTAGATGCACTGGAACTGCCGTTGTACTATTCGATTCCCGAGTGAAGTTGGTTTGCGGTTTGGGAGGGCGAAGTTCCATCTGAGCCGTGCGTTGTTTGCGGCTTGGCAGGAGCCGCGCCCTCCCGCGGTGTGTTTGCGATTTGGGAGGGCGAAGTTCCATCTGAGCCGTACGAGTTTGCGGCTTGGCAGGAGCCGCGCCCTCCCACGGTGTGTTTGCGATTTGGGAGGGCGAAGTTCCATCTGAGCCGTGCGTTGTTTGCGGCTTGGCAGGGCGAAGTTCCACCTGAGCCGTACGAGTTTGCGGCGTGGGAGGGCGAAGTTCCACCTGAGCCGTACGAGTTTTGCGGCTTGGGAGGGCGAAGTTCCATCTGAGCCGTGCGAGTTTGCGGCTTGGCAGGAGCCGCGCCCTCCCACGGTGTGTTTGCGATTTGGGAGGGCGAAGTTCCATCTGAGCCGATCGTTGTTTGCGGCTTGGCAGGAGCCGCGCCCTCCCACATCGTGTTTTGCGGTTTGGCCGGCGCCGCCCTCCGTTGCCGAGCCTCCTGATGATCACCATCCCGACATCACAAATTCCCCAAGCCTTTTCCCCGTCTCCAGCAGGTCCTGCTATGCCAACATCCATGAACCTGCTGACGCTGATGTGGATCGTGTCGACCGCAGCACAACTGTCGGGTTTTCAGGCGTTGCCGGAGACCCTGACGACGGCACCTGCTGCGAGTGTCGACACGGACAGCGACTGGAATGAGTTTCTGGGAGGTGCGCGTCAGGGGCTCAGTCCGGCAACTGGTCTGCCCCTGCGGTGGAATCTGCAGACGAATGTGGCCTGGAAGAAAGCGATTGCCGGCACAGGGCATTCGTCTCCTGTGATCGTGGGAAATCGGCTTTGGTTAACCACGGCGATTGAGAAGGACGGCTCCCTGCACCTGCTCTGCCTGAATGCAGACACGGGTGACTCTCTGTGGGACGTGATGGCCTTTCAGCCCGGTGATTTTCGACAGATTCATCGCAAGAACAGCCACGCGACACCAACTCCGCTGGTGATCGGTGACCGCTGCATTGCCCACTTCGGGGCACACGGAACCCTGGCGACGGACCTGGACGGGCGAGTCCTGTGGCGTAAGACGCTTCCGTATTATCACCATCACGGACCGGGCAGCAGTCCGGTGGTGGTGGATGAGACGCTGATTCTTGTGTGTGATGGTCACAAAGAATCCTTCTACGGCACGTATACTCTACCGAATGTGGGGGCTCCGCAGTTCGTTGTGGGACTGGATGTCACGACAGGAGAGGAACGCTGGCGAAGTGTTCGCGATGGTCAGCATTCCTATGCCACACCGCTGGTCATCGATGTGGAGGGCGGCAAGCAGGTGATTTGTCCCGGAGGAAACGGGATCGTCGCCTACGATCCGGCAAACGGTGCTGAGCTCTGGAGTTATCAAACGCAGGGCTATTCTGTCGTTCCTCGTCCGGTGTTCGGGCAGGGGCTGGTTTTTGTCTGTACCGGGTATGATGACCCGGAACTTGTGGCGATCCGACCGGAGACACGTGGTGAGGTCTCAGGCGACGCTGTCGGATGGAAATCAACCCAGGCCGTGCCGTTGAATCCGACACCGATTCTTGTCGGCGACCAGTTGTACACAATCAGCGATTCCGGAATTCTGTGCTGTTTCATGGCCCGGACCGGAGACCTGGTCTGGAAACGACGCGTCGGGGGAAATTATTCAGCATCGCCGGTTTGTGCCGAAGGGCGATTGTTCCTGTTGAACGAATCCGGAGAGACCACGATTGTGCAGGTGGGTGATGAGTATCAACTGCTTGCCAGAAACCCACTCAGCGGGACCACGTTGTCATCGATCGCGATCGCCGGCAACTCGCTTTACATTCGCACTGACAGTGAACTCTTTCGCATCCAGCAATTGCAGGCGGAGGGCGACGACGCAGAAGCGGTGTCGGCCAAGCCGAAATCCATCAGGGAGTCGAGGCCGCAGGAGAAGCCAATGGACGCGGACGGCTCCGAATCCTTTCCCGGGATTCGACTTCGGGGCACGAAAAAGAAAACGGACACCTCAGAGAATCCCGAGCCACAGTGAGCCTTTCCGGTGGCTCGGACCGCGGGCTCGTTTCACCACGCCGCATGGTCGAAGACTCAGGGGCTTGCAGTGATCACTTCGGTGGTGATGTCTGTTGGTAACATCAGACAGTAAACGGGGAATTGTGTGCCTTCCTGAAGCACACCATCGAAAAAGTTCCATGTGACCAGGCCGTCACAGGATTGCGGCTCCAGAAGCCATGCGGCCAGTCGTCCCAGTGGCTGACTGGTGCGAACAATGCAGGTTCCCGCCGGGAATTCTCGCTCTTCGTCGTGGTCGTCCGTTTCCAGCTGGATCATGTGGTGTTTCTGAAAGGCGGTCGGATTTTTTCTGATCGCGGTCACGGTACGGGCTTTGACCGACAGGCGAGCGGGCATCGTCAATCGCGATATCTGCACACCGTGGTTTGCCAGGTTGTCCATGATGTTCTGGCCAGCATTCGGAATGACATACGCATACGGGAGTGGTACCTGCACTGTGGGCTCGTAGCGGCCCCAGAATTCCACCGTGTAATCCTGAGGATCGTCGGTTCCCGGGACTCGTCCCTTGACGATGACTTTTTCCGGATACGGTTGTACGGTTGCGTTCAGCGGGAGCGATTCGGGGGGCGTACTTCGCTGCGGGGCTGCTGCCTGCTGTTCAATCGTGTTCAGTAACGAAGCGATTTCGGCTGCCCGCTGGATCGTCGATTCGACGCAATTCCGAACAAACTGACGTGAAGCAAGCACCCGAGTCCTGTAGTCTGCGTAACTGTAGGATTCTGCGAGGATACCGATGCGACCACGCAGGCCGAGGTATTCGGTGCTGTAACGAGGCTCAAACCCGAAGGATTCCCAGCGCGTGTGCTCGCGGGCAAAGTTGCCATAATAGAACGTGTCGAATCCCGCGGCCTGCATTCTGGTGCCCACATCCGGCATCATTTGCTGCCGCAGGAAATTACGCAGCAATTCGGAAACAGCGGGATTGTGGGGAATGTCATAGGTCAGCGGATAACGATGAATGGATCCGTTGGTGGTATGGCAATCGATAAAGACATGGGGATTCCACTGGTCAATCAGTTTCACCAGTGCCTGCCCCTCCGGTGTTTCCAGTTTGACAAAGTCGCGATTCAGGTCGAAGCCCTGCGCTGTTTCTCGAGTTCCCATGCCTCGCAGCGGGCCGATCTGCCCCGGGCGATTGGTGACGGCCATCTGATCATTGCCATCGGCGTTGTAGTTCGGCACGATGATCAACACGAGCTGTTTCAGCCATGGGTGCTGCGGAGTCATCGCCAACTCTCTGGCCAGCATCAGCAGGGCTTCTTTGCCGTCACATTCTCCACTATGAATGTTGCCCAGCAGCATGA
>JBDKIW010000359.1:0-12951 GCA_039796955.1 Planctomycetota bacterium
GCGTGCGTGTCTTTGAACCACGGATGGACACCGAAAACACGGATGGGATGGGATGGGATGGGATGAGATGGGATGAGATGGGATGAGATGGAATGGCCCATATTCCGGGAGGGCGAAGTTCCATCTGAGCCGAATGATGCTTGTGGTTCGGGGAGAGCAAGTGCTCTGCGGCGCTGATTATTGTTGCTGGTTCAGTCGGGCGACGGCGGCGAGGATTTCCTGCTGGATTTCCGGAATCGGGCGCAGTGGCTGGTCGGAATTTTCAATCGGTTCCACCGTGTTGCTGGAAGGGTCCCAGTGTACCGGACCGTATTTCGCAGCCCCGGGGATGTGACTGAGGATGTGTCCGAGAGCATCGCCTTTGTTGTAGTGCCAGAATTCAAACGGAAAATGCATGAAGCCGTGCTGTTCCAGCATCTCGGTGATGGCAAGTCGATTGGCGACGAATTCCGGTTCCACGAATGGCGACCGCATGGGCGTGCGTTCGCTCATTTCCAGGTAGTGATTTCCACGCCAGACTTCGGTGCCATCATCACGCCGCCAGACTGAAATATCAATGGCCGTTCCCGACATGTGGGTGCCGACTTTGGGGACATTGGCAACCAGCACCGAGCCGCGTCGGAACAACACATCGGGGGCGGGGAGTGTGCCTCCATTTTCCCAGAGGCATTTTTTCAGAATCGCATCGAAGATTTCCGGCTTGCTGCCCAGTTGTTTCTGCATCTGCAGAGAGCGATAGCCGTCTTCGATTTTCAGGATCCAGCCACGTTGATTCATGGCTCGGCCGATGGCCAGGACATCCGGGATCAGTCCCCGGCGAATCCAGTGCACGCGTTCCAGCGTACCTGCAATTTTTGTGTCGGAGAACAGCATTTCCACGCCTGCGGCGGCGGCTTCGTCTTTCAGGGAACCGAAAGGTTCGCAGCATTCCTGAACAGGGAAGCTCTGTATGCGGCGAACGAGTTCGTAGCCAGCTTCCAGTTGTTCAGCCCAGTAGTGGCGACGCGCTGCGTCGTTGTCCGGTGTGGTCATCTGCAGAAGTTTCCTGACAGTGTTCAGGGGGCGGCGTTTTAGCGACCAGGGGAATGCAGCACAAAAGTGTAACGAACCAGGCGCGTTCCTGCATCCCCATGGGCTGCTCTCGCTCCCATCGGTCCCATCCGTCCCCTCGGTCCCATCCGTCCCCTCAGTCCCATTCGTCCCCGCAGTCCCATCCACCGTTCAAATGCGAACCGACACCGGGGAAATCTCATCGGGATCCACCAGAGGGCGTCTTGTCTTCGCTGTATTCGCCAGCTGCCGTGCTCGAGCGATGCTGGTGTCCAGGACGATTCGCAGTTCCGTGGTCCACGGACCTTCCTGAGGCATCACAAATTCCCAGTGTGGTACGACGCAGACGCTTTGATGCACCGCTTCAAAGCCCCCTTCCGACTGACTGATGGTTTCAATGGGAAAAGTCCAGAAACCGGCGGGTTGAGTGGATTCGACGCTGACGTCCATCCCCAGCCACTCGTCCACCAGATTCAGGCGGTCGGTGTCGATCAGATTCAGAGCAGTGTCGAGAGTTCCGAGGCGAGTTCCGTGCCCATCGTAGAAATACCTGTCGCTGGCAGAACCGGGCATCGCGGCAAAATTGAGTTCGATACCGAGGTGGAATGGCAGTCCGGTGGGGAATCCGGAGATCTGGTACTGAATCAGCAATTCACCCGGGCGATCTGCCGAGATGATCAGCACCTTGCGAATTTCGCCCGTCAGATCGGTCACTCGCCCTGAGCGGCGCATGTCGAGTGCGATCTTCTGGACACCCTTGCGCAGTCCGGCTTCATAGACGCCCGTGGCGAAATCACCGATCACTCCGTTGCCCTTGCGGAATTCTTCCAGCGTCAGCCGTGGCTGCAGAAACAGATCGACGAGACTCTTGCGAGGCCACTTGTCGTAAATGATCCGCTGATCAAGGTTAGGCTGCTTGAACTTGACCTCTTTGGAAATGGCGGCCAGTTCGGTGTCGTCCAGCTGACCTGCGGTGGCCACATAATCGAGGATGCGCTGGTGGTAAGGTTCCGGCCGACGATTCAGTGTGGCCAGCAGATTGACGGCATTGGTGCGGACGTCGAGTTCATAGATATGACCACCGCAGGCTGGTGCCACGGAAACAGCAAGGCGATGATTGCTGAGTCGGACTTCCTGCCGTGCATCAAGATTGAGGTCTCCGACTTCGGCATCGACCCAGGCGGGATCCACATGTGTGATCTGATTCAGAAGCGTATCTGCTTTGATCAACTCACTGTAGATGGCATTGCGCAGATGCGGCAGATACAGACCGCCGAAGGCACCGTGCCAGTAGGGGCAGTTGCACTGTCCGCGATACAGATGCTGTTCGGCCTGTCTGAGCAGTTCTTCGTGTTCCTGTGAGGCCAGTGGGGTGGCTTTCAGTCGCGCCAGGCGGTTGCTGATGCCGATCATCCGGGCGTACATTTCGTTACTTTCCGGATAGCGTGTCCGGAAGTTGCGCCAGTAGCCGCCGCGTGTGAAGCGGACCAGTCGCTGCCAGTCCGGATCGTCCGGATTCTGACGTGTCAGAGTGACGAATTCCTTCTGCGCGTCCGGTGGCAGCACCCATTCGGTCATTTCGCGGTAGCTGGCATCGGGGAGATAAATGCGGCCGGTGGGGGTGACTTCGTCGAGGACTTCGGAGGGCGTTGTGATCCGGATCCAGGACTGATTGGCTTTCAGCAGATCCAGAAAATCCCTCAGCCAGCGATCTTCATAAACGTGTTTAGCAGTCTCGGGCCACGAACCGAATTTTTCGCCGTCATCGCCGAAGACGAGTACGGGGTTTTCAAATTTTGCGGCGATTTCCTGGAGGTACTGCAGGACTTCCTGTGGTTTTGAAAACGGAATCAGGTAGCGCAGGCGTTCGCTGTCGGGAAAGACGGACAGCAGACGTCCTTCATCTTCCGTGACGTAGTAACCGTAAAGTTCCTGCGCGGGAAGACCGGCGCAACGGAAGTGGTAGTCATCAATGATCGTGTACTGAATTCCGGCGGCGGCGATATCAGCGGCGAAGGATTGTTCCCAGACGCGTTCCGGGAGCCACATTCCCCGGACGTCGGTGCCAAACACCTGCTTCAGGTGTCTGGAGTAGCTTTGGATCTGTCCGATGCGATCGCGGCGGGGGATGTTGGCCAGAATGGGTTCGTAGAATGCGCCGCCGATGATTTCGAGACGTCCGGAGGACGCCATCTGTTTCAGGCGGGCGAGATAGTCGGGTTTGTGGACTTCCAGCCATTCCAAAAGACTGCCGGAGAGATGCAGTGCAAATGGAATTTCCGGGTAATCCTGCATGACGTCCAGAAACGGCAGATAGGCGTCCTGGCAGGCTTGCTCGAACACGCCATCGAAGTTGCCCACTGGCTGATGATTATGAAAACTCAGCACCAGCCGAATTGTGCCTGTCATCGCTATTGCTCCACCCCCCGCGCGGCAGAACCGACTTTCGTCGTGAACGCGGTGTTGTTCAGGAACCCCTGTGCTTTCCGAATGTGAAATCCCTGCGGATTCTTTTGGAACCATACAGAAGGTCGAGGTGGAAAAGCGAGATTGCCCGGGAGAATCCGAAGAAATCTCAGGGTTTACGCACGCTGACCGTGGAAGTCTGCGGAGCTGTTCTGTGCTGTGTATTTCTCCGAGACTACCAGGTCTTTGTGGTTTTTCATGATGGGTGGTGCGACGGGGTCAAACGCCCCGGCGGATCAGATCTGCAAGGTCCTGTGTGGACAGTCGAGCGGCGGTATCGGCGCCGGTGAGGACGCTGTCCACAAGGTCACGTTTTTCGCCGTGCATCAGCAGAATCTTTTCTTCAATGGTGCCGCGTGCGATGATGCGGTAGACCATGACCGGTTTTGTCTGGCCGATGCGGTGGGCACGGTCGGTCGCCTGATCTTCGACGGCGGGATTCCACCAGGGATCCATGTGAATGACGTAATCGGCCGCGGTGAGATTCAGACCGGTGCCGCCGGCTTTGAGTGAAATCAGGAAGGCATCACCTTCGCCGCGCTGGAAGGCTTCGACGCGTTCCTGCCGCTGGGACGGCGTGGTTTGTCCGTCAAGGTACTGGAAGGTGATGCCGGCTTTTTCGCAGGCCTTGCGAATCAGATCCAGGTGAGAGGTGAACTGGCTGAAGATGAGTGGGCGGCTGCCACGTTCCTTCAGTTGCTGCAGTTGTTCGAGGAGGAGGTCCAGTTTGGACGACGAGTCCTTCCAGGATTCGTCGACAAGTCCGACGTGGCAGGCCAGCTGTCGCAGACGAGTCAGGATCTGCAGGATTTTGAAACGCTGATCGTGAGAGAGTTCTTCGCCGCCGATCTGATCGAGTTCTGTCACGGCTGCGAGTCGCATTTTGTCGTAGCGGCTGCGTTCTGCGGGTGTCAGATCGACCAGCAGATTGGATTCTGTACGTGCGGGCAGATCGCGGAGTACTTCGGCCTTGGAGCGGCGCAGAACGAACGGTGCTATGACGCGGGAGAGGGCTGCCTGACGATCGGGGTTTCGGTCTTTCTCGATGGGTGAGGCGAAGCGGCGGCGGAACTGCTCCCACGGACCGAGGACCCCGGGAGCGACCGTGTGAAAGATGCTCCAGAGTTCGCCGAGGTGGTTTTCCATGGGAGTGCCGGTGAGGGCAATTTTCCAGTTGGCGGGGATACTGCGGACGGCAGCGGCCGTTTTGCTGTTGGTGTTTTTGATGTTTTGAGCTTCGTCAAGAACGAGTGTGCCCCATTCGATGTTCTTCAGCAGTTCGACTTCGCGGAGGGCCAGTCCGTAGCTGCAGATCACAAGGTCACCATTGCCGACCTGATTCTGCAGATCGGGACGGTCCGATTCGCGAAAGAGGACTGGGCGGAGCGAGGGGGTAAAGCGTTCGCATTCGCGTTGCCAGTTGAAGCCCAGCGAGGTGGGGGCGATGATCAGTGCCGGGCCCGTGTCTTTCCGCGTCAGCAGAACGGCGAGCGTCTGAATGGTTTTTCCGAGTCCCATGTCGTCAGCGAGGATACCGCCAATGCCCCAGTGAGCCAGTCGTGACATCCAGCGGAACCCTTCGGTCTGATAATCGCGGAGGCTGGCGTTGAGATCGGCGGGAGGATCAAGAGTCAGGTCGGTGGCATCCTGCAGCCGTTTCAGGCACTTTTCCCAGTGCTTGTCGGCCTTCAGCTGGATTTCAGATTTTTCCAGCAGTGACACCACGGGAGCGGCGGAAGCATCCAGTTGCAGTTTGCCGCGAGTTTCGATGCTGACGTCGGCGAGGCGGGTGAGTGTGCGGCGGATGTCATCGGCGATGGAAGCCCACTTTCCGGGAGAGACTTCGATCAGGCCGTTCATGGTGCGTCCCTGAACCGCGGCAAGCAATTCTTTCAGGGGAACTTCGCGATCACCGAGCGTGCAGGTGCCGTCCAGTCCGAACCAGTCGCGCTGTCGGGCCACGGAGACGCGAACATTCTGGGCCGAGACACGTCCGATGACGTCCAGCTGACTGGCGGATTCTTTATGCCACATGACGGCCACTTCGCCACGTTCGACGAGTTCTCCGGCGGTTTGCAGGATCCGGCTGATGTCATCGCCCTGATTGATGCGCCAGGACCAGTCGCGGGTCGGCTGTTGCTGGTCCAGTTGCAGAGTGGTGACGAGGTCCCGAGCGAGGCGGAGTTCTTCGGTTGTCTGTCGGATGTAATGCACCGTGCCTCGTTTTTCCTGAATGACTTTGCGAACCTGGCCTTCGCCGGGGAAATCCATCAATTCAAATGGATCACGCATGACGACGCTGATATCCAGCACACCACTGGGACGCAGCAGCATCAGCAGCGCGGGGCGAGACGGGACTTGTTCTTCAATGGGGGCCATGGACGGAGGCAGGTGCACGGGCATTGAGCTACTGAGTGTCAGCAGGATCTGCCTCAGATCCTCAGCGGCACGGGCTGGCACGAAAGAGTGTTCCTTCAAGTGCTGAGTGATCTGTGCGCTGTCTCCGGGACTTTTGAGCGCGACGACGCGGCGTTCGGAGGGCAGTACAATCAGAACGGCACGATTGGTGGATCCAATCTGAACCTGCCCTGCCCCGGGATGTGCGCTGAGCAGCCGGGTAGCGGTTGTTTCCAGTCGAAAACCGTCGGGGACCTCGTTGACGAATAATTCGAGAGGCTCCAGCGAGATGCTGGCGGGTTCTTTATTGAGTAGAAATGAATCTGAATCGGCGAGGAGTTCGAGCGCTTCAAGGACTGACAGACTGGTTGGCTGCCAGCTGGAGGAGGTGTTGATTTTTGACGCGATTTTACGATCCAGTTCCGACCAGTTGGCTTCGTCGGTGCTGAGGAAGGAATCGAGCGAGAGCTCGCGTCCTTTGGTCCAACCTCCGTTTTTTCGTTCCTGCATTTCCACGGGCAGAAGCGCTGCGCTGGCCTGTTTAAGCTCGGGTTTCCACGAGAGATTCCAGCCATAGCGGAGTAACGGCGTTTGCTGAGTCTCCTGTCCGGGGCGCTCATAATAATGCTCGGTGTTGCGGGCTACGACCGCAGTGAAGGACTTCAGGATGTTGAGCGTTTTTTCCTGTTCACGTTCCCGCAGCGTCTTGCCCAGCAGCCCTTCCTCAAGCGGCGTGCCGGGAGTTTTTACAATTTTCAGCAGCTCGGTCACAATGAGATGCGTATGTTCGCAGAGGTTTCTGTGACCGCATTGGCACATCAGCCCGAGTTTTTTTGTGCGGTGGTCGAGTGAAAACGACCCACGCAGGTGCTTGCCCTGGTACCGGAAGGTGACATCGACCCACGAACTGAAATTGGTTGCCTCGACGGTAAAATTCTCGAGCGAAGAAGGACTCCAGAAGGATTGCTGGCGGGTGTGGCTGTTCAGCGCATTTCCAAGTGATTGTCGCCAGACGTCCAGCAGGTCCCTGCCGGCGGGGGGGCCGGCTGGTGGCCGAAGTGGATCTTTCGCCTCTGGGGCAGCCGGGGCTACCTGCGTCGCATCGCGCGGAATACGGTTTTGCTTTTTTTGCCGTGCCTCCATCGCCCGCCGTTCAGAGCGGGATAAGTAGCTGCCGTGATGCGCGGGAGGTTCATCGAAGATGATATCGAGATCACTGTTGAGCATTTCTTTCAGCATCAACGGGGTCAGCTCGTCGAGTTTCTTAGAAGATGTCTGACGAAGAATTCTGTCAAGCACATCCTCTGCGGTCTGTTTTCTGGAGTTACCTCTGTTTTCCTGATCGGCCACTCGGACTGCTCCCTCTTCCCACTGTGTTCACGTGGGCAACCACCGGTTGCCACGCAATGTATCCCGCGTGGCATTGTTTCGAACGGGAACCATCCGTCAACTGTTAGCGATGGGATTCCGACGGGAATGATGAGCCTGACGCTGCGTGGGGAATTCAAATGGAGCAATTCGTTAGAAAAACGAGGTGATTCGGTCACCTGATAAGGACCACGTGGCTCTCACTGCGGCCATGCAACGCCTCGGGGTGGCCCGCATTGTCGGAATGTCCCTGCACTCGGGGCCGCGTCCCAGTGCTGGAGAAACCCGGGGGCTCCGGGGGCGATCAGCGAAACGATGTACAACTGGGAGATCCTTGTCGTTTTGGTGATGTTGGCAGCGAGGCGTCTCTCAAAGGCGAACGGTGCGGCGTTAGCCCACCGAGACGAACACGATTGAGGTGAGCATCAGCCAACACAGATGTTTCAAAGGCTGCCCCCAGCTCGCTGGTGTGCCGGAGAACAACGGATGCACGTTTCGGCGGAGCGAAACGCGACAATCTTCTGGTTGAACAGGGTCTCGCCATCCCGGGGGCTTCAAAGTCGCCGCTGCGCTGCGTTCCTGCAGGAGGAATTGGCGGGAAACAGTCTCAACGCTGGGGAATCAGACTTAAAAGTCCGGATTTGTCTCCCGTTCACTGTTATTCTGCGAAAGAATCCCACCACACGCGGAAACGAATACGACTGGATGACGGCGGGTTGGATCTGCCCCGAAACGGGCGGCTTCGCGGTATTCTGGAAATCCGCTGGGAATTCGCTTGACTTCGGTATTCGTGATTTGGCGATGTGCCGGCAGGCGGAATGCCGCTAAAATCTACAGTACGTTCTGTGTTCCGGGGCACGCGCTGTTCGTTTCAGGGTTTGCAGTCTGAGGGCGAACATTTTGCTGGGTTGAACGGTTTTTTTTTGCCCGCAAGGTAATTGAATTTTTTCGTCTCAATGGGACGTGATTTCTTATGACGATTCCTGATGACCGCGGTATCTCTGCTGGCAGTCCCACGTCATCCTCCGGGCGGGTGCTGCACTTTATTCTGAACCTGGTGGGGTCGGTCCTGATTCTGGGGCTCGGCGTCTTTGGGCTGATCTTTTTTGGTGCGAAGCCGGATGTCCCCACCGACGTTTCGAAAAGTGGTCAGCAGGCCGCGATTCCATTGGTGGATGTGTCCACAGTTTCTCGCTGGACGGAGCCATTTCAGGTGTCTGTGGATGGCGAGGCCTCGACCTGGAGAACTCTGACCGTCGGTGCGGAAGTCGCCGGGCGGGTGTTGAAGAAGGCGGAAATCTGCCGCAGCGGCTCATTCGTCAATCAGGGGGATGTGCTGTTTGAAATTGATCCGCTGAATTATCAGCTGGATGAACAGCGGCTGACCGCGCGGCTGAATCAGGCCGAAGAAGAGCTGCGGGCTCTGGAAGTGGACATGCAGAATGTCACGGCCCTGTTGACCATCGCACAGGAAGATAATGCCCTGCAGAAGCAGCACCTGCAGCGAGTGCAGTCGCTGTTTGACCGAAAAGCCACATCGGAGGTGGAACTGGACACGGCCACGCGTCAGGAACTCACCTCCCGTAACGCTCTGCAGTTGCAGCAGAATCAGTTGAATTCGCTGCTGCAGAGCCGTCGTACGAAAGAGGCCGCCCGGCGGTTGGCCGAAGTGGAATTGCAGCGGACGCGGCTGGATCTGAAACGCTGTCTGGTGACCGCGCCGATCACAGGGCGGATTGTGGATGATGCCAGAGAAGAGGGGGACTACATCAAGCCTGGCGATCCGCTGGTACGGCTGAGTGATTCCGGTCGCATGGAAGTGCGTTGCAGTCTGAAGGGCGAGGAACTGGCGTGGATCTGGCAGCAGAGTCGCCGGGAGCTGGCGCAACCGGTGCCGACGTCGGAACAGCAGAGCCAGCCAGAGCCGGGCTCGTCTGAGCGTAAGTCTGATCCGTTGCAGATCCCTGCGGTGCCCTGTGAAGTGGCCTTTGAGTTTGAGGGCGTGGAGACGGTGTGGGAAGGAGTTCTGTCGCGGTATGAAGGCACCGGAATGGACCGTGCTACACGCATGTTTCCCTGTCGTGTTGTGGTGAATGAACCGGAGCGGCCACGTGCTGCAGCCGGCAGGACGCCTGCCTCGGTGACTCCGCCGACTTTGCTCAGTGGGATGTACGTGACCGTACGAATCCCGATTGATGCACCCGTACCGTTGTTCCGAATTCCGGCGGAGGCGATTCGTCCAGGACAGCAGGTCTGGCTTATTCGTGACGGTCGGCTGCGTGTGGTGCCTGTCTCGCTGGTGCAGATGCAGCAGGATTTTGCGCTGGTGCATCCCCTGGAAATTCCACTGGTTGACGGAGATCAGGCGGTGGTCTCGCCGCTGGCATCCATTCAGGATGGAATGCCTGTGACTCAGCGCGAGGCAACGGCAGACACTGTCCCCAAAACACCGGAGAAGACGGCTCCGGCGAAAGAGCTTTCCCGGGAGTCCTCACGATGACTGGTTCTGCTGTCAAATGGGCCATTCGCAACACACCGGCAATGAACACGGTGGTGCTGGCCGTGTTGATCGTGGGGACAATTTCGGCGTTCATGCTGCGCCGTGAAGTGTTTCCGCAGTTTGAACTGGAAATTGTGCTGGTGACGGTGCCCTACCCCGGGGCCAGTCCGGACGAAGTCGAAAGCGGAATCTGCCAGAAGGTGGAAGAGGCCGTGCGTTCGGTGGACGGAATCAAGAAGGTGACATCAGTGGCAGCGGAGGGCGCCGCAAATATCGTAATTGAAGTGCGGAGCGATGTCCCCAGCGTGCAGAAGGTGCTGAACGAAATCAAATCGCAGGTGGACCGTATTCCCAGCTTTCCGGATCTGGCTGAAGAACCTGAAGTGCAGCAGATCACCTTCCGGAATAAGGCCATTTCAGTGGGCGTGATCCAGGAGAACTCCACCGCACCCGATGCAGAACTGCAGCTGCGGGAAATCACGGAACAGGTGCGGGATGACCTGTTGCTGATTCCGGAAATTTCGCAGGCGGAAATCGCCGGGGAACGAAAGTATCAGATCGACGTGGAGATTCCCGAAAAAACACTGCGGGAATACGGGCTGACTCTGGCAGATGTCTCGCGACGTATTCGCCTGCGCAATCTGGAGTTGCCGGGCGGTACGATTCGGGATCAGGGTGAAACCTATCTGCTGCGAGGCAAGGACAAACGCGTTCTGGGTGAGGAAATCGCGGCGATTCCACTGATCACTCGCCCCGATGGTGTGGTACTGCGAGTTTCCGATCTGGGGCAGGTGCGTGACGAATTCATGGACACCACGTCCATCAGCCGTATCAACGGGAAACCCGGTCTGGCGATTGACGTCAATGCGGCCTCCCGGGAAGACCTGCTGGCCATGTCTGATGCAGTGCGAAAATATGTGCGGGAAAAAACGCTGCCGCCGGGGTATGCCTTCAGCGTCTGGGCGGATTCGTCCATTGAAGTGCGGGATCGGATGGATCTTTTGCTGCGTAACGGGATGCAGGGATTGATTCTGGTGTTTGTGATCCTGTCCCTGTTCCTGGACCTGAAGCTGGCCTTCTGGGTGGCGCTGGGAATTCCCATTTCACTGCTGGGAGCGTGCGCGGTCCTGCTGCAGTTCGATCAGACGCTGAATATGCTGTCGTTGTTTTCGTTTCTGATTGCGCTGGGAATCGTTGTGGACGATGCCATCGTGATCGGCGAGAACGTCTACACGCATCGCGCCATGGGCAAGACACCGCTGCAGGCGGCCATGGACGGAACGATCGAAGTCGTCCCTTCCGTGTTTTCTTCCGTGGCAACCACCGTGTTCGCGTTTGTTCCGATGTTCTTTGTGACGGGGGTGATGGGGAAATTCTTTGCGGTGATGCCGCTGGCCGTGATTGCCATTCTGACAATCTCGCTGCTGGAGGCCTGTTTTGCTCTCCCCTGTCACCTTGCCCACGATTCCGGAAAGCCATCACCGCTGACCGGGTGGCTGAATCGTGGGACGAATTGGGCACTGGACACCTTTATCGCCGTGATTTATCAGCCCGTGATTCGTTTCAGCGTGCGGCATTCTGCGATTACCGTCAGTCTGGCCATTTCCTTTCTGTTGCTGGCAGCGGCGCTGGTGACCAGTGGCACTGTGCCTTCGATTTTCTTCCCCAAGCTCGATGCTCCGGAAGTCATCTCGACGGTGATTTTCCCGGATGGCACACCCAGTCGCATTACGGAAGAGGCCACGGAACGCATTGAGCAGGCCATTCAGACAATCAACACACGGTACTCGATGCCGGACAGACCACTGGTGATGGTGACACACCGGATGGTGGGAATCGTTCGCGACAATGCGCCCGGCGGTGGTCAGACGACCGAAGGCAGTCATGCGGGGACGGTTTACGCGGAACTGGTTGATGCGGGTTTGCGTAACGTGACCAGTGAGCAGGTCGTTCAGGAATGGCGCGAGCTGGTGGGGGCGATTGCCGGCGTGGAAACACTGACCTTTGGTTCGCAGTCCCGTGGCCCCGGTGGCAAGCCGATTGAATTCAAACTGCTGGCAGCGGCTTCGGATATGCGGCAGCTGGAGCAGGCTGTTGAGGAAACCAAGCGGAAGCTGGCGACTTACAAGGGCGTCTTTGACGTCGCGGATGACTCCACGCCAGGAAAATGGGAGCTGCAGCTGAAGGAAAAACCGCGGGCTGTGGCCATGGGGGTGCCGCTGGAAAGCATCGCGCGAACAGTTCGTGCTGCGTACTATGGCGAAGAAGTGATGAGACTGCAGCGCGGACGGCATGAAGTGAAACTGATGGTGCGTTATCCGGAACAGGATCGCAAATCACTGGCACGCTTTGAAGACATTCGGGTGGACGGGGGAGATGGGATTCAGCGTCCGATTACGGAACTGGCGGACGTGACTGTCAGCCGTGGCTATTCGGAAATCAATCGCATCGACCAGAAACGCTCAATCACCATCTCCGCTGATATCAACGAAAAGGATGGCAATGCGAAGGAAATCGTGGCGGACATGCGGGCTGAGTTTATGCCAGGTCTGCTGGAGAAGTTCCCCGGCTTGCGGGTTCGCTGGGAAGGTCAGCAGGAGCAGGATGAAGAGAGTGTTCGCAGTCTGGGGATCGGTCTGTTTGTCGCTCTGATTGCCATGTATGTTCTGCTGACGATGGAGTTCACCTCATATGGTCAGCCGATGGTGGTGATGGCTGTGATTCCCTTCGGAATAGTTGGCGCTATTCTGGGGCACTGGTTCATGGGACTCCCGCTGACGCTGTTCAGTACGCTTGGATTGGTGGCCCTGACCGGAATTGTGGTGAATGATTCCATCGTGCTGGTGGACTTTATTAATAGTGCGGTGCGCAGCGGTGTCCCGCTGGAGACGGCTGTGCTGCAGGCCGGCGGCAGACGTTTTCGTCCGGTGATGCTGACGTCTTTGACCACGATTGCTGGACTGGGCCCGATTTTGACAGAGACATCGTTTCAGGCGCAACTGGTGATTCCGATGGCAGCCAGCCTGTGCTTTGGCCTGATGACGTCCACCGTGCTGGTGTTGGTGCTGGTGCCCACGTTTTACCTGATTTACGGACGGATCTTTGGCATTGCCGTGGATTCCGTCACGTCCGCAGAGTCTGCGACGCCGACGCTGGAGATGGCGGTTGTT
>JBDKIW010000360.1:0-7731 GCA_039796955.1 Planctomycetota bacterium
CGTCCCCAGCGTTCACCGTATTGAGGCGACTGCAGCAGCTGATCAATCAGACGCTCCCATGCAGCCTGCGATGAATCCTGTTCAAAGGCGGCAATCTGCTCCGGGGCAGGAGGCAGTCCCAGAAGGTCGTAGCAGAGGCGACGGACCAGTGTGCGTGCGTCTGCACGCGGTGCTGGTTGAAGTCCCTGAGCATCCAGGTGAGCGAGTACAAATGCATCGACGGGCGTCCGCACCCAGTCCGGCTGACTCACCTGCGGTATCGCTGGCTCTCGGATAGGCTGGAAGGACCAGAATGTCCGGGGATCGGCACGCATTGGGGAAGGTCCGCCGTCCGAAATCTCGCGTGGATCAATTGCGCCGTCCCGGATCCACTGATCCAGCGCTGCAATTTCCTGATCACTGAGCCGCTGCTGTGGCATGGCGAGGTCCGGATCGGAATGCCGGACGGCCTGCATCAGCAGAGATTCTTCGGGACGTCCCGGAACCACAGCAGGACCTCGATCCCCGCCCTTTTCCCAGCCCTGCCGCGTGTCGAGGCGCAGGCCGGATTCCTGACGGTTCGCCCCGTGACATTCCACGCAGTGTGCGAGCAGCAGTGGTCGAATGCTGACTTCGAAGTGGTGAAGCTGTCGGGGAAGATCCTGAGCAACGACGGGACTGGGGCATTCGCGGAGCAGGGGGAGTAACAGCAGCAGCCAGAGCCAGCGGTGGAGCCGTGTGGTGGCGTGAATGACTGCGGTGGCCGTGTTTTGCAGATGCCTGAGCACAGCGAGTCATCCTTTTTTCTCGGCCAGTCGTCGCTGGCGCTGCCAGGCTGCCAGCGCCCGCTTGTTGAAGTCACCATTTGTCAGGTGTGATTCCCAGTCTGCTCGCGCCTTGCTGAGTCGCCCGCTGAACAGGCTGTTGAGTAGCAGACGATGGGCGAAGGCGACAAATCGCAGATCGGCCAGTTGCGAATTACCGACCCGATGATAGTCCCGCATGCGGCCGTAAATTCCCTGCCAGACCGGCAGCATGTCCTCGAGCCCGGCGACGATCAGCAGCTGCTGATGAAATGCCATATCGTGATCAAGGACTTCCTGAGCGTTCTGGTCTTCTCCGGCGCGTTCCATCCGTCGGATGATGACCTGCCAGGCGTGACGATGAGCTTCGTTGAGTTTTTCGGCCGCGTGCGTCAGTGCGTAAAGTTCCAGCTGGCAGCGAAGCGGAGTCAGCAGGCCCTGAACATGCTCAGTCAGCGCCGCAGCGACAACCATTCCGCGATTGGGTTTGGCGTTCAGCAGACCTTCGAGCGCCAGTTTCTGAAGTGCTTTCCGAACAGGATGCCGGCTGACACCGAACCGCGCTGCCAGCTCTTCTTCACGCATTGCACTTCCGGAAAAGTGGGTGCCTGCCAGCAGTTCGCTGCGGAGCAGATCGCATACCTGGTCGGCAATCGTCCTGACAGGTGTTTCCAGAGTGGCCGTCATTTGGCAACCTTCCCGCAGAATTTACTGAATTGCACTGTCTGCTGTGGCAACAGCAGTCCGCATGCCGCGAGTCTATCCGGGCTGGAGCCTGTGCACAAATGGATTTTGTCCACAAAAATGTCGATTGGATACAATCTACATGTCACTGACAGAGGCTACAGGCTGGCCAGGCCCCTCGATTGCCTCCAGGATTCTCCTGTGCGATGAGTACTATGCTGTCGTCCGAAGGCCACCGGCTGCTCCGGAGCCTCTCAGGGACTTTGAATTGCAGAACGCGGTCCGACACAATCCCGACAGAGAGGACGCGGATTGTTCATAAGTTGCGGCCTGCCGGGCTTGCTGACGATCAGGTTCTTTCCCGATTAAACTCTGAGCCTGTCACCGCCCAAGGCCGGGGCCAATAAGGACCATCAGCGTCTCCGCGACAGAACGCTGTTGGTTCGTTGATGCGAGTCCTGATTCGAGTGAAGATGAATTCACGTATCCGGTGCGTCAGGTCAGGATGTCGCGGATAATGTGACCATGAACATCCGTCAGGCGATAGTCGCGGCCACCGTGACGCCACGTCAATCGTTCATGATCGATTCCCATCAGGTGCAGAATCGTGGCGTGAAAATCATGGACATGCACAGGTTGTTCCACAGCCCGGATGCCATGTTCGTCCGTGGCGCCGTGGACATGACCACGCCGCACGCCGGCTCCGGCCAGCCATGAGGTGAAGGCCCAGTTGTGATGTTCCCGCCCGGGCGCATCAGCCGTGTTGTTGAAGGGAGTCCGACCGAATTCCGAGGTCCAGACGACAAGCACGTCATCCAGCATGCCACGCTGCTTCAGGTCCTGAAGCAATCCGGCGATCGGCTGGTCAACCTGCGGTGCCAGTTGTCCATGATCGGCCATGTTGCCGTGCGAATCCCAGTTCCCACTGGATCCCGTATGAATCAGCTCCACAAACCGGACTCCCCGCTCCACAAGTCTCCGGGCAGCAAGGCACTGCCAGCCAAATCCGTCTTTCGTGTCCCGCGTCATGCCGTAAAGCTGCAGAGTGTCCTCGGTTTCTTCGGCCATATTCAGCGCCTCCGGCATCTCACTCTGCATCCCGAACGCCGTTTCAAAGGCTCTGATGCGAGTGGCCAGCTGCGTGTCGTCAGTACGAGTTTCCTGGTGCGATGCGTTCAGCATCTGCAACGTGGAAAGTTCCAGCTGCTGGCGACGGGACGACGAGACTCGCCGAGCAAGGTTGGCCACGGGCTCCGGTCCGGGAAACACGCGGGTCCCCTGATGCGCACCGGGAAGGAAGTCCGAGGCCCAGACCTGTGTGCCAGCGTAAGGCATCTGAGGGGCCAGCACCAGAAATGACGGCAGATTCTGATTCAGCGTTCCAAGCCCATAGCTGAGCCAGGCGCCAATACTGGGGCGGGCAAATGCGAATGAACCCGTGTGCATTCCAAGCGTGGCATTGTAGTGATTTGAATGGCTGGTATGCATCGACCGTATGAAGGTGATGTCATCAGCCTGCTGCGCAATCGACGGAAACAAATCACTCAGCTCAATACCACTCTGCCCACGCGGTTTGAACTGCCAGCCCGGACGTTTCAGAAAGATCTTTTCATAGCCCGGTCGGTTGCGAGTCTCCGGGTGATCGAACACCACTTCTTTACCATGATCCGCAAATAAAGCAGGCTTGTAGTCGAACGAATCCACGTGCGACACACCACCACTCATGAACAGAAAGATCACAGACTTCGCCTTCGCCGGAAAGTGGGCTGACTTCGGGGCGACTGGATTGGCAGAGTCCTCCGCCAGGAGTTCACTGAGCAGCCCCGGCATCAGTAGAGATCTGGCGACAGCGGATTGCAGAATGTGACGGCGATGAACTGACATAGGTCCGATGTCCTGCAGGGGCGATGTGTCGGATGACACTTTCGTGGGGTGGGAAAGACGGTGGATGTGACAGACCACAAGAATGCGTGATCATGGACGCCGGGCGTCAAGCCACAGCATCACAGGGCGTTTTAATCCGGATACAGAAATTCATTCGAAGACATCAGCAGGCGGGCGGCAGCGGCCCAGACTGCCGCTGTCTGTTCAGCAGCTGGCAAGTCCTGCACGGCAATCTGATATTCGTCGAGAAACCTCTTGATGGTCTGACGCTCTGACGGTGTCGGAGATCGCTGCAGGAGTGTTCGGAACAGATCGGTGAGTCGGCTCACTTCGTCTGGATTCTGCAGAAGCTTCTGCGCCAACACGACTGATCGGCCATGGAAGAATTCATCATTCATGAAGTACAGAGACTGCGTGGGAACGGTCGTTACCTGACGCACCGGTGTTGTGGCATTCGGATCTGCACCATCGAACAGGCCAAGGAAAGGGTGGCGGCGATTTCTCAGTGTCAGCAGATAAACGCTGCGTTTATTCGTTTCGGGGACACCGGAAAACGGCACATGCTGCGAAAAACTCCATGTGCTGGAAGGGGGAATAGGGTGTGGACCGCCCGGGGTCGTGTCGAGTTCACCGCTGGCAAGGAGCAGGCTGTCCCGAAGTTCTTCAGCGCTGAGCCGCCGTCGATCAAATCGCCAGTACAACTGATTAGCCGGATCAAGCTCTCCTGACCGCTCAGAATCTGTCTGGCCCGTCGCCAATGAGGCCTGGCGCCAGGTTGCGGAGTGCAGGATCAGACGATGCATCGCCTTCACACTCCAACCCGTTTCCTGAAATCGCAGAGCCAGCCAGTCCAGCAATTCCGGATGGGTGGGCTGGTGTCCGCGGGTTCCGAAATCGTTGGGTGTGGACACCAGACCTTTACCGAAATGCTTCTGCCAGATCCTGTTCACAATCACCCTTGCGACAAGCGGATTGGCTGGATCCGTCAGCCACTCGGCAAGTTGCCGCCGACCGCTGCCAGCGCCTTCCGGTACGATGTGTCCGCCCAGGATCTCCAGCCAGCGTCGCTGGATTTCGTCACCCGGTTTTTCCGGGTCTCCGCGAAGGTGCATCCGCACGTTCCCCGGATTCCCCTCGGTCACTCCGTAGGCCATCTCACGAGCTGGTGCCCGGGCAAGCAGTTGTTCACGCTGCGTCAGCAGTGGCTGCCGTTGTTTGCTGAAGCCAGCCAGTTGCTGAACGGCGATCGAAAGGTTGCTGGTGTGTCGTTCCAGTCGCCAGCGGACTCCATTCGGGCCACCGGGATGGGCATCAATCACGCGACCACGAATCTGAACCTGACCATCGAAGGGGCTGATCCAGGCCACGGCCACCGGGCCGTCCTGAGCAGGATGCACGAACAGGCTTTTCGGGGGCAGAGGAGTCCAGAGATTCAGTGACTGTTCCGTGGCGTTGACGAAGACAGATGGATTGTCGCCGGTTCGCCAGATCAGCAGCCCTGTCGTTCCTGACGAATCCCGCACGGAATCTGTGAGCAGACTGGGGCCGCCACGAGCATCAAGGAACAGCCATGTGGCTGGATTTCCGTAGCGATCACTGTGCGGGTTTGCGGCCAGAAAGTCAGTGATCACATCGTCCGTCAGTTGCCAGCTTCGTTGCTGTCCGGCGACTTCCGTGATCTGCCACTCAATCTGTGTCGTGTCCGCTCCGTAGTTGTTGTCCGGGTCGATGATCAGTTGCAGCATTTGTCCGGAACTGATGGTGATCGGGCTGAGTGGATCGCCTGCGGCATCGCTCAGCGTGGCATCACCGCCGTCAGCAACAATTCCCTCAGCCAGCAGTTCCGTGGCCGCTGCCGCCGTATCCCGGAAAGCTGCCACCGCGGACATTTGACTGTCCTGCAACAACTTCAATTCTGCATCCAGTGCGGACATTTGCTGGTCGAAGGGCTGCACGACTTTTTCCCATGCGTCTGGTGGAAGCAGAGGAATCAGGTCTCGCGGTTGTTGTTTGGCTTCGCACCCCGGGAAGGCAAAACGCGTACTGTTCAGAATACCATAAAGTGCATAGTAGTCGTGTGCTGTGATGGGATCGAACTTGTGATCATGACATCGTGCACAGGCAACGGAGAGTCCCAGAAATGCCTGCCCCATCGTGTCGATCGCATCTTCAAAGGTAAGATGCATGAACTTGTCACTGTCGTGGTCAAAGCGACGAGCGATTGCGAGAAACCCTGTGCCGGTGACTCCGGCAGCATATTCTTCGGCAGAGCCTCCGGCATGGATCAGATCGCCGGCAATCTGATCGCGAACAAATTGATCATAGGGCAGATCATTGTTGAATGCGGAAATCACCCAGTTGCGATAACGCCACGCATCGGGAATCGGATGATCGGTGTTTTCGCCGGCGGTGTCAGCATACCGCACTACATCCAGCCAGTGCCGTCCCCAGTGTTCGCCATAGCGGGGTGACTGCAGGAGACGCTCGACCAGAGTTTCCCAGGCGGTGGATGACTGATCGGCCAGAAAAGCGTCCACTTCGTCTGCCGTCGGGGGTAATCCTGTCAGATCATAGGTCACTCGGCGGATGAGAGTCCGACGGTCGGCTTCCGGAGCAGGTTTCAGCCCGGCAGCAGCCAGTTTCTGAAGAATAAAGCGATCAATTTCATTGCCGCCACCGGAAATCTCCGGGACAGCAATGGCTTTCGGTGGCTGGAAGGACCACCAGTTGCGAATCTGTGATTCCGTCAGACCTCCACGGCGAGCCATTTCTGTCCGTGGGTCAAAAGCTCCCTGCTGAACCCACTGCGTCAGCAACGCGATTTCTGCGTCCCTGAGTTTCCCTCCGGCATCTGCCGGGGGCATCTGAGGACCATCGTCGTGGTAGAGAACGGCGCGAATCAACAGGCTGCGATCGACATCACCCGGGACAATAGTGGGCCCGGAGTCTCCCCCTTTCTGCCAACCGGATTTAGTGTCGAGCGCCAGGCCACCCTGTGTCTTGCCAGTGGCTGCCGAATGACATCCCAGGCAGCGTTCTGTCAGCAGGGGACGAATCGAAGTCTCAAAAAACCGTTCATCTGCTGCCGCGGATTGCATGAGCAGCAACAGGACGGCCAGACGATGCACGGTGCTGGTGATGCGGCACATCATCTTCATTACTTGTACGGCTGTTTTCATCGTACACCACCTTCCGGGCGAGTTGACCTGAGCCATGCTTGCCATGGTTCCAGATGTTCGAGAGCGCAGCGGCCGGCAATATCCGGATCCCGCGAGGCGATTCCCTGCAGACAGGCCTGGTGAGCCTGCAGCGAAACGTCGCGGACACTGGAAATGACGACACTGATCTCACGCTGCAGAATGGCCGTGAACAACTGCACCTGACTACGCATGGTCTGCCACAGATGCAACAGTCGCGATTGACGGCTGATCTGCATGATCTGGTGGTGAAATTCCAGATCCAGTAAGGTCACCTTGTGCAGTGACCTCGCACGTTCCATCAGCCTGATATTGTTCTGCAGTGATTTGAGATCGGCTGAGGTGTGCTGAAGTGCTGCGAGGCGAAAGGAAGTCGTTTCCAGCATCAGGCGAATGCCATAGATCTCATGAAAGTCAGTATTTGTCAGCGTACGAACGCGGCACCGCCCATTGCTTTCACTGACCAGCAGACCGTCCTGCTCAAGGACCAGCAACGCTTCCCGAACGGGGACGCGACTGACATTCAACCGGCGTGCTGTGGGGATCTCAGCCACCATGGCGCCCTGACTCAGGCGTCCGGAAATGATGTCCCTGCGAATTCGCTCAGCCACCTGTTCTGCAAGTTTCGGGCGACGACGTTCCATGCGAGTGGTGGAAATCACCTTCGCGGGTGTTTGGAGAGTTGTGCTGGTTTGGATTGTGCTCATGCATTCAGTTTAAGTGGCCGGCAACTGCGTTGCAACAAGACGGTCTGCAAATTGTATACAGTTATTGGTGAATTGTATACAGTTTTACCACCTGGCATTGGTGCCGGGATTCAGCGCGGTCGTGCCCGGCGATTGAAACGCGGACTGAACATCGCGGCCAATGAAATTCTGCTGAGTTTTCCTGCTCTTGCAATGGCGTTTGATGCTGGAACAGGCCGTTACCAATCCGCGATCGATCGATGATGTCTGCCCAACAGGAGACGCCAACGAGTCCGGTTGGAGGGCGTTCGGGGCACCAGTGGGCCTCGTGTGTCCGAATTTTCGCGGTGATGTTTTTCCGCATCATCGACGTTCGCAACAAATCGCGTTCGGATCGACCAGGGGACACACCACGGCCTGAAACTGGGCGTAAAAAACAGATGGGTGGCACCCGACGGGCACCCGACGCCCGGGAGTGCTTTGTGGCTTTTCGGCAAC
>JBDKIW010000361.1:0-4249 GCA_039796955.1 Planctomycetota bacterium
CTTTCCGGCGGACAAACTCAGCTGTTTATTGGTCTGCATCTGATTCACGAAGTGACCAGTCCCCAGGCATTCGAAATCCTGCGAGATCGTCAGCTGAAAGTGGCCTTTCCCCAGCGTACCATCGCCACGGTCGACCACATTGTTCCCACCGCCAGTCAGGCCCGTCCCTTCCTGGACGACCTCGCCGAACAAATGATGTCGGCCATCGAAAAGAACTGTGCTGATTTCGGCGTCACGCTGCTCAATCTGTCCGACGAACGTCAGGGGATCGTGCATGTCGTGGGCCCCGAACAGGGCTTGACCCAGCCCGGCATGACCATCGTCTGCGGTGACAGCCACACAAGCACTCATGGCGCCTTCGGAAGCATCGCCATCGGCATTGGCACCAGCAACGTCGCCGAAGTTCTCGCCACGCAGACCATGTTCCTGAACCGGCCACGCGTGCGCAAAATCGTCGTCAATGGACCACTGCCTCCGGGTGTCTACGCCAAAGACGTCATCCTCTACATCATCCAGCAACTGGGTGTTCAGGGCGGCGTGGGCTATGCCTACGAATTCTCCGGAACGACCTTCGATGCAATGTCCATGGAAGAGCGAATGACGGTCTGCAACATGAGCATCGAAGGCGGTGCTCGCTGCGGCTACATCAACCCGGACCAGAAAACGGTCGACTACCTCCGCGGACGGCCATTTGCCCCCAGGGCAGACGAATTTGATCGCGCCGCAACCTGGTGGCTCAGCCTCGCCTCAGCACCAGATGCCGAATTTGACGATGTCGTCGTGTTCGATGCCGCCGACATCGAACCCACGGTCACCTGGGGAATCACACCCGCCCAGTCCGTCGGTGTCAGTCAGCCACTGCCATTGCTGGCCGAAGTTCCGGCAGAAGAACAGCGGCTGATCCGCGAAGCACTCGAATTCATGGGGCTCAGCGAAGGACAACCAATTCAGGGAACAAAAATCGACGTGGCCTTCATCGGCTCCTGTACCAACTCCCGGATTTCTGACCTTCGCGAAGCCGCCAAAGTCGTGCGTGGACACACCGTCGCACCGCACGTCAAAGCCATCGTGGTTCCCGGTTCGCAACTGGTCCGCCGCCAGGCCATGGAAGAAGGGCTCCACCACATCTTCGAAGCCGCTGGTTTCGAATGGCGCGAAGCCGGCTGCTCCATGTGCCTCGCCATGAACCCCGACAAGCTCAAAGGCCGCGAAGTCTGCGCATCCTCCAGCAACCGCAACTTCAAAGGCCGTCAGGGAAGCCCCACCGGGCGGACGTTACTGATGAGCCCCGCGATGGTCGCAGCCGCCGCCATTCAGGGACAGGTCAGCGACATTCGCAGCTTTGCCCCGGCAACTCCAGTCTGACGTCCAACCACCCGTCACCACATCCCGCTCACGGACGTGCCGGAGACTTATCCGGCACCAGCACCAACTGTCGCGCGCGGATGTGGTTCACGACAATCGGGCTGCAAAACTCCGCGGCTTTTTCTAAAACCAGTCGCCACCGGGCAAATCCACGCGTTTTGCCCGACGGTGTCTCGCCGGTCAGCAATGATCGAGTGCCGGCCCGGAGGGAGCCATTTTCTGAGATCGCGAAACGGGATCACGCATGGTGTTAGTCGCGTTTCGCTCCAACGAAACGTGCCTGTCTGGACATCCCACGGACAATCCAGCCGACGCCACGCAAACGCCCAACAAAGCCCGCGGGGTCAGCAGGATCCGAGGCCGCGTTACGGCCGCTGCAACCTGTGACGGGCCAACCGCGTCTCTTCAGGCAGCTGAGGACTCATTCGGGCGCTTCAGGACGCAACTCGACACACGACTCTGCAGGCCTTAGGCAGATCGATTACTCAGGCCGCTGCGACAAGCGTGCTGAAGGAGCGGAACCGACACCGGCCTTCTGCCGGATTTCGTTCATCTGCTCCTGACGCAGTTCCGTTGCGGTTTTCAGACGGCGGCGCAGATCGTCCACTTCCGCCTGCACAGCATTGCGATCCTCTTCCAGGTTCTTCAAGGCCGCGACAAGGCCGGAACGATACTCCGGGTGCTCGGCAATTTCCGGGCCGTCCGGATCACCAGTCAATTCGCGTTTCCGCACATTCAGGCCTTCCTCAGCCGCCGCGTTCAGACGCGTCTGGTCCTGGATATGGATGTCTGTGAGTCCTTCCTGCTGGAAGGAACGCATGATGGTCTGATTCAGGCTGGAAAAGGAATTTCGCGGCCCCGGAGGAATCTGCGACCGAATTCGAGCGCCCCGGCTGAAGTTCCAGCTGGCGATCTCCTGAGGCAGTGCCAGCCAGGTCGGTTCCAGCACACAGTTCGTGTCCTGCAACTGGTCCAGACGAGCGGCAAATTCGCCCACGTAAACCACCTGGTTCTGCTCATCCAGAGTGAAAACGTGCGCGATCGGCGGAAACTGATCCGTTGTCCCCGGCTTGGTGATGGGAACCAAACCATTGGTGCGTCCCAGGCCGTTGACGTTCAAACGAGGCCCCGCGACAGAGACCGAACCGATGTTCCCGCCAGCCGGGAATTCCCATTCAAAACCCCAGCCCAGTTTGGCAGAGACCAGGGCGGACTTGGCGGCCGTGATATCAATCCGGGCTTTTTCTTCCGCCTGAATGGCCTTCTGGCTGTCAATGACGGCTTTAGCAAGAGCGGATTCGATCGTGAATCTGCGTTTCAGCACGAGTCCGGCGAAATAAAACTCTGTTCCCAACCCGGCAAGTACCAGGAAAAACAGCGTGCCTCGCAGATATTTGTTCATTAGCGCACTCCGGAACAGGTTTTGGATTCACCTGTCGGCTGTACCGAAACGGAAACACAGAGAAAGAACGACCGGCATCTTTCAGAATCGGCGATTCACACAGCGGACTTGGCTGCGGTCCCGATCGGACGCTCGCTTCAGACAGATTGTGTACGCCCACACTGCCTGATTACAACCAGATTCACAGAACAACACAACTTCCGCACATTATCTCACCCGCAAACTCCGGTCGAACAACAGAAATCCTGCCTTCTCAACTGAAAAAAACGAGTTTTTTCTGAATTTGAAACGGACATATCGGTAGGGCGCGGCTGGAATGGAGAAACGATGCTGAACCAGCAGATAGTCGCGTTTCGCTCCGTCGAAACGGACATTCAGCCTTTCACTGCCGAACCTGACACTCAAACAACTTTGCTCCATCAAGTCGAAAACGCCCCTGAACTCCCATATGGCCATCGTTTCGGCATGCCACGGCGCGGCCCCTGCCAGGCCGCAAACCAGACCGGCTCGGATCGAACCCCACTACCCATTCCTTCGGTGTTCATCCGTGGTTTCAAATACAACCACCAAACCACACTCGCACCGGCTCAGTTGGAACTTCGCCCTCCCACAAAAAAACGCCCCTGTTTCGTGTGTTTCGTGTCTTTCGTGGTTCAAAAACATCCCAAACAATCCGTGATCATCTGTGCCTATCCGTGGTTTCAAAGACAACCGCCAAATCACACTCGCACCGGCTCAGGTGGAACTTCGCCCTCCCATTTCATTTGCCCACCCATTCCATTCGCTCTACCGTCGCTCGCAGCGCGGGAGGGTCCTCCCGCGGAGGGCAACTGACGAATGTCGCAGAAATCCGCAGATTTCCCGACCGCGGGCGGAGGCTGCGGCTGATTTGAGCCTGACGACTGATCCCTCTAGAATTCCGACAGGATTCTTAGGGAACAGGACACACCACCCATCAGAAAATGCATTATCCTGTTGCCGTAGCAGCAGAGGGTGTCGACCTGATCTTCCGAAAGACGTCTTTGCAAGTCAGGCAGCGTTCGATCGCTGGTCGCGCCGTTACTTCCCGTGGCCATGAATCGACGTCTCTGCTCAGACTGGCGTTTCCAAACGATTCCGGAGCGTTGTCATCGGGCAGGCGCTGGCGACAGGGCACGCAGTGTTCGCTGCCGGGGCCTGGCGCTGTGCGGAATCGGTGGTCGATATTTTCAAAAAAGGCAGACGCAACGAACATGACAAGTCGTATCTGGAATTTTTCTGCTGGCCCGGCTGTGCTGCCGGAAAGTGTGCTTGAAGAAGCGAAAGACAATCTGCTGTCACTGGGCAGCACGGGCATTGGAATCTGCGAACACTCGCACCGTGGTAAGCCCTTCATGGCGGTCGCCGCCGAGGCCGAAGCGTTGTGTCGGGAACTGGCCGGCATTCCGGACGACTATGCCGTGCTCTTCCTGCAGGGCGGCGCGTCACTTCAGTTTTCCATGG
>JBDKIW010000362.1:0-3278 GCA_039796955.1 Planctomycetota bacterium
GCAGTTCCACTTCTTCAGGTCCCGGACTGATCAGCAAGTCCAGCATTGCCACCGCAGCCAGCACCACATTCAGCAACAATCCGATGTCTGCAATCGTCCGGTTCACCGATGACAGCAGCAAGGGCACGGTCAGCAATGCAGCAAGCAGAACCAGTCGCCGTGATGGAATCATCGCTTCGGCGCCTCCACGCTCTCCAGAATGGCACGGATCGTCTCGTCCGGTGTCACACCTTCCAGCTCCGCTTCCGGACGCAGTCGAATCCGGTGCCGAAGAATCCACGGAGCCAACTCCTTGATGTCATCCGGTGTCACAAAGTCCCGGCCCCGACAGGCCGCCAGTGTCCGCGACGCAATCAGCATGTTGACTCCGGCTCGCGGACTGGGACCAATCGTCACCGTTCCCCACGAACGACATGCCCCCAGAATCCTCACGATGTACTGCAACAGCTCCGGCTCCACAATCACCGATTTCACAGTCTGCTGAATCAACAGGACCGTCTCCGCTTCCACGATCGGCTGCAGTTGAAAGTCCGCCGAACTACGTGGATCCCGCCCCGCTGCGTAATGCCCCAGAATGTCCGCCTCATCCGCCGGCGCCGGGTAATCCACCAGCAACTTGAACATGAATCGATCCACCTGCGCCTCCGGCAATGGATACGTTCCCTCATGCTCAATCGGATTCTGAGTCGCTATGACCAGAAATGGGCGAGGCAGGCGGTGCGTCTTCCCATCCACACTCACCTGATGCTCCTGCATCACTTCCAGTAAGGCAGACTGTGTCTTCGGGGGCGCACGATTGATCTCATCCGTCAGCAGCAGATTCGTAAAGACCGGCCCCTCGTTGAACGTGAAGACCTGCTGCTTCATGTCGTAAATGCTGTGCCCCGTTAAATCCGATGGCATCAGGTCCGGTGTGAACTGCACTCGCCGGAAACCACATGACACGGTTCCAGCCAGAACGTTTACCAACAGAGTTTTCCCCAGTCCCGGTGGCCCTTCAATCAGAACGCTGCCCTCGGAAAACAAGGCCACAATCACGCCCTCAATCAATTCCTGCTGGCCGATCACCACCCGCGAAATCTGGGCCTGTACCGCCTCAAACAAGGACTTCACTTCACTCAGCTGCATTGGTCTTTCCTGTTCCTGCTTCCTGAAAACAAACCCCGCCCGCTATCACCTTCACCAACATCCTGCGACTACTTAGCTGCCGATTTGCCCACAACAGACTCTGCAACCCGGCCCCGAATCCCACTCAATCGCTGCTGCAGTCGACAGAGCCAACGAACCGCTCGCGCCGCTGATACCGGTGTCACACCTCTCGCCGATGTCAACTCGCGTATGTCCGCCAGCTCCCGCCGAATCTCGTCCGCAGACATCCCCGTTCGTGCGACTAACCCGTCCGTATCGTCCAGCCGCACAAGACTTCCATGCCGACGACGCAACTGATTGCTGACATACTCAAGATACCCGCGAACAACCGTCCCCCCGTCATTCAACTGGTACTGCAGATTTCCCACGGCCTCAGCACTCTCCGATAACGTGCGACGCTGATCCGTCATGCGGTTACGCGCTGGCCCAAAGCGATAAAAGGACAGCCAGACTCCCAGAACAGCCACCAGCAGGATCTGCAAAGTCGCCAGTCGTAACGCCGGGCTCAGTAACGCACCCACACTCCGATAAGAGTCACTGGCGTTCAGGTATTCGCTGATCACCACCGGCATCCCTCCGACCAGCCCCCCCGCCGCAGCACTGTCCGTACGCATACCTCGCTCCACCAGCCTGACCACCAGACGACAGTTCAAGGGCTGCACCAAACTCCGGTTCGAAAACACATCCGGACTGGCACTCACAACAATCCAGCCACGCCCGTGACGACGGACAGCCACCTGCACACTTCCGGACTCGTCCGTCACCAGTGTCTCCCAGTCCTCTCCCTGTGTGTTCACGATCGCGCGCGAGTAAAAACGGATCGATCCCTCAATCAGGGAACTACCAGCCGTCAACAGCATTGCACGCCGCAAATTTCCCGCAGTCGTGACCGCGGGGCCGTTCTGCGCCCCTGAACCGGAACCCCCGGACGTCGTCGATTCTGCGGTCCCCGAGTCCAACTGGCCCTCAGCATTCGACGGTGCCTCTGATACCGTCACGGCCCCGGCTTCGTCCACAGGCCCCTCACCGCTGCCACCCGACGGGACATCCCCGTTTTCAGAACTCCCCGCCCCCGCTGCCGGACTAGGCCCCACCACAGGACTCGTCGCAATCGCAGACGTCACCGACGAGTTCAACGCCGCATCAGGCCGCTCAGATGTGGAAATCTTCAGCGGGTTTAACATCGTCTCCGGACTGTCATAGCCGGGGGCGAAAATCAAACACCCTCCGTCACTGACAAATCGCGACAACTCCAACTGTTCCGCTTCCGTCGGTGAACGATCAGCCCCCGCAAGCAGCAACACACTCGGCTGCTGCGGAATCAAACGGCCCGTCTCACGTCGCACGTCCGGAAACAACGCCGACAAAACCCGATAGACTCCCAGCTTTCCATCCACCGCATTACTGTACGAATCCGTTGCAGACCCGTTGTCTCCGGGAATCCACCAGAACTGCAGCAGCACCAGTAAGACGGCCACGGTGATCCATATCACGTCAGACCTAGACAGTCGGCGATTCTTCTTCACGGAAGGCTCCCTGAAACTCGATCAGACACGTTTCAAACATTTCCTGCGTCGGTTGACGACGCCCGAAATACACAAGCTCAAACTGCGAGGCAGTCGCGATCCACGCCTGACGCTTCTCAGGCCGTCGCCAGATGCTGCGGTAATAGTCCCGGTTCGTCAGGCCGCGCCGAAACCGAATCAGAGAGGAACGCTCCAGCCAACTCATACTCCCCAGCAGCAACTCGCGAATCGCCGCCCGGTAATCCCCAGCCGCCGCCAGTCGCAAGGCACGCGTCTCATAAACCGCAGGCGGTAACTCGCCAGGTGCCACCGTGATCTCACTGACATCCTCTGCCAGTTCCCCCCCATGCACCATCGCGAATACCTGCTGCCTGTCCCTTTGCCTGATTACCCTCGCAACGACCAGAATCACAAACACCAATACCACCAGCAACACTGAAAGCACCAGTGTCCGACTGCCAAGTGATGCCATCAGGCGAAAAAACTCCGCCGTCAGCTCCACCACAGAATTCCACCACGACTCAGCATCCGCCGCATCTGGCTTTCCACGTGGATCCCGCTTGAACAAATCACCAAACATCCACTGAAAAAAGTCCCCGATTC
>JBDKIW010000363.1:0-5243 GCA_039796955.1 Planctomycetota bacterium
GAGGCCACAAAGGTGTGGACTTCCCCGGTATTCTCAAATTGTACGGTGACGGTGGCGCGGTGCGAACCACCGGATACCTCCACCACTTCACCACGCCCGTACCTTGGATGACGTACACTCATGCCGATTTCAAACGGATGAGTCTGTGTGGTGTCGTCCGTGACGTCGGTCTCAGGCTGCTGCCGCTGAAAGGCCAGTTGTGCACCGGTCATCAGCAGCGGACGTTCCCTGTTCTGCTGAGCCGCTTCGAATCGCTTACGTGCCTGTTCCAGGCGTTGATCAGCCGCTGCCGGTAATGCCGCGCGAACCGTTGAGCCGCTGAATTCACGCTGCAGTGACGACGCAATTTCCGGCAGGAACGGACTGGAGATTGTGGTTCGACGCATGCCCCGAAAAACGCGTTCTGATGTTTGGGTCAGCGTAAGTTTCTGCATGGCACGGGTAATCCCCACAAACAGCAGGCGCCGTTCTTCTTCAAAAGACGAAGGATCGCCTTCCCGGACTGCCCGTTCGTGTGGAATCAGGCCGCTTTCCAGTCCCGTGATGTAGACACAGGGGAACTCCAGGCCCTTGGAGGCGTGCAGGGTCATGAGCGTGACAGCGCCTTTCTCGGGATCGATGCTGTCGGCTTCGCTGCTGAGTGTGGCCATTTCCAGAAATCCCTGCAGTGAAGGCTTTTCCGGATGTTCCAGGGTGTACTCCGAGGAGTCTCCGACGATCAGCAGGTCCTCTGCGGCCGAGTCATATTGTCGGGCTGCTGACACCAGTTCGTACACGTTGGCCTCGCGGTCCACGTCCACTTCGTCATCCACCTCGCGCCATAACGCAAGGTAGTCAATCTCTGCGATCAGCCGTTCCAGCACCGGGGCCACTTGTCCAGCGGCCGATTGTTCGTGCAGCCGATTGATCAGATCCGTGAATCCCAGCAGGGCCTTGCAGCAGCGGGCTGACAGGCTGGGAATCTGCGCACAGCGTTCGGCCGCCGCGAAAAGGCTGATCTTTTCCCGATCGGCGAAGTTGCGCAGCCGCAGCATGGAGGTGTTGCCGATTCCGCGAGCCGGTCGATTAATCACGCGTTCGAGTGCTGCGTTGTCAGACTGATTTTCAATCAGTCGCAGCCATGCAATCAGATCGCGCACTTCGGCTCGTTCAAAAAAGGAATAGCCCGCTGCGATCTGACAGGGAATCTCGTGCCGCGACAATGCCGTTTCAAACAGACGCGACAGGGCATTGACTCGATAAAAAATCGCGAAGTCACTGTACTGCCTCTGTCCGGATTCGACGAGCTCCCGGATTTCGAGCGCAATGCCGTTGGCTTCTGCGTCGCCATGTTCAAACACCCGCAGACGAACCGGTTCGCCCTCCGGGTTGTCTGTGACCAGCCTGCCACGGTGCGGTCGACGATTGAAGGAGATCAACTGGTCCGCGCAGGTGACAATGCGGGCGGTGCTGCGAAAATTCTGATCCAATGTCACGACCTGACGCTCGGGATAGTCGCGTTCAAAGGCTGTGATATTCGCAGGACGGGCGCCTCGCCAGCCGTAGATGGACTGGTCCGGGTCACCTGTCACGCACAGATTGCGATAGTCCTGCGACATGGCCTGCACAATGCGGTACTGCGCCAGATTCGTGTCCTGGTATTCGTCCACCAGAATGTAACGAAATTGTTCGTCGAGGACGCTGCGAAGCTCCTCCTCTTCCTGCAGCATCGTGACCACGTGCAGCAATAAGTCGTCAAAATCCACTGAATTCTGCTCACGAACCCGACGCTCATATTCCGGGAATACCTGGTAAACCGCGGCTTCCAGAGGTCCGGAGGCCCGTTGTTCATACTGCCGCCGAAACTGTTCTGAGGTGATCATGTCGTTTCGTGCGCGACTGATACGACTGAGCACACGGCCCGGTTCGTGTACACTGGGATCCAGATTCAGATCCTTCAGAATTGCACGCACGATGGATGTCTGGTCCGACTGATCCAGAATGGTAAAGTTTTCCTTCAACCCGACCCGCTCGGGCCAGCGTCGCAGCAGGCGCGAACAAAAGCGATGGAACGTGCTGACGCGGACCCGCAGGCCCCCCAGCAGCTGTTCCACGCGTTCCGACATTTCCCGGGCGGCTTTGTTGGTGAAGGTCAGCGCCAGGATCTGCTCCGGTTTTGCTCCATGTTGCAGCAAGCGGGAGATCCGGTGTGTGATCACTCGCGTCTTGCCGGATCCCGGCCCCGCGAGGACCAGTAACGGGCCTTCAACATGCTCCACGGCGGCACGTTGCGAATCAGTCAGATTGACAGTCATGAAGATTTCAGTGTGTTCAAGAGATTCCGGGGAGGTTTTATCTGAGGTGCTTGTCTGCAAACTTCAGAAACTGTTCCCAGTCATAATCCGTGACATCGTGTTTTCCGCTGCGAATGTGATAGCCCACGTCCGTCATGATCGGCTGATTCAATTCGGGCATGACGTCTGACGGCAGAGGCTTCAGGCCAAACAGAGAGTACACCGGGCCCGCATGATACAGCCCGAGAAATTCGCCCCGGGGATCAGCCCATTCGTCTTCGACGGCACTGGCCACATACACCGGGCGAGGTGCCGCCAGAGCGATCAGCATGTGGTGGTCCAGCGGCAGTGCCTGTTCGTTTTCGTTGTACTTGCGGTGGTTGACACAGAACCAGTGCGGAAACACACGATTGATGCGTCCGACAGTTTCGCCAAAGGCACGCTTGCTGAGTGCCGCGCCTCCACAGCCCGAGTTGTTGGAGATCACCATGGCAAATCGCTCGTCCGTGGCACCGGCCCACAGCGATGTTTTTCCCAGACGCGAATGGCCAAACACGGCCACGCGGGAGGCATCAATCTCCGGATCCGTCTGCAGCACATCCAGGGCTCGGCTCAGACCCCATGCCCAGGCACTGATCGAGCCTCCTTCGTCGCCCTCGCGTTCTGCCGCCGTCTTGCGCAGCATGGCGTGAATTCCATTCTGAAATCCATCGTCAAAGTCCGGATCAATGTCTCCGTAATAGATGGTCACAAGGCCATAGCCCGCTTTGATAATGCGCTCGAGGTCCCAGCGATCGGCTTCGGATCCCCGCGTCGCCTCTGTCGCGCGGTTGTTCTCAATTCCCAGTTCCTTGTTGTTTCGAACCCACGATTCCGTCATGTGCAGTCGGGGGTCCGCTTCAATTGCCTGGTTGCCGTTGAAGTTCAGTCCCAGAAAGGCAGGGACTTTGCCTTTGACATCGCGCGGGGTGTAGATCAGCAATTCCATCTTCGGGCCGGCATCGTCCGGCGTCAGATAAACCGTGACTTCACGACGATGCGCCAGTCCCTGCAGGGCGTCGGGGACGCTGGAACGCAGTTGTGTTCGCAGCATCACGTCGCCTGTGGGCAATCGGCCGAAGACATGCTGTTCGAACAGTTGGACTACTTCCGCACGACGCTGCCCGACCCAGTGCTCTGGAGTTGTGACAGGCTGGCCGGATTCCGTCTGCAGGAGATCGGGCAGGACAAACTTCGGCACCCGCGCTTCGTCGTAGTTTGCTTCCTGAGCAATGCCTGCCGGGACACACGTCAGAGATGTCAACAGCGCGAGGCCGGCGACTGAGACGCCTGATGCCAATTGAGCCATGGTCCTGCTTTCAGATAAGGTCAGACAGGAAAAGGAATTGCCGGAATTGGTGGAAGGTCGGGATACGCCCGGGGATAAGAAATGCCGGGGCTCAGACTGCAGTGAGTCACGTTGTTCGTTGCTCAGTGTGCTGTTGAACACGTCAACTTCTACTGGTTGCGAGATCCAGCAGTTCCGGCGATCAACATGTATCCCCAACTGTATTGTGCACTTTTTCGGGCAGGCTGGAAAGCGTGCTGGCGATGCCGCCGTGGTCTGCTGAGAAATTCCTCCGACGCTGACTCTTGCTGTTCCCGCGGGGACCTTCAGTGGTGGGGATGTCGCTGATCAACGCCCGACTTCATCGGAGCTGGCGTCATGGCGACGCGTCTGCAGCGAACGCAGCCGTTGTCTGTGTGTGCTGATTACGGAACTATGATGTCCCGCAGCGCGAACCGATGCAGGTGAATTTCACTGAGCCTGACAGTCATCGAGCAGCACCGGTCATCGGGCAGCACCGGTCATCGAGCAGCACCGGTTCGGCGGGCGGCAGACATCGACGACGGCCGTGGCTGTTCATCTTCAACACTCCAGCCGGCCTGGACAACTCCGGATGGCGCGACCGGCTTGCCCGAGGCCGACGTCAGCATGCGACGAGTGCCGGACGGCGCTGGTGGCCTCTGGGCGTGTGTTCCTGTGTTGCGGGAGGGAACCACTGATGGGCTTTTGGTCGCCGCCGCAGTCGCAGTATTCCCTGGCCGCTGTGCCACTGGCTGCGCACTTCGCGGACGACGCCACCCGGGCAGGGAGAAGTCGACTCGCGTGAGCTTTTCAAACATGTCCTCCAGCGATCCGCGAACTCGTGAAACCGTACGTGTTGTCGGTGAAACCGTTTTCGCAAAGAAAGGACGGACGAGCGTTCCGCCGTTGGCTGGACCACCCCGGGGAACACCGCAATTTGTCCATTCTTCAAATTCCAGTTCTGGCAGCAGAATTCCGGGAGTTGTCTTCACGGTGATTCGCTGAGGAATCTCCAGAGTTGGCAATGAGTCTTCCACCACGGAAAGTCGCTGAGGTTTGGACGCGGTGATGTGTGTCGGCTGATTGCCGGCCGATGGCGACAACGTGGTGGGCGTGCTGGTAAGTTCGGAAACATCGAAGAGGATTTCAATCTGATCGTGGTCATCATGCGGATGGAATTCGGCTCGCTGGTCACCAGGGACAGTGGTTGTCTGCACGGCCTCTTCAGCACGCGGCTGTGGAAGTGCGGTTGCTGGGGGGGCAGTTGCGATCGTTTCGGCTGAGGCGTTCAGGTCGGCACTGGACATCTCCGGGGCCGAGAGGTCGGAGGCGAACAGATCCTCTTCGTCCGTCTCGTCTGGAAAACTCGGCAATTCAGGTTCTTCGACCAGAATCTCACCGACTGTTGGCTGATGGTCGACGGAGTTCTGCTGGGTGAGGTCGGATGTGACAATGGCGTTTAACTGCGAAGAGGACGGAATCTCTGCAGGTGATTCGGCTGGCACGGGTGCATTCGAACTCAGCGTCGCGTCAAATGTGAAATCATCGGCGTCAGAGTGTGCTGTTGCTGGCGAGTTGGGTGTGGAAGTGATTTCGGTTGTTGGAAAGTCAGCATCCGGTTC
>JBDKIW010000364.1:0-6600 GCA_039796955.1 Planctomycetota bacterium
CAGCTGCGACCGGTCCAGTTTCAGGAGGTCTTCGCGACGCTGTACCACTGTGCCGGAATTGACGCGCAGAACACGCGTGTGTTTGACCTGTCCGGCGTACCGCAGTACCTCGTGGACCAGGGCAATCAGCCTCTGCATGAGGTGATTTAACGATGCCGTAGTGTTCGAGGTGCACCCAGACGGGACTCGAGGGGGTACCGCGGACCCCGTTTGCCGTGCCCGTGATGCATGTGTGGGGTGCCGCACGCCTGCCGTGTACCCAGCCGACATCAACTCTGAGCGACTCTGTCGACAGCGGAATGACTGGCAGTGCCGCCGTCGGTGTTCGTCCCGATTTCTGCGTGGTTGAATGTGCCGAAAAACGCAGGCACTACGACGGTCATGGCAACGCGTCGATTTGCGGGATTTTTGAAAATAGTCACAGGGGTTGGACAATATGTTGTCCAACCCCTGTTTGTAGACTCCCCCGCATGTCACGCAACGATTCACAACGACTTCGGCGTCTGCTGCGGCTGATCCTGTCCCTCTCCCGGGCCCAGGATGGGATCTCCGTGTATGAGCTGGCGCGGCAGGAGGGGCTGGACGATAAAACGATCCGGCGGGACCTGATGCTGCTCCGAAATACAGGCCTGCCGCTTGTCGAAGACCGCCGCAAATTCGGTAAGAAGCTCTGGCGAATCCGTTCAGAATCGCACCGCGTGGAATTCAATCTCTTCGAACTGCTGTCGCTGTACATGGCGCGGCGGCTGATGGAGCCATTTGCAGGAACTCCTTTCTTTGAGGGCATACATTCGGCCTTTCGCCGGATCGAAGTGGAAGTGTTTCCGGATTCCGCCGAGTTACAGACGCAGTTGTCGTCATTGCTGTACTTCAGCACAGCGGGCAGCAGCGACTACACCCAGCGGACTCATTTGATCTCCACTGTTCTGCAGTCGATTAGTCAGCGTCAGGCCTTACGCATGCTGTATCGCAAGGCGGCGGCCGAACAGGCCCGAAGCTATGTGATATGTCCCTACAGTCTGGCCGCGTATCACGGTTCGTTGTACATCGTCGCTCGCAGCGTGAAGGCCGGAGCGATTCGACATTTCAAGCTGGATCGGGTGCAAACACTGGAATTACTGGATCAACGTTATCGGATTCCCAGAACGTTTGACGTTGAAGCCTGGTTCGAAGGGACCTTCGGGGTCTTTGGGCCCGGAAAGAAGAGCTATCGGATCGAGATTGAGTTTCAGCCAGAGGTGTCTGAGACGGTCAAAGAGTCACGCTGGCATCGAAGTCAGACGTTTCGCGATCAGGCCGATGGGGGCACTGTGATGCAGGTCAAGCTCAATGACCTGCGGGAAATCAAAAGCTGGGTGCTCAGTTTTGGAGCGTTAGCCCGTGTGCTGAATCCCCCGGAACTTGTGGACATGATTCGCAGCGACTTGCAGCAGTTGAATCAGCGATATCAGTAACCTGCCGATGCGGTCCCTCAACACGCCTGAAATCGTCTTTTTCCTCGAACGAATGCATATGAACAACGAATTGATCACTGGTGAGATGCTTTCCGAAGCCGAAGCACGTGGACTGCTCAGTGAAGTGCAGGAGTTCCGGCGGGAGTGGGCGGAGTTTGCGGTGCAGTCGCGGGAGCAATTCGACAGTTTTCGTGATAGAGGCGACTCGCTGCCTGCTTCTTTTTTCGACAGATATGCACAACTGCAACGACAGAAGGAGCAACTGTCGACCCGGATTATTCAGCGGACGCCGCAGGCACAGAGTGTTGACTGGCAGCCACCGCAGTCAGGCGATTCGCTGCACGATTTCGAAGCGAAGCTGCAGGACCTGATCGAAGTCTGTCGGGAACTCGAGCGGCTTGCGAAGAAAAAATACCTGCATTATGCCGGCATTTTGCGGGACATTGAGGGATTACGGTGTGTTGATGCGGATCTGGATCAGCAGCTGCAGAGCCTGCGGACGACTGCAGCGGATGAACTCCGGCAACTCGGGCCACGTTCGCTTCGTCTGGCGGATCTGGAACTGGAAAAATATGTCCTGGACTGTGACGCACTGCTGCAACTCGTTCGTGATACGCAGGCGAGACTGTGCACGCAGCAGCCACCCGAGCAAGGCATCGGCTCCGCACGCTGCCTGCAGCTTTTCAGCCTTGTCAGTGAGCGATTTGGTCTGCCGGTAGCGGTTGAGGCCCTGCGCAGCGGGTTCTTGTCGTCCGGCAGTGTGGGACAGCCCCGGCAGGAGCACTTTCAAAGTGTGGGTGGAAGTGGAGGCGTTGACACGGAGCGCATTCCCGGTACTTCGCTTGCAGATCACAGTTTGGCGCTGGAAGTCCCGGCGACACAGGAGCAGATTGATCAATTGATTGCCGGTGGCATGGGGACAGCAGGTGGAAAGCGACAGCTGCAGGTTCCCACACGTTCTGTCGAGCGCATCCGGATTTCCGAGCTGACACGGGTTGCGGCACTGCTGGAACAGGATGTGAAAAAACTGGAAATGGGTTCCGGCTGCAGCAAACGATTTGAGGGCAGCGCTGAAGTGCTGAAGGTACGATTGAAGGGATTTAAAAATCTGGCTCAATCCCTGCGGTTTGCAGTGGAATTCTTTGGAGATCCGCAGCCGAAAGCAGAAGTGGATGGTCAGCTGGAGCATGACTTCCTGCAAGTGATGGCGGAAATTCAGAGTGCGGTACGTGTTGAAGCGCTGCAGGCCGAGATTGCACCGATCGAAGCGCAGGTGGTCGCCTTCAACTGGTTGAGACAGGAGTGTGCCCTGGAGGCGCGAGGCATCATGCTGCACCGCTACATGAAGCTGGACGACTGGGCCGATCCGAGTGCCCATGACAGGTTGTGCCGGGAACTGCTGTCTATCAGCCGCAGGCTCGAGGCCACTCGTAGTCGCGGGAAGGCGATGCGTGAACTCAGGAAGTCCTGCGGATGCATTCTCAAAGACTATCGACAGTATGGGGAGGAGGGCAGCCTGGAATTGTGGTCAAAGGTCGATCATGCCATCCGAGAACTTGTTCAGGGCGGGATGAAGGCCAATGATGCAGAACTGCGCGAGCTTCTGTTGCCGTTGATTGACCTGTTGCCGGAGTCCGTATTCTCGGGCGAAGGTGAGGGCTCGGATGCTGAGCTGGAAGTTTCCCGGGAATTTCGGCAGGTGGCAGAATCTGTCCTCGACTTCGTGGAGGCGGAAGGTGCTGAGTCAGAACTCGAGTTGGAATTGGAGAAAGAGGAAGAATCGGAAGACGAAGAGCTCAACCCCTGTGTGGAACGGGTGCGTGAGTTGCTGCGGGGCAGGACACTGGTCGTGGTCGGTGGAGTCTGCAAACCACACGCCCGAAAACGTTTGATACAAGGCCTGCAATTGGAAGACGTGCGCTGGCTGACCGCCCGAAAACAGGACAAAGTCAGTACATTCCGGTCGCGACTGACGGGAGCGGCCGCCGTGATCCTGCTGACCAAGGTGATTGGTCATAAACACAATGACGTGCGTGACATGTGCCGGGAAATGGAGATCCCGTGTGCGCAGACTCGGGTGTCCTCCGGATACAGTGTTAATCAGATTGCATCAGTCATTCTTGAGCAGGTAAGTGACCAATTGTCATCGCAGTGTGCGGGGCAGTTGATCTGACAGGCCAGGGCTGTCAATCGGCGGCACTTGTGGGCCATCCGCTGCGGTTCAGGAAAAGCTCAGTCCGGGAATGGGATCCGCCGCCGCCAGTTGCTGCGTAATTTCCCTGGGAATGCCGGGCGCCAGACGCAGCAGACTGATATCAAACAGGGAATGCAGCAGTGTGGAGACGAGATTCGGAATTCGCTGAGGGGCAGAGGCGGGCTCACCTGCGTCTTTGGTGGATTCGCCGATGACCTGGCCGCCAGGGAGTCCGCCGCCGGTCATCAGTAAAGGAGCCAGTCCCCCCCAGTGATCCCGGCCACCATTGGCGTTAATCCTTGGAGTGCGGCCCATTTCTCCGCAGGCCACCAGCAGGATGCGATCCTGCAGACCACGGGCCCACAAGTCTTCGACAAATGCCGAAAGGGCATGGTCCAGTGGCGTTCCCATGTAACGCATCCCCTCCTCAACTCCAGCGTTATTCACGTCCGAGTGCATATCCCAGACAAAGTTGGTGGTGACGGTCACAAATCCACAACCAGCTTCGCACAACCGTCGCGCCAGTAGCAGCAGTTTGCCAAGGCTCTGGACGTTGTCGACATAGTTGCGATGGTTGTTCCAGCGGCGACTGATATCGTCCGGTCGAAGTAGCGACGCGGTATCAAATCGTGCCAGCGTCCTCGCATCTTCCTGACTGAGATCAAACGCTTTTGCGACCCCACCGATGATCGTGTCGAACGCCTGCTGTTGAATGCGGTCCATTCCCGAAAGTGTTCCGGAGTGATCCACGGCACGCTGCAGGCCATCCAGTTGCTGCAGCAGATGCCGGCGATCATCAAGCCGCGTTCTATCGAGATACAACTTCATGTTTTCCTGCGCTTCACCTCCGGCACCGGGGACGAATGGCCGATACCCGCCACCCAGTTTGCCGGCGGCAGTGAAATCTCCGAAGTCCCGGACCGCAGGTTGGGCGTCGGCCACAACCGCCTGAGGGAACAGGGCGACATTGGTTGGAATTCCTGAGCCCGGGCGATTTGTGCCTGCCACGCGGGAATAAAGAGAGCCAAGGTTGGCATTGAGTGTGTCGCGGCCGACGATGGGTTTGATATCGTGATTTCCGTCACCCGTGGCAAAACTACGTACGATAGTGAGTTTGTCGGCGAGTGCGGCAAGTCGTGGAAAAGTGCCGCCGAAGGTGATTCCGGGAATCTGCGTCTGCAATTCGCCCGTGACACTTTGAATGCCAACGGGGGCCGTCATTTTCGGGTCAAAGGTTTCTGTCTGACTGGGGCCTCCGTGCAGAAACAGAAAGATGACGGCCCGATCGCGGAGCACTGTCGAGGCGATGGGGGACGGCGCGCCTGCGGCGGAACGCAGCAGTCCGGGCAGTCCCAGTCCACCGAGCGCCAAAGACCCGGCCTGAAGAAAGTGGCGTCTGCCAACGCGACGATCAAAATCCCAGAACGAAAGCATCGTTCGTCTCCGCCTGACACGCTGAGGACAGTGGGTGGGGCGCTGGACTCGGGCGTCAGGATCCCGTGTGGCAGCGGAAAGCGGGCGCGGAGTGCTGGGAAAGCGACCCTGCGGTGTCTTCGCAGTCTGACAGATTTTCTGGCGGGGAAAAGCTGGATTCTCCACCGAAAGCCGGGGAATTGCGTTTTCAAAGCGGCCGGACCCTTTCCACTGTTTTCCTCATCCACTTCAGAGCGTAAACTGTGCGGCTGCCGAGACACTCGATCAGAAGGGTATACGGATGCGAACGACGCCTGTGCCATCTCCGCTGCTTCCCTGTGCACCGCTGCTGGGGCGACGCGATGTTCTGCGTGCCGGGGCGGTTTCTGTGGCTTCCTCCGTAATCCCGGCAGCCTGGGCTGCGCCCGCTGCTCAAACGCTGGCTGCATCCGCGGACTCGGTGATTTTTCTCTGGATGGGGGGCGGGGTCACACATCTGGACTCCTTTGATCCCAAACCTCAGGCCCCTGTGGAAGTCCGTGGGACTCTGCAGACGATCGCCACAGCTTTGCCGGGGGTGCACTTTGCCCAGCCCATGTCACGGATGGCTCAGTTGGCGGATGAATTGTGTCTGGTACGCAGCTTTTCGCATGACAATAACGATCATCTGCTCAGTCAGGTCTACACGCTGTCCGGCCGACGAGTGACAGCGGCGCAGCTATTCTCAGAACCGAATATCGGTGCGATCGTCAGCTACCTGCAGGGATCACGCAATGGCTTACCCGGATACATCGCGGTTCCTGGAGTGACCAGGCCCGGGCCGCCGCCGCATAACCTGTTTGTGGGCGGCTGGCTGGGAAACGGGCACGCGCCATTCTGTACGGCCGGCGTTCCGGAGCAGCCCGACTTCACGGTAGGCGAAAAATCCCCAAATCCTCCGGCCGAGGCCTGGGAGGATTTAACTCCGAGGGACCTGCAACCGCTGGCCGGGCTGTCATCACAACGATTGAATGCCCGAATGGCGTTGCGAAATTCTCTGGATTCCGTTCGTCGGTCGCTGGATCAAACTCTGGCGCATGCCACTGGTAGTCAGCAGCAGCAGTACGAGGGAGCCGCCCATCTGCTGACGTCGCCGCAGGTACGGCAGGCATTTGACTTGTCTCTGGAGTCTGAGGAAACACGACAGGAGTATGGACAGACCAAAATCGGTCAACGATGTCTCATGGCCCGTCGCCTGGTGGAATCCGGTGCGAGATTTGTCATGGTGGACTACGGCTATGACCCGGACTACGGAAATCTCTGGGACAATCACAATGCGGCTGGGCAGAACTTTCCACATGTTTCGGAATTGTGCATGCGCGGGTATCACCTCGCAGGCACGGACCGGGCCTGTGCAGCGTTAATCAGCGACCTGAAGCACCGCGGACTGCTGGATCGAACGCTGGTGGTCTTTCTGACGGAGTTCGGACGCACACCAAAGATCAATGCCGCGGGCGGACGGGATCATTGGGGGATGTGTGGATCAATCTTCTTTGCCGG
>JBDKIW010000365.1:0-13858 GCA_039796955.1 Planctomycetota bacterium
TGGACCGGTCGTCAGTTGCGACGGGACAAGCCGGGTGTGATTTCCAGCGACCTGAAGCCGATTCTGGAACGGTTGGACTGCACGGTAGAATCCTGGATGGACCTCGTTCGCAACTTTCGCCGGCGATTTCGAACTGAGGCTGGGAGGTCTGCCTCGCTGGCCGGGGTCAGTGCGTTGCGACGGGCCTGCCGACGAGCATCGCTTGTTCAGGATATTTCCTGACCGGCCCTTGACTACGAGGATGGCTCGTATCCCGCACTGCTGAAAGTGATCCAGACGATGCAACTACGACAAATATCGCATCGGTAGAACCTAAGGCCAACGCACCTTCTCTGAGCCAGCGCGAGCACCCTCTCCTTGCGACAACATACTCATTATTGGTCGAGACTGCGCTGCAGCAACGGCGTCAAGAAAGTACCGCTCCGAATCCGGTCGACAGCCAGAGCAAGTCTCCACTGGCAAAGTTGCGAAGGTTGCAAAGGTGCCTGGCACCGGAAAAAGTTGTGTTGCTCGCTTCTGCACCTGATACTGACCCCCGTTGAGGCTTCTACTGCGCCAACGGAGCCCTGCCTGAGCATGGCTTAGCTCATGAATGATCGGATCTGCGAAAGTACCTGTTCCGGAGCATCTTCGAACACGTAGTGACCTGCATCGGGCAGGCGCAGAACCGTCGCCCCTGGAAACCGCTTTTGAAAACCCACAAGGAATTCCTGCGGTGTAAAGCACCAATCCTTCATTCCCCAGATCAACTGGACGGGATGCGTTCGGAATTTTTCCAGCGACCGTTCAACTTCAGTCAGCGTGCCATGACTTCGATGGGTTGGACTCAGCGGAATATCGCGAACAAACTCGTGCACAGCAATTCGATGATCCCAGGAGTCATAAGGCGCGAGAAAGCCACTCCGGGCGGCGGGAGTAAGAGGTGTTTCGACAGCCATCGTCACAGCGGCTCTGGCAAAGAGGTTCAGTGCTCGATCTCCGATTTCGCCGAGAATCGGAATTCGACAAAGTGAAATTCGAAACGGAATGGCCCGACTATGAAACGCACCAGTATTCATCAATACAAATCGACAGAATCGCTGCTCAAGGCGGCCGGCGGCCCCCATACCAATGGCCCCGCCCCAATCATGACCAACCAGCGACACATCTCGCAGATCAAGCAACTGGACCAGTGATGCCAGTCTGCGAATGTGACCTTCAAGGGTGTAAGCACTCTTGTCCTGCGGTTTTTCCGAAAAACCGCACCCAAGATGGTCGATCGCTATCACGCGGTAGTTCTCGCGAAGCGACACGATCAGCTTTCGCCACGCGAAACTCCAGGTCGGATTCCCATGAACCATCAGAATGACAGGCCCTGTGCCCTCGTCAACGTAGTGCTGAACGCCATCGATGGTGCGAAACCAACACGATCGGAATGGGTACTCCTGTTCAAACCCCGCTCGTTGTTCCGAGGAGTTCAGAAGTTCCCCGGGAACCTTATCTCGATTCAGCAGAGAAGCAGACGGATCTGAGAGGCCGCATGTCACCGTGGTGATTTTCCGTGGATTTGCAGGAGGGACAGGAGTACCAAAACGAAAACGGTACCACGCAGCAGTAATGCATGGTACCGAGATTTCCTGGAAGCGTAACCGCACTTGCCGCAGAGTTCAGGGTTCTCTTCGTGGAGCAAACTTGATTCTGCTGATGTATCTGACTGGGATGCCGTTAGGGCCAAGCCTTCCCGAGCAGGAGCCGATCGCATTGATGATGTAGCGATAGTGCAGGTTGTAATCAGGATCAATCTCCACTTCCTGCTTTTCCTGCTGCTCTTTCCCCAGTGCCTGCAACGCGGTGATAGCCCTGAAAACCTCAGAGTTCAGTCGAGTGAACGCCTGATCGCCACCACCAAGATTAGTCCCGTTGAAATAAAGTGCCTGCAACTGACCGGAGCCATCAGCCTCCATTCGCACCTTGAATGGTGGCAACTCGGCTTCGGTAACCGACGCGGCGCTGGGGGCACCGAGGGGCATGCTAATATCAAAATCCCCCTCCGGTTCAATGACCTTCAGAGTACACATGAAGAAAATCAGCAACTGGAACACAACGTCGATCATCGGCGTCATATCCACAGCAATCTTTCCCGGAATGACTCGGTTTCGAAGCTTCATGAGGGGAACTCTGTCGTTGCAATCCAGACAAAAGAGACCAATGAGCACTGACGAGTGAGACACAGATACTCAGGGGACAGACTTCTGAGTTGCCTTCAATGCAAACCTCTGAAACTCAATCCCCTTTTCCTGACACATCTGGATCAGCTCCTGAATCATCCCGGACTGGATATCCGCGTCAGCCCGCACTTCAACCGTAACGTCCTCGAGTTTTGTACCGATCGCCGTATAGAACTGTGACTCCTGACGCAATCGCGGACGAACCTGTTCCAGCGTCAACTTTTCGTCGCCAAAAAAAAGGAATGGCGTCTGCCCCTGCATCTGGCCCTTTGCATTCCGTTCAAAACCAAAATTCAGCACAAAGGCATCTTTTCTCTGCACCGCCGGCGGCTTAGCCAGCTGATCGCGTGGCAACGCCACTCTTTCATCCGCCTCATTCTGATCAAAGTTATTAATTACCATGAAAAACGTAATCAGCTGAAACACGATATCGATCATGGGCGTCATGTCGATTTCCGGAATCGCCGCATTGGTAGGCTTGATCTTCATCGACACAAGTTCCAGGCGAAAGCTGACTCACAAAACTCACAAACCACAACGAGCGTATTGCTTTTCGAGGACGTATTCTCTCAGGGAGACTTCTGCTTTGGCATCGCGGCGAATCTGCCCATCAGTCCCTCACTGACCATGCCGATCTCAAGCACCAGTCGCTGAATGCGATTCTTGAGGATACTATGAAAGACCATCGCGGGGATAGCCAGCATCAGCCCAATCAGGGTCGTCACGAGTGCCGTCGAGATCCCGTCCGCCAATTCTGACGGCTTCGGTGACACAGTGCTCATCGCAATCTTGTCGAAACTGGAAATCATCCCCTGCACAGTCCCCATCAGCCCCATCATTGGAGCAATTGAACCAATGAGGGCCACATAGCTCAGGCGATGCTCCAGTCCCATGTTTTCATCTTCACCCGCTTCCTGCATCCCCTCTACCGCTTCCGCATAGCCTCGGCTGAGACGGCTCATGCCTGTGGCGAGCACTCGGGCAACAAAGGAATCGTCACCACGAGCAAACTCGTAGGCACCCTGAAAGTCCTTTGCGTTCAGCTTCTGCTCAAACTCTTCTACAAACTGAGCGGGCAACAGAACATCACGGCGCACCTGGAGCAGGTTCATCATGATCAGGGCGACCAGAATGAATGACACCAGGAGAAACGCGGGCCCCCAGAACCAGCCACACGCGTTTGCAACGTAAGAAAGAAAGGAGCGAGGCTGCACTGTCGGAGCGTCCGGAGCGGGCGTTTCCGCTGCCGCGCTTGCTGCCTCAGGTGCTGCTGCCGCGGGCTGGGCTTCATTTGTCGACGTCTCGTCCTGACCGCGTGCCGACGGGCTGAACCCGATCACTGGCCAGCATGCGACCAGACCAGCCAAAACCGTAAACAACACGACACGGCGACCTGGCAGTAACTGACCGATATGCAAAACTCGTGTCATTTCTGAAAATCTCCGATGAAATCTGGAGGGCAAATCACTCTTTGAAAGCTGTCAGGAAACCGAATGCACAATTTAGTAAGTTCTGCGAAGCCTGCCACTCTGCAGGCCCCACGCATTTCGCTGAAACAGAGAACCCACAGGCCAGCACCCCGGAACGGCTCTGCCATCCGACGCGACAGCTGGCATCGCTCCTGTTGTCCGGACGAGACGGTCCGCTGTCATCTCTGCACTCGCGAACACACAGAAATTGACCCTGTGATCGCTATCAATGATGCCCGGAGTTCCCGACAAATTCAGTTCGCGGATTTTTTTGCCCACGAACTATTTGGATACCGTGAAGCCAACTGCGCCCTCGCATCATCCGCCCTGTTCTGATGTCCAGCAGGGCCCCACAAGGAGCCCAAATGAAACAGGGCCTCAGCGTGCGACGAGGGTTCTGACGAATACAGAACATCGACGTGCAGGTATGCCAGAAGCGCATCCTTCGGAAGCCCCTTTTCTCGCAAACAGTCGCCTTTCAGAACCCAGGCTCTGGCGAGTGTCCGCGTCTCGGACTCTGATGCCTTACTGATGATGTCATTCAGCGTTGCAATGGCCTCGTCGGACCTGCCATCCGCCTTCTGGCACATCGCTTTTCCAAGTGAAGCATCATAGAAAGCAGCTGACGCCCCTGCGTCACCGGCACTCTCCTGAAGGACTCCTTCAAACGCGTTCAGACCGCCGGCCGTGTCGCGTCCCGTCAGCAGCAGCAGGCCCAGTTGCACTCCCGCCTGCAGCCTGTACCCTTTCACGTCACTTTTCTGCACCTCACCCAGCAGTGCCCTCGCTTCTTCAGTTTTTTCCGGATCCAGCGATAGTAACTCTGCTTCCAGCAAGGTGGCCTCAAGAACTCGAAAATTTGATTTGTTCTCTGTCCGGAAGTCCCGAATTGCTTTTGCCGCACCAGCTACTTCCGCCGGATTCGCAAACGCTATTCGCACCTGAGTCCTTGCAATCAGGAATTTCAGATCCGCCACCAGTCGGGAATCTTCCCCGCTGTATTCCGACTGAATCTGTCGGTACTTCTGCAACGCAACATCCAGCGCCCCACTACGTTCACTTGACTGCGCCTGTGACAGTGCAGGTGGCTCCATGTCGAATCGAATCACAAGGACGTCGGACACCGGAATGTCCTGCGTCTGTCCATTTTGCTGACGAATCGTCAGTAAAGATGGCGTCATCGCAGTGAACTCACCGCGAAAAGTGACTCGATCGCTGCGACGCGTCACCTGATCAGCAGCAGTACCTGTCGCGGATACCGCAACGGGGATCACACAGACTAAAGCACAAAGGCGGAAGATGTTCATGGGTCGTCCCGGGATGGGTTCCAGTAGTCTCAACTATTAACGCTCAATGTCGACGAGAGGCAACACAAGATCAGCAGCGATAGCATTCACTCCGGAGGAGCCTCTGTGGGACGTCCTTTTTTACCCCCACCAGACTCACCCCGTGCTGTATCAGAGGTGGGTGAAGGTGTAATCGGAGGTCGCGACCGTGTGGGAGTTCCCGGTGACGAAGGGCGCCCCCCTGGTCCCGCCGCTCCGGGTGATGTCGCTTTGCCAGCATCCTTTGACGTTAGCCCCTCCGTGGATTTCGGCCGCGGTCTTCCCGCAGCCCCCGCTACAGTCCCCCCGACCGCTCGTTCCGCAGACGGTGTTGAGGTTCCGGGGCCCGGCTGTGGTCGTCCGGCAACACCGGGCGCCTTCGACTTTATCGCTCGCCCAACCGGGATTGCCAACCCGTCCAGCACAGAAAAATCGCCAAGTTCAGGGGTCGCAATATTCAGTTGATCCGGGAGCCCGAATCCGGATGACTCGGGCACATCAAGCTTCAGCTTTGTCGCGGCCGAATTGCCGGGAACACGGACACGCTGCCGCGGCTTCCGCATCATCACAAATAACCCACCAGCAACAGCGAGGCTTACTGCAACAATAACAGCGGAAAACAATATGCTGGACGGTCCGGATGGCCGCTGCTCTGTGGCTGCCGGAGCCGCGGCAGCCGAAACAACCGTCGGTTCCGCAGGCTCATCTGGAGTCACATCTGCTGCTGAGGGTTTCGCTTCAGCAGCAGAGTTTCTGACGAGCGGGGTTGGGGATTCGCCCAGATCTTTTTGAATGTCCTGGTACAGGCGATCAAATCTGGCAAAGTTAACGTCGTCCATCTCACGAAAAGCCTGCGAAACACTGCTGAGCTCTGCCAGTGCTGACTTCAACTGGGCAGTGGCTGCAGCTTTGTCATTTGTCACCCGGGCTATGCGACGGCGCGACTGGCTGAGTTCGTAACGGGCGTCAAAAAATCGCGGCCGAAATTCACTCTTTGGATCCTTCATGACAATCTGCTGTAACCGCTTCGATAAAGCCCCCCAACCCCAGACGCTGGTGGGCTTCCCGGATGCATCCCTGATGCCCTGAATGGACTGACTCAAACGCTCCGGCTCGGAGGCCTCACCCCAGTCACCCAAAATCAAAGCTGCTTCAAATTGCGCATCAAGGTTCATCGCATTTGCAGCAAGAATCTCCTCTACCTGCTTTAACGCTTCAGGAAACTCCTGCTGACGACGACGACATCGCCCCAGTCTGAGCAGAACTGCGTTTCGACCATCTTCGGAAACCAACCGCTCTGCAAGAATTTCGGAATAGGCATTGCCGGCCTTTTCAAAATACCCCTCCGCACCAGCCTTGTCGTCCGTGACCCCAAGACCGAGCCCATAATACGTTTCGCCAATCCACAGCAACGAGTTGTAATCAGACTTGTTTCGCGATTCGTAAACCTTCTGCAGAAACTGCTCGAATGACGTTCGCACCTGGGCCAGCCGCTCCTGTTCCCCGGCGGCCTGCAGTCGCTTCAATTCGTCCTGCAGCTCCATCCCCAACTGGGTGTATGCAGAGAGAATGTCGTCGCCACCAACTTTCTCCAGTTGGGCCATCGTCTCCAGTGCCTGCTCAATCCGCTGTGTTCCAATCAATGCGCGCAGCAACAGACGATAGGCCAGACCAGCAAACGAGCGACTCTGTACACCACTTTCCGGTCGTGCTGTGCCTTCGGGCACAGCAATCGCAGCCATGACGGAGTACTCACCGTGAGCCGTCAGCCGATCAATTGCCGCCTGAAATTCACCACCCATGTTCAGGATACTCGCCAGAGACACCTCCGCAGCAACCAACTCCTCTGTGGGGGGAACCATGTCGCCAGACTTCTGACGAGACAGCTGAATCCCCTGTTCCAGCAGCGTGCGTGCTTCGGTCTTCCAACGCTGCAACTCCTCCGGAGGTGTTCGCCCCGCCTCAGAGCCCGCTGCGGACATCGCAGCTTCACGGGTCCACGCAGCCCAATAAGACTGGCCGGCACTGATACGTGCCGACGCATACTGTGGGTCCGACTCAGGCACTTCTGAAAACCAGCGTATGGCTTCCAAAGGCTGCTGCATTGTCCGATAAACACTCCCCAGCCGCATTCGAGCTTCGCCGGCACGACTGGATTGCGGGTAAAGCGTCAGAATCTGCTGACAGACATCTCGCAGCAGTCGAGTTTCGAAATCCCTGTTGTCCGCTGGCGCCATGTTCCACGCCGCCACTGCTGCGGCCATCGCAATTTCCGTGGAGTTCATCGCCGTGTCCGGAGCCACCTTCTGATCATTGGTCATGGAATTGGTGGCCAGCACGACAGCATCCAGCGGATTCCCCTGCTTCAGCATGACGAAACTCAGGAGGTAGCGAGACTGGGCCACAGCATTTGCATCACTGTCAGCCTCTCGCAACGACAACGCCAGCCTCAGTAATCGCCCAACTTCGTTGAGATGGTTGTCGAGAGCCGCTTTCTTTGCCGCACGCTCTACGTCGTCCGCGGCTCGCGCCTGCTCATCTGTTAGCTCCTGTATCTGAGCAATCATTCCCTGGGCCCGCGCAAACGCAGCCCCAAAATCCCGCGGCTCGCGATCCTTCTCACCAAGTACAACCTTCAAGCGACGACTCATCGATAACGCCGGCTCACGAAATGCCCCGGGGTACTTCGCAACCTGCTCAGCATGATTCAAGGCAAACTGCAGAGTTTCTGCCTTCTCCTTGTCTGACAGTTCCCGAGTCTCCGCACGCTTTTCTTCCGCGATTGCCTGCTCCCAGAGTATCCCTAACCCATACTCAGTCGTCGACTGCTGACGATTTTCCTGCAACCACAAACCAGCTTCCTGAATCACAAGATCAAAGTCATTGCGCTGGGGATCATTCAGACAAATCAGGCGAAAATGCCTTGCCGTTCCTTTCAACGACTGCATGAATGGCTGGTCGGATTTGTGATCAAGGATTTCGTTGTAGATCCCGAGCGCTCGACCAATGTCATCCTGCTCCTGATAGCATTTGCCTTCCATCAATCGGGCGTACAACCCGTTCGTGTTATTACGCCAGGCCGTGTGAATCGACTCAAATAGTTGGGCCGCCTGATTCAGTGTCTGCTTTCGTTCTTCGGAGCCACGATCGAAAGTCTGTCCTCGCTCGTACGTACAGCGAACCAGATTCAGCCATGCTCGCAGGTACTTCCCTTCCGCCTCCCGGCGACGCTGAAAGGCCTCCTCGTCTTTCGTTTCGTCCAGATACTTCGGAAACGCCTCGTACTGCGATTTGTACTGGTCGTGGGCTGTCTGAAAAATACCCTTCGCCTGATCAATCAGCACCCGCGCCTGGTTCTGCAGCGACACCCGCTCGTCCTGTGATGACTTTTCTGCCGTCTGCCAGACAAGTGACTCTGCCCGATCAAAAAGCAGCTCACCCAACAGACTATTCGCATTAGCCGCCTGAGGATGCTGCGGAAATACCTTCAGGAACTTCTGCAGTGCAACTTCTGAATCCGACAGCAGCTTTTCGCGATCCACGGGCACTCGCGAGGCCGCACCAGCCTGCTGCAGAGTGATACCCCGCTGCAGATCCAGCACGTCTCGAATTTCCTGAGGCAAGTCCGTGCGAAGGCTCAACCCATCAAGATACTCTATCGCCGTATCGTAATAACCTTTTTGCCGCAATCCCTCGATAAACGCCTGTATCGGTTCCTGAGCATGCAGGAATCCCTGTGACGGAAACGCCGGAACCAACAGGAGTGCGGCCAACCAGACACCCACTCGCATCTGCCGATGACTCTGCATCCGATCGCACATCGTCAACCCCCCCCTGCCACTGAACAATCCGCTCGCTGACCACCCCTCGGAGAAACCGCTCAGGGAATCAGGGGCCCTGGCAGGACAGACAATCCGATGTTTGCTGCTGATCCCCCCGAGGAATCTCCTGAAAAACCACTTTCGCCCGGTATCACTACCGTGATACCTCCGCGCCCCAGCCTGAATCACAGGTTGGTTCCCCTGCTGAAGCGGCTCGCGCCGCCATAGCGACCACAGCACTGCCCAAACTGCGCATCCACTGGCTTCGCCCCTTGCAGGAACGAAACCGGCACCTTGAGCCCTTCCTCTCTGGAACCCCGCAGGTCTGCCCTGAACACACACTGCGTCCTTTTCCGGTTTTCCCGCATCAACGACGTTTTCAACCGAGTCAGCATACGCTCAGCCGACGGAAGTCGCAACGAAGAAGGCGAAATCCCGTTTTCCCCTGTGGAAGAATCTGCCGTTTCGCTACAGTTTCAGGGACAAGAGACTACGTGTCCGACTGCAGCCCGGCAGTCGGTTCGGGGCCGGTTTCTCCCCCAACGCGATGTCGCCGCTTTCTGATTTCCTGTCGAGGTGCTGTCGTGACCGATAATATTCTGATGGCCGATACCGATCGGGACCTGCCCAAGCACGTCAGAAATGGCTTTATGAGGTATCGGGATTTCAAGCCCCTGACTCAGGGCGGCGAGGCGATTCTGCGGACCTGCGTTGACGAAAACCTCGGACGCACTGTCGTGATGAAAACCCTGCAGCCCCAGTTCCAAAACCTTGAAACCTATCAGAAGCGATTTCTCCGGGAAGCTCGAGTCACCGCTCAGATTCCACACCCCTGCACAATCCCCGTATACGAACTCAGCAGAGATTCCGAGGGCAATGCATACTTCACCATGAAGAAACTTCAGGGACGCGACCTGAGCGATATTCTGGACCGAATTGCCGAAGGAGATCAGGAGACCATCCGCAAGTATCCGCTACCCTTCATCCTAAATGTGCTCGTTCAATGCGCTCAGTGCCTCGCTTTCGCCCACAACCAGGGTGTTGTACACCGGGATATGAAGCCCGCAAATATCATGATCGGTGACTACGGCGAGATCATGGTCCTCGACTGGGGACTGGCAAAAGTCTCCAACATGAAGGACAACGATGAGGTGGACCGACTGATTCGCAGTGGTCAGCAGACAATACCGGGACGCCTCACAGGGCGTGGAGATGTTCAGGGCACACCCTTCTACATGTCTCCGGAACAGGCTGTGGAAACCGGAGACGTCGATGAACGCTCTGATATCTACAACATGGGGATCGTGCTGTTCGAAGTGCTGACCAATCAAAGCTACATGTCCGGGAAAAGCTTTCGTGAGATTCAGCGTAAGCTGCTTGAAAGCCCGCTCCGCCCCCCAACCTCAGTCGCACCCCAGAAAAAAATTGCCCCGGAATTGAACGCAATCTGCATGAAGGCTCTACAGAAGGAACGCAGTGATCGTTATCAGAGGATGTCTGAATTCGAGGCCGATCTGCGAGCATTCACGATGGGAATGCCTGTGTCTGTTTACACCGAATCACTGCCGCAGCGATTACTGAAATGGCGCGATCGCAAAATCCTCAGCAGCGCCTCGCTGATCTGGATGCTCGCCGGATCCCTGCTCACCATCATACTGCAGCTTTTGCTGAGTACTCTTCTGTAACCGCAACGCCAACCACGCATTCCCGCCCGGACCAACTCGGCCGTTCTCAGTACAAAAGAACAGAGCCGGATCTGATACAGATCCGGCTCTCTCAGCATAGTTCAATCTGAGGACCAACGAGAGCCCGGGTGTCCCCTGACGAGACGCCCTGTGGACGTCAGTTCAGAATCTTCTCAGTGTCTTTCACGATCTTGCTGATTGCTTCCGCATCCAGCTTACCGGCTTCCAGCGCGTGATTCACTTTCACGTTGGAATCGACCCACATCATCACAGTCACATCAGCTTTGGCGTTGATGTTGTACTTCGCCGGGCCGACGTTGTTTTCAAACACTGTCAGTGGCGTGTGAGCAATCTTGTTTTCTTCAGCAATCTTCTTCAATGCTGCTTCCTGAGCATCTGGATCTTCAGCCAGAACGGTCACGAAAGCTGCCATCCGACGCTCGCCGTTTTTGCCGACGACAGCATCCAGTTCCTTCACCAGCTTCGTGGTGTTCTCATCCATTTTCCGAACGAACAGGCTGACCACAGGTCGAGCACCGTACTGACAACGGTAGCACAGCTTCGTGGAAGCCGCCGGACCTGTGATGTCCGTGACATAAAATGCTGGCGGATACTCGTCAACCTGCAGGCCCGACTTCAGGTCTGCGGCGTTGACGGACTGAAATCCAGCCACTACCAGACTCGCTACACACAGTGCCAAAAACTTCCTCATGCCCGACTCTCCCGGAACAGAAACACCTTAAAACACTGACGACCCGCTTTAACGGGCGAGTTGTCAGTACCATAGCAATCTTCGCCTCCGAGGCCAGTAAAAACTGGCCCTGGCCGATTCCATTCAAACGAATTATTCCGTCGCCGCCGTCAGCCGTCGAACAGTTTGCAGAACATTCTGACAGTCTTTTTCCGGATCTACTGCAGTGCTCTTTCGCACAATTCGCCCATCTTTCCCAATCACAAAGGTCCAGCGACTGGCGGTCACGCCGCGTGAAAGAGAATGCTCGACACCATCAATTGAGCGACTGATTGTGTCGCCTTCCCGCACAGGCACACCAAACAAACCCGCGATCTTTCCCTCAGTGTCACACAGTTGCGAAAAATTCAACGCATGATGCCGGTGAAAAAGAAACTGCCCCTCGGCGTAATCACCACTGATACCAATGACCTCCACGCCCGCGGCCTCTAACTGGTCCATGTGATCGCGAAAGATACAGGCCTGCCGCGTGCAACCGCTGGTAAATGCCGCCGGATAGAAATACACAACGAGATACTTGCTACCCACGTGATCCCGGGATCGCCAAATCTCGCCCGTCTCCGTTCGCCCCTCGAAGGACGGCGCTACATCCCCCTCTTTCAGGATAACGTCCGAGACAATGCCCTCCGCCGCCTTCGCAAGGACCGGAAGCAAAACTCCCAGAATGATCATCACTCTACCCAGAACACCCATCGAACAACTCCGAGGTCGAATCCCGAAAATTCGATTCCGAGCGTCGATCCCTCAACGCAGAACGCCAACCAACACCCCTTCCGGAGTGCACGCGGAATTGCCACTGCACGCGACAAACTGAACGATCTGCAGATTTCCATCTGAAGTACAGGCAGGGATCAGGGTGGGCAGACAGTGGCAGGAACTGGGCGCATGTCAGCGCCGGCAGGTCTGTACAGATTAGAGGCCGAAAAATATCCCGTCAAACACCTAACCCGCATAAACCCGCGAATTCTCAACAGATTTTCCGTACTCGCTCAGCGATCAGTGACGGCACATTTCAGCACTATTCCGCCCCATTGCGCCTTACGGTCGCTCCAGATCAATCGCCAAGAGAAAACAGCCGACGAATGGCGTGCAACAGCCCCTCAGGTGTGCCCGTTCTTGCTTCGTCCTTCAACGCCTCTAACGGAGGATGCAGCAACTTATTGACAATCCGACTAATCGTGGCCTCTATCGCCTCTCGCTGATTCTGCTCTAACCCGGGCAGTTTTCGATACAGCCGCTCCAGTTCTGCCCGGCTGATTTCCCCCCAGTGCTCTCGCAGTCGATTGATCACCGGTCCTGTCGCACGGTGGTAGATCTCCTGCATAAAAATTCGCGCCTGAGAAACGATGATCTCCTGCGCCTTCTGAACTTCCGCCCGCCGCGCCTGCCGATTTCGCTCACACGTTTCTTCCAGAGCGTCGAGATCGTAAAGAAAGACATTGTCATCGATTGTGGCAATCGATGGGTCAAAATCCCGCGGTGCCGCCAGATCCAGAATAAACACCGGGTGCGATTGCGATTTACGACGAGCTGCCGCAAATCGGTCCCGCGAAATCAATGTCTGTTCGGATCCCGTCGTACTGACAATGACGTCTGCCTTTGACAGCCAGTGATCCAGGACAGAAAAGTCGACAGCCTCACCCCGGAACCTCGAAGCCAGCAACTCCGCTCGCTCCCGACTGCGATTGGCCACCACAATCCTGCGAACGCCCTCTGACTGAAGATAGGTCAACGTCTCCTCAGCCATCTCGCCAGCCCCAATGACCAACACCGTCTTGTTGTCAAATCGGCTGAAAATACTCTTACCAAAATCTCCGACAGCCACACTGGCTATCGACACGCGCCCGTCTGCCAGCGCAGTCTCCGTACGAACCTGCGCCGAGACTTTCAGGGCATGCTGAAACAGGACGTTGGTCAACGGACCGCACGCGGCGTTCTCCTGAGCAACCCGGTAGGCTTCCTTGACCTGATTGACAATCTGCGGTTCCCCAAGCACCATGCTGTCAATACTGCAGGCAACCTGAAACAAATGCAGCACAGCGTCCGTCCCGGAATGTGCCAGCACGGCTTCCGTAAACTCATCCGCAGGAACATTGTGGAACTGGCTGATAAACCGAGTGATGTCGTCAAAACAAACCCCGTCAGCTTCCCGCTCGTCAGCCGCATAAATCTCCACCCGGTTGCAGGTGGACAATACCACAATTTCAGATCCCGGATGTCGCTCGCGCCATTGTGAATAGGCCTCCGTCAGTTTCTGCTGACTCGAAAATGCCAGTCGCTCCCGCAACTGCACACCGGCACGGTGATGATTGCAACTGACGACCAGCACGTTCATCGCGAACGCCCCCTGTCCACCGGTTGCTCACCACCAGTTGCCTGCGACGCACTCTCCGCCGGACTTGCTTCGCCCTTCGATCCATCTGCCGGAACAGACACTTCTGTTTTGTGGTCTCCTGGTCGTCCATGAATTGCGTTCAAGGCCCCCTGCCCCGCCAGCAGCATCGGGCCAATCACTGTGATCAAAAGAAACCCACCGCTCAGAAAAGACAACTCTGCCACAGCCCGCCCTGTCTGGGAGGTCGCCATCAGGAGACGAACCA
>JBDKIW010000366.1:0-6480 GCA_039796955.1 Planctomycetota bacterium
GCCGGACAGTAACACGAGGGTGGAATCGGTCGTCCACTACAGGCAAGCGGGCTCCGGAAGTACTGCCCCCACTGCCACCGGAGTGACCATGGGAATCATTTTTCCATTACCGCAAAAGCAGCGGTTCCACTTTTCGTTCGGTGGCTCGCAGGGTATTTTCCTCTGAATTCTGCCTCATGCTGAATTCTTACATGCCACCTCCGGTCGGATACCAGACCAATGAACGAACCAGTAGCGCATCGGGACTTTGTCCGTCAAATTGTCGAAGACGATCTCAGAACCGGTAAGTGGGATGGTCGCGTGCACACGCGATTTCCTCCCGAACCGAACGGATACCTGCATATCGGACATGCGAAGAGCATCTGTCTGAACTTCGGGATCGCGGCGGAATACGGTGGGAAGTGCAATCTCCGATTTGATGACACAAATCCAGAAAAGGAAGATACCGAATACGTCGACTCCATTATGGAAGACGTGCGATGGCTCGGGTTCGACTGGGAGGATCGGCTGTTTTATGCCTCCGATTACTTCGAGCAATTGTATCAGTGGGCAGAAACTCTGATTCGTCAGGAAAAGGCCTACGTCTGCAGTCTGACGCTGGATGAGATTCGGGCTGGGCGCGGCACTCCGGTGGAACCAGGGATTGCCAGTCCGTGGCGCAGTCGCACGGTGGATGAAAACCTTGACCTGTTTCGCAGAATGCGAGCCGGCGAATTTCCGGACGGTGCTCATGTTCTTCGCGCGAAGATTGACATGGCTCACCCCCATATGCTTTTGCGGGATCCGATCATGTACCGGATCCGGCATGCAGAGCATCACCGCACGGGAAGCCAGTGGTGCATCTATCCAACATATGACTACGCGCACGGGCAGTCTGATTCGATGGAGCAGATTACGCACTCCATCTGCACGCTGGAATTTGAAAACCATCGACCTCTGTACGACTGGTACTGCCAGGCACTGGGAATTCATCATCCCCAGCAGATTGAATTCAATCGCCTGAACCTGACGTACACGATGATGAGTAAGCGTCGCCTGCTTGAGCTCGTCAAAGGCGATTATGTGCGTGGCTGGGATGACCCTCGCATTCCGACGTTGCGCGGGCTGCGCCGGCGAGGTTACACGCCCGAAGCGATTCGGGCCTTCTGTGCCAGCGTCGGGGTGACCAAACACAATGCCACCATGGACATGGGGGTGCTTGAGAATCACATTCGCGAAGATCTGAACAAACGGGCTGAGCGGCGGATGGCGGTGCTCGATCCTGTCAAAGTGATCATCACCAATTATCCGGAAGGACAGTCCGAGGAACTGCCCGCTGTGAATAATCCGGAAGACTCCGCTGCCGGAACAAGATCCGTCCCCTTCAGTCGCGAGCTCTGGATTGAACGCGACGACTTTATGGTTGATCCACCGAAAAAATTCTTTCGCCTCGCACCCGGTCGTGAGGTGCGACTCCGGTGGGCCTACTTCATCACCTGCACACACATTGTCCAGGACAGTCAGGGGCAGGTACAGGAAATTCACTGCACGTATGACCCGGCGACAAAGGGTGGGGATGCTCCGGACGGTCGCAAGGTCAAAGCAACGCTGCACTGGGTGTCTGTCCCCCATGCAGTGACAGCGGAAGTGCGGCTCTATGATCACCTCTTCCGTACCGAAGACCCGGACGATGTCGCTGATCCGGCATTGGACTGGAAGTCAAATCTGAACCCGAATTCTCTGCACACCGTCAGCAGCGCGAAACTGGAACCGTCGCTGGGCAAGGCGTCACATGGAACTCGTTTTCAGTTCGAGCGACTTGGTTATTTCTGCGTGGATGCGGATTCCACGCCGGAGCGTCCGGTGTTCAATCGCACCGTGACGTTGAAGGATCAGTGGGCGAAGGAGCAGGTGAAGTCCTGAACTTCGCTGCGTGGCATAAAACGCATTGGGGCCGCGGGTAATCATCCACTCCGGCCCCTTTGGTCGTTAGAGTTCAGCCGACAGTCTGATGCGCCACAGGCCTTTGATATCGGCAAATTCTGCCGAAAACGGGCGTTTCCGGACGAATACCGCCGCCATTCCGCAACGCTCCTGCAGGGGCGAAAAAATCCATTTTGGAATTTCCTTGACATTGCTCCCTGTTCAGGCATTGATTCCAGCCGTCGTCAGTGGCCCGCTTTAATAACCTGCGGAACACGGGCGACGGCCGTTGATGATAAACAGCGGGTTGCCTCGTTTCTTTTCCGGAACAGGACGCCTCAGTTGTCTGGTGAGTTCGCGGCGGCTGGGGGGTCTGGTGAGGTGTCATTGTCATGGCGCCCGGCATCGATTCCTGTACTCTCTGGCAAATTCGGTCTGGAGCCGATTTGTGGAAATCGGTACAACCCGCCGCAGCGGAGAATCCCAGGCGGATTCTCCGCGGACCATGGAATTTCAGACGCACGGATTTTGCCGGGCCACAGGGATCGTGTCCCCCGAAAAATCCTCGTAAATGTTCTCGTTATGATTTCGATTTCCACGAAGTCATGACATCGGAAGGGAGTCCGATGGTGAAATCTCTTGCTGTCCTGTGTTGCACGACGGTTCTGGCCTGCGCCACGGCAAATGCTCAAAGTCGCCCGGCTTCCAAAGGTCCAGTGCCTCAGCAACCCCCTGCCGCCAGAGCCTCTGTTCCGGTGCGCCCCGTGGGAGCTACCAGAAGTGATGAGCCCACCGCTGCGTCGCCAGGTGATTCGGGGAATCAGGCCGTGGTCGAGGTGAAGAGCGGAGTCCCTGAGCGACGGCTCCCCGTGATGAACGCAGAGCTGCAGGCTCAGCTGGACGCCGTTCTTGAAAAGTGGTCCAAATCAAGCGAGCAGATCACCCGACTTGAGGGGATCGTGACACGCATCGTTTACGATCTGACATTCGAAACGGAGTCGCAGGCGAGGGGCGACTTTGCCTATGAGAAACCCGACAAAGGTCGGATTGATATTACTCCGGAATCCATCACGGAAAAGCTGATCGCTGAGCGTGAGCAGCTTGTGGAAAAGGCAATTTCGGAAAAGAAGCCGCCTCGAGTGAGATGCCGCAAGGATGGCAAACCTTTTCAACTGGTGACATGTCAAAGGGAACAATGGTGGTGCGACGGCACTCGCATTTTCAGCCTTGATCTGGAGAAAAAGCAGGCCATGGTCAGCCAGATTCCTGTCGAAATGCAGGGAGGCAACATCATGGACAGCCCTTTGCCGTTTCTCTTTGGAATGCCTCCCGAGCGGGCGAAGCGTCGTTTTGAGATGGGGTTCCACGAAGGCCGTTTTGACGCCAGGGCCCCTGTTGTTCGACTCGTCATCTACCCCAACCTGCCTCAGGACGGGCAGAACTGGCACCACGCAGATGTGATGCTGGACATGAAAACGATGCTCCCTGTGGCGGTGCAGATGTATGATCCCGCTGAAACCCGGATCACCGTTTATCGATTCTCGGATCTGAAGATCAACGAAACGCTCTTCCAGAAACTGATCTTTCGCAGCGGATTTACGCCATCGCTGCGCGAATACAATATCGTCAACGTCAATCCGGAGAACGGTGGCGGTGCTGCACCGGTCGTTCCGGATCTCAAAGGTGTACCGTTTAAAAACGCCGTTTCCACGCTCGAGGAACTGGGACTCAAACGAAACAAGGATCCGCAACTCAGTCAGGTCTCTCTGCTCGAAGGCAGCCCGGCCACCGCAAAGGAACAGGTGTATACGGTGGAATCGCAGTCGCCGCAGGCAGGCTCACCAATCCTGCCCGGTACCAGGGTCACACTGAAGTTGTTTACTGATCCGTCGCGGACGAAAACAGCTGATAAGAAGGGTGACACGGCCACCCGGTGATGCCCGTGCTGAATCGACTCAGCGGCGTTTGTGGCTGAGTCGATTGGTGGCTGCTGAGGCTCCTGGCGGTCAGTACGGTCAGCGCCGTGTGATACCCCGGCAGGGACCCATGACGCAGATCATCAGGGAAATGCTCGGTTGATCTTCCGTGTGCTGGCAGGTTTCAACCGGGCTGACAAAACAATAAGCCGGATTTGTTCCACCACATCCGGCAACCTGGGCCCCTGTGGCCGTCCCGGTTTTCCACTGGCGATCACACGCTCGGAACCAGCCCGGCTTCAACCAGCAATAAACGCACCGGAATCACTGACTCGTTGAGACCGGAAATTCGGGCGACGGCTGCCCGATACTCATTCATCTGCGAACGATAGTGTTCACACTTCTGCCGGACCCAGACGTCAACGGGGCCAGAGACACGGTCAGTTTTAAAGTCCAGAATCTCAGCGGCGACGATCCGGCTGCCAACACGGATCTGCACGAGGCGGTCGATCGTTCCCTGCACCAGTTCACCCTGTGCGGCGAACACATAGGTTCGTTCCCGGTCTACAACGAGCCTTGCTTCTCCTGCGGTGACACGTGGAAGCCACTGCGCAAACAACGCTGCGTTGCCCGCTGTCGACGGGTCAAACACGGCCCTGATTTCCGGGGCCTCGAGGATTTCAAGGAATCGAGGGAGCAACTGCTCCACGGTCTGATCTGCAATCAATAGCTCGCGCGCCTTTTGTCGCAGCACTGTCTGATCAGGAAACTCCCCGGGCTGAAGCCATTCAATACACTCAAACCAACAGTGAAACAGGACGCCTCGTACTCGAGGATCCACTGTTGGTGTGCCTTTCGCGACAGCGACCGGTCGAGCATCGCGGCGAATCACACTTGAGACATCGGGCAGATTCAGGCGGCGTTCATCGTGGCGCGACGGGGCGCGTCTGGACAATCCACGGCGACGACCATCCGGCATCGGCGCGAGGGAAATTTTCGGCAGGGAGACATCGGCTTTGGGCTTCTGTGTCACTGGACGAATCATTGCGGGAAGGTTTTGATACCAGATTGGGTTCCCCGTCTCATACACAACACTTGATTCTTCTGCCTGAGGTTGATCACTCAGTGTCGCCAGCAGCAAACCGGCATAAGTTTTGGGAGCTTTCGGTGATGTGATCGGTTCCGCCAGCATTGTCAGGCTGTGCTTCGCTCGCGTTAACGCGACGTAGAACAGGCACAGACTCTCGTTGACCTGACGGCGGATGGTGTGTTCAAACGCCTGCTGGATGGGTTGGGGCAGCAGACTGCGCAGCGGCTTTCCGGTCCACACACAGACTCGGTCCGGAGCTTCTCCTGCTCCAGGACCCGTGAAGGCTGCCTGTGGAGGTTTGAAGAGCGTTCCTTCCAGCTCGGGCAGTACCACACGATCAAACTCAAGTCCCTTGCTCTGATGGATCGTCATGACACGGACCAGCGCCCGTTCCGACTTCTGAAATTTGCTGTTCTCCAGCAGACGGACAAAATCACCGGGATTCAGTGAGCCTGTGTCATCGAAGACCCAACCCTCACCCACAATCTGAGCCAGTCGCAGTCTGTCTCTGGCGCTGCAGGACTCGCGAACAGATTCCGAAAGCCACTGCAGAGTTCGTCCGTATCCGACGTCCAGCAGGCGACTGCGGATCTTTCTGGCGACCGCTGTGGCACAGGCGTCGTCTTTCCAGTCCAGCAGCCCCACAATGGCTCCCAGAGGCGACTGTGCCACGTGAAATCGTGAGACCGTGCACGCGGGATGCGCTGCCAGCTGCAGTAGTGACAACACCGCCAGAACCGCAGGGCTGTCAACAGGCGGGGTCCCCCCCTCCTCACTGGCAGGAACTCCAAGCAGTGTCAACTCATGCACCAGCCGGGCGACCGTTGAGTTTTTCCGGGTCAGTATGCCAATTTCTGCGCCCGGCGTCTGCAGGTGCATTTCCCGAATCTGCTCAGCCACCCACTGAAACCACGGCCCGCGTCGCTCGTCCGCACTCTCGCCGGGCATCTCGGGCGACGTGCGAAAAACGACATGTCCCGACATCTCCGGATACGCCGTCGAATGTTCCGGAAACTTCTGCGACCATTCCTCACACGCATCCCGATAATCTTCCAGATTTTCATGCGCAGTAAGATTCTGAAACACCCGATTCACAGCCTGCATCACTGCCGGAGACGAACGACGACTTTCAAACAGCGTGGTCTCCTGAATTCCCGGAACCGCCTCGGCAACGGCATCGAGAATTTCCGCCATCCCGCCACGCCAGCCGTAGATCGCCTGCTTGCCGTCCCCCACGCAGAAAAAACTGGATTCGCTGCCATGCTGAAGCAGCACCGAAGTTAAGCGTCGCAGGATCTTCCACTGATCCGCCGAAGTGTCCTGGAATTCATCCAGCAACAGATTGCGAATAGAACTGTCCAGCCGAAAACTCATCCGTGCGCCGCTGGCCGCTTCAACTGAACGCGCCAGCACTCGAGTCACATCGCCGAATCCCAGCCAGCCATGTTCGGCCCGCAGTGCGCTGTACTCCCGATCAAACCGCGTCATCAGTCCCCGAATCGCCTTCATCTGCAGCGACAGACGCTCCAGCAATTCCGCTTTGGCATGCCCCGCCAGCCGCTGGTAGATTCC
>JBDKIW010000367.1:0-14429 GCA_039796955.1 Planctomycetota bacterium
GCCGTCCCGGCCCCGGGGACATGGGATCTGCTGCTGGGCAATCCGCCATACTATTCCGACTTTCGCATTGCGGAATTGTTTCTGCAGACCGCACGAAAATCGCTCCGTCCGGGTGGACGCATTCATATTGTGACGAAGCCCGTGGAATGGCAGGAAGCACGCATGAAACAGCTGTTTCAGAATGTGCAGGCCCACAAATTTGGGGAATACACCGTTTTTACAGCCATTCAGAAGGGATAGCAGCCGCGGTGGACGACTGCAGCAGCCTGCTGATCATTGAAGAACTGCTGGCCGATGGGCTGGCATGGGAGCAGGCCACCGACAGCCTGCGGCAGGAAGCAGTGGCGATGGTCACAGCCATCGCTGCTGATGCGGTCTGTGTGGGTGGGTTGCGTGTGTCTCTGTTGCTGTCGGAAAAGGTGGCAGAACTGCTGGGGCAGCGGCGCTGTCTTCCGACAGAGCTCCGAATTGTCCGACTCAAATGTTCTCTGGACACCTGGCTGCAATCCCCGAAGCGGCAGGACATCGGCCCCACTCAGCTGATTCTGATGATTGCCCCGGAATCCGGGGGCGTGCTTGTTCGGCGACTGCAGGTCCTGCAGAGCGAACTCTGGAGAGGCACGGAAACACTGAATCTGCCATGGATTCTGGCGGAAACATTTGCGGATAAGTTTCGGACATCTCAGTGGCTGCAGGCTCGTGGGCTCCCCACGCCGGAAACGTGGTTGTTAAGTCCGGAGCAGGCGGAGGCACTGCGAACGCGCGGACTGGTGACCGCAGCCGATGACAGTGATTTGTCCGGGGAGGAATGGACAGCCGTTCTGAAACCGCGGGACGGAGTCGGGTGTGAACATGTCGGCCTGCTGCACCTGAGCTCCCGGGAACTGGCCTCAGTTGTCAACTCGTCAAAACCTGCAGACATAAATGCCTCATGGATTCTGCAGCCGTGGGTCCCGGGATTAGCCTGCTCGATCGGGCTGATTGGAGGCGGAGCAAAGTCGAACACGGTGATTCTGCCTGCAGGACGTCAGACGCTTCGAAGGCACGGAGCCGCGGTGCGATACTGTGGCGGGGAAATTCCGTGTGAGACAGCGATCAATGCAGCGATCACTCCGCTGGCGCAGGCCTTGGCCACTGCGATCGGTCCATTTTGCGGCTGGCTGGGTGCGGACATCGTCGTCCATCAGAACAGCGGCGGGGACGTCTCGGCCACGATCATTGAAATCAATCCGCGGTTGTGCACGAGTTATGCGGGGTATCGCCAGCTGGCCTGCGGCAATCTGGCGGAATGGTTGCTGCAGCGAGCCGGATCTGAGCGTGTGGAATGGCGTGCGGGCGTTATCCGCTTTGGAGCGGACGGCAGGGCGCGGTTGGACCAGGGCTGAAGCAACAGGTTCGTGCGAGCGTACGTGCCTGGCCGGTTCAGCCCCAGAGTTTGGAGATTCGGCGACGGATTTCGGACGTATCCCCCTGAATCAGACCGGAGGAACCGCGCTGCTCCGCCCCCTGCGGCATGCCATGAGAGACACGTTCCATCAGGGTCTGGACGGCAGGAGTCAGAAAGCGGGTGACTTTGCTGAGAGAATGCTGATCGCTGCGATGCCGATTGTGGAAGTAGTAGCGTTCCGGTCGCATGACAGTCAGGTGGTTTTTAGCGCGAGTCATCGCCACATAGAACAAACGCCGTTCTTCCTCAATTTCCTCAGCGCTGCCTGTCGCCATATCCGCGGGGATATTGCCATCGGCGGCATGGAGGATGTAGACGGAATCCCATTCGAGTCCTTTGGCCGAGTGAATGGTACTGAGGATCAGGTAGTCTTCATCGAGGAGCGGATCTGCGGGAAGTTCCTGGGTGGACGTTGGGGGATCGAGCGCCATTTCGGCCAGGAATTCACCGCGAGACTGATAGCGACCGGCGATGGCTTCGAGTTGCTTCAGGTCATTGACTCGCGCGGTGACATTGTCATACGCGGCTTCAAGCAGAGGTGTGTAGTAAGAGCGGATGGCGTAGAGGCTGGACGCGACGTTCTGATCGTCCTCGCGAGGCGGGCGCTGCAAACCGCGGAGCAGCCCGAGGAACTGGGGCCAGAGATCGCGGAGTGCGGTCGGAGGTGTCCACGACTCCCACGTTTCAAACTGTCCTCCGGCGCCGCGCAGTTGATCCAGCAGCGCGGACGCTTTGGACTGACCGATGCCGGGAAGGAGCACGAGAACGCGAAAGCCGGCCACCATATCGAGCGGGTTTTCGGCGAGTCGCAGGAAGGAGATGACATCGCGAATGTGGGCCGTTTCCAGAAAACGCAGACCGCCATATTTCACAAAGGGGATATTACGACGGCCGAGTTCAGCTTCGAGGGCCATGCTGTGGTGTGAGGCTCGAAAGAGTACCGCCTGCTGTTTGAGTGACACGCCTTTTTCGCGACGTTCGAGGATGCGATCGATCACGTACTCGCTTTGAGCATCTTCATCGGGGCAGGTCACCAGTTGTGGTTTTGCGCCACCGGAGCGAGCGGACCAGAGTTCCTTGCGATGTCGTTCGACGGCTTCCGCGATGACCTGATTGGTCACCTCAAGAATGCACTGGGAGCTGCGGTAGTTCTGTTCGAGCGGGATCAGGGTGACATTGGGATACTGATCCGGGAAATCGAGAATATTGCGGACCGTGGCGGCACGGAATGAGTAGATGGACTGTGCGTCGTCACCGACAGCGGTCAGCCCGATCCCATCGGGGCAGAGATGTTTGAGGATCTCGGCCTGCAGCACATTTGTGTCCTGGTATTCGTCGACGAGGATGCGGCTGAACTGGCTGCGGACGATGGGTCCGGCGACCGGATCAGCCACGAGTGCATTCCAGAAGAGCAGCAGGTCATCGAAATCGAGGACGCGTTGCTTTTCCTTGGTTTCGGTATAGATGCTGAAGAGCTGACCGAGTCGCTCCTGATGTTCGAGACACCAGGGGAACCACTTCTGAAGAACCAGATCCAGCCCGCACTGGGTGTTCACGCAGCGACTGTAGACATCCAGGCAGGTGGCCTTGAGGGGAAAGCGATTGGCCGATTTGGGCAGATTGAGTTCGGTGCGGGCGAGATTCATGAGGTCTTCAGAATCGCCGCGATCGAGGATTGTGAAATCCGGATGCAGACCGATCAGGTGTCCGTGTCGACGCAGAAGATTTGTGGAGACCGAATGAAAGGTACCACCGCGAATTCTGCGGAGTGCTGAGCGATCACAGACGGCGGGATTTTTGACGGTTGCCGGATCCAGCTGCAGCACGATCGACTCGACACGGCGGAGCATTTCGGCTGCAGCGCGGCGAGTGAACGTCAGCATGAGAAGGCGTGAGGGATCAACGCCGGACGCAAGTTGCCATGCAACGCGGTGTGCCAGAGTTGTCGTTTTTCCGGTGCCGGCACCGGCGATAATGAGCAGAGGAGATTCGCCGTGCAGAGCGGCACTGCGTTGCTGTGGATTCAGCGACTGCAGGAACGCGGGAACCTCGGGAACGACGGGATCAGGCATAGGAGTGGGTCCACTGAAAGACGGGGTAGTGTCAGTGTACCTGGTCCGGCGAAGGGAAACAAATACCGGGCAGAAAAAGGGTCAGGACCCAATAGTGCGCAGCACCCTTCGGGCTATTTGGCTATTGGGTCCTGACCCTTTTTTCTGCCCGCACCCTTTTTCTACCCTTTTTCCCCGAAATCCAGCCCAATGCTGAATTCGGCTGTCACTTTGCAATTTCTCTGTGTATACTTCACACCAGCAGCCGCTTAAGTCCGCCATGGTTGTGAGCGTTGTTTCGCCGGTGATGGCTATTTTCATTGGTGATCGTTCACGAGGTGTTGATCAAGCCTGCAAAAGCATTCAGTTTCGTCTGCGGAAAGCCGCTGGACGACTGCCAGTTCCAAGCGTTACAGAATTCGCTTCGTTGTTGCGGATTTACAGCATTCGGTCCTGGGAATGTTTTACTCTAACCCAGGGACCATTATGAATTTCAGAGACTTTGGGCTCGTTGAGCCACTCGTGCGCGCCGTGACCCAGGAAGGCTACAGCACACCGACGCCGATTCAGCAGCAGGCGATTCCTGCGGTGTTATCGGGGCGAGATGTTGTGGGTATTGCACAGACGGGGACCGGAAAGACGGCGGCATTTGCGTTGCCGTTGCTGCATCAGATTCATCTGTCGGCCGATCGGCGATCGTCCGGTGTGCGACGAATTCAGGTGCTGGTGCTCGCCAGTACTCGCGAACTGGCGATTCAGATTCATGAGAGCTTCATGAACTACGGTGCATTTGCATCAGTGCGCGTAGCCACGATGTATGGCGGCGTGGGACAGCAGCCGCAGGTGCGAGCGTTGAAGGCCGGAGTCGACATTGTTGTGGCCACACCGGGACGCCTGCTGGACCTGATGCAGCAGGGCTACGTCAACCTCGAAGGCCTGCGGATCCTGGTGCTGGACGAAGCTGACCGCATGCTGGACATGGGCTTCTTTCCGGCCATTCGCCGAATTCTGCAACGCATTCCGAAAAAGCGTCAGACACTGATGTTTTCAGCCACGATGAAGCCGGAGATTCGGGAGCTGGCGGATTCGATGCTGCACGATCCGGTCAGCATCTCGATTGAACCGAAGAAGAAGACCACGGAACTGGTTCAGCAGACGGTGTGTATTGTCCCGCAGAAACAGAAGACACGAGTTCTGATTGAACTGATCCAGCGCATGGCGCCGTCTCGGACGATTGTTTTCAGCCGTACCAAACACGGTGCGGACAGAATCGTTCGCCACCTGAACCAGGCTGGACTGCGATCTGAGGCGATTCATGCCAACAAAAGTCAGAACAAACGACAGCGAATTCTGGAAGAATTCAAGAGTACTCAGCCACCGATTCTTGTCGCGACGGACATCGCGTCACGAGGTATCGACGTGGATCAGGTCTCGCACGTGTTCAATCACGACATGCCGACTGAAGAAGAAACCTACGTCCATCGGATCGGACGATCCGGTCGTGCCGGGGCGACAGGGGTTGCCGTATCTCTGTGCGATCCGGAAGAGCGGCGGATGCTGAAAAGTATCGAAAAGCTGATTGGGTTCGCCATTCCTCAGCAATCGCTGGAAGGAATTGATCTCAGCAGCCTGCCGGCGGAGAGTGGATCCCGGGACGATCGATCCGGCGGCGACGATCAGCGGGAACGGCGTCATGGCGGTCCCGGAAACCGTCAACGACGCTCGTCGGCAGATTCCTCATCACGGCGTAACGACGGACAGGGGGAACGGTCACGACGCCACCCCGCGTCGGCAGAAGTCAGCGATTCCGGAGCCCGACGTTTTCACGGACATGAAGCGCGGCGACGACAGGACGAAACCACTGGATCAGGTGGTCGTCATGACGGAAATCGCGAGCGACGACCAGCACCTCGTTCCGGAACGGACGCGATGGGCGGCAGCGCCCGACCGCGTCCTCGTTCTGAGCAACGGCCTGCAGAACGGAATCGGGCGGATTCAGGCCGCGGAGAACGCAGCGCCGGGGGACGATCAGACAGCGGGGCAGCGCCGCAGTTCAGGCCGCGTTCGGTCAGTCATCGCCCCGTGGATTCCGACTTCGGAGACGGAATCTTTCAGCGGGATCGTGAGCGGGAACGTGACAGTTCCGGAACGGAACAATCCCGGCCGCCTCGTCGGCGACGCCCAACAGGAGCACCGGGGCCACAGCGAGATCGTCGCTGAATCAACAAGCCTCGGGTGTCGTATCCGTTCGTAGTTCGCGACACGCATGGCCGCAGACGGCGTTGCGACAGTCAGACTCGAAAGGTCAACGGCCCGTGGCCAGGACAGCCTTTATCGGACCGCCCCGGTTGCTCGGAAGACAACCGGAGTCTGATTACGGGAAAAATACCGCAGTGGTCGGCCAGTGACTGAAAACAAGGATCAGGTTTTCGGACACTGGCAGAAAACCACAGCACCGTCTCATCTCGCACACCGAGAGTCCCCGTGGCAGGGGCAGCACCGCGGATGAGTTCTCATTCACAAAGCCGCATTCATAGCAGGTCAGGGGGTTCGTCCCCCTGTTGAGATAAATGACAACAGAACCGCAGATGACCCCCGAGCAGAATTCAGAAGAGCTCGCACCCGTTGTACAGACCGTGCCCGATATGTTGATTTCCGCCACACAGCCGGAAGCCCTGAACTCACCGCAGGACCACTCCGAGACGCCCAATGGCCAATGGCTCGCGGCCGCCGACGTCGGAGAACCAGTGAGCACCAGCCCCGAAGCGGGCGAAACAAGCCAACTGTATTCCGCAGAGTTCAGCGAACAGGCAGAGTTGTTGACAGAACAGGATTCTGCGGCAGAGATCGAAAGCGAACTTGAAGAAGAACTTGAAGAAGAACTGACCGCTGAAGACGAGGAGAGCATTGAAGACATGAGTGGGGAAGACGTCATGGCAGATGTTGTGGAAGACGAACTGGCAGCAGACGTCATCAGCGCTGACGTCACCACGGAATTTGATCGGCTGGGGCTTTCAGAATCGCTGCGAAAGGCGGTGCGTGAGCTCGGCTATGCGACTCCTACGCCGATTCAGGCCCAGACAATTCCGCTGTTAATCCAGGGGCGGGACGTTGTGGGACAGGCACAGACGGGGTCCGGAAAAACGGCCGCGTTTGCTATTCCGTTGCTGCAGAAAATTGAACTCAGCCAGAAGAAGCCGCAGGTGCTGGTGCTGGTGCCGACGCGTGAATTAGCCGTTCAGGTGGCCGCGGCATTTGAGCGATATGCAAAGCATCTGCGGGACTTCCGAGTTGTTGCGATTTACGGAGGGGCAGCCTATCAGCCGCAGTTCAGTCAACTGAGCCGTGGCGTGCATGTGGTCGTGGGCACTCCGGGACGCGTGATGGACCATATGAATCGCGGCTCACTCAATCTCAGCAATCTGCGATGCCTGGTGCTGGACGAAGCCGACGAAATGTTGCGGATGGGCTTTGCCGAGAGTGTGGAATGGGTGCTGACGCAATTGCCGGAGCAGCGGCAGATTGCTTTGTTTTCGGCTACTATGCCGGATCCGATCCGCCGAATTGCTCAGCAGTACCTGAAGAATCCTTCAGAAGTCACTATCCGCCAGAAATCCGCCACAGCAGACACAATTCGACAGCGATATGTCGTGGTGGCGCAGTATCAGAAGGAAGTCGCGCTGGCACGACTTCTGGAAGCGGAACCGGTGGATGGCGTCATCGTCTTCGTGAAACTTCGCAGTTCCACCGAGCCACTGGCAGAGTTTCTGAATCAACATGGTCACAAAGCCGCAGCGTTGAATGGTGATGTCGCGCAGGCACAGCGTGAGCGGATCATTGAGCACTTGAAATCGGGTCGACTGAATGTGGTGGTGGCTACAGACGTTGCAGCCCGAGGGCTGGATGTTCAGCGAATCAGCCATGTCATCAACTACGATCTTCCGGGCGACAGCGAAGCCTACGTGCACCGCATCGGGCGTACGGGCCGCGCCGGGCGCAGTGGAGAAGCGATTCTCTTTGTGCATCCCAAAGCCAAACGCATCCTGATCAGCCTCGAACGTGCGACTCGACAGCAGATTGAGCCGATGGATCTGCCCACGAATCGCGTCATCAACAAGCAGCGCATCGCGGCCTTCCATCAGAAGATCCGGGAAGCGATGGCGGATCCGCAGATGGAATCTATGCTGTCGATCATGCAGCATTTCAAGCGCGAAAACCCGGACATGCCCGACGAATCGGTCATTGCAGCCCTCGCAGTGATGTCGACTGGCGGCAAGCCACTGCTGACACGGGAAGAATTCCAGCAGGCAGCCTTTGATGAACAGCGGGGCCGGTTTGGAAAAGACCGTGACCAGCGAGGATTCCCGGGGAATTCCCGTTTCAACGACCGCGGCCGACACGGCGACCGTGACCGTCGTCCGAGCTTTGATCAGGAACGTCGGCCGTCACGTCGCCATGGCGATGGGCCTCCGGAATTTCAGGGACGTGACGAGAGCTTTCGTCGGGAAATGCCTCGTCGGCGTGAGGAAGGGATGGAAACCTACCGCGTTGAGGTTGGTCACCAGCATCAGGTCAAACCTGGCAACATCGTAGGTGCGATTGCTAATGAGGCTGGCCTGGACAGTGCGCGGATTGGGCGCATTGAAATTCATGACGACTACAGCACGGTGGACTTGCCGGGCGGAATGCCACCGGAGATCTTCCAGACGCTGAAGAAGACATGGGTTTCGGGACGTCAGCTGCAGATTTCCCGGATGGGCAGCGATCGCTCCGAATCATTCTCCCGCAAACCTGGCAAACGCGGCCCCGGGCCGGGACCAGGCAGGGGCGGACGGCGTCGGGATTAAACAGCCGCGGCACACGGTGGCCAGGGGCTGTCACGTCTCAGGGCGATGCAGCCCGAAAGCGTCACTAAGGCGTCGCCACTCTGGCAGGTCTGTGGGGCAGGGGGCAGCGGCTGGGATGCCGCGGCAACTTCTGCAGTGAATAGACGGTTGCTGAAAGTCAGAAGGGCATGACGCCAGCGATAAACGCTGAGGTCATGCCCGCAACTCTGTCTCAACACGGAGTTTTCAGAGACACGATCGGATCGCGATCGGCATGGGCTCACCTGACGGTGAGTTGGGCGACTAGCGTCCCAGGAAGGTGCGCTTCAGCCATGCGTTCTTGCGACGCTCAAGTTCCATCAGGCGCCCGAAGAACGTCTGCTTTGGCCGTGGTGCGGTGGAATAGACAGAGCGTGAGGACACTGGCTGAACCTGCACGGCCCCGGAGGCCGATGCGGGCAGCACGTGCACAGCGGACTCGCCAGCAGATGCTGACGCTCCCAACGACAAAGCAACAGCCAGAGCCAAAGCGGACAGAGAGCGCATACGACAGCCTTTCACGGAAGTTAAACCGGGCTCAGCGTGCGGACCAGCTCTGGTTGCGGGTCTCGCAGTACTGGTGCGATGAAATTGATTCACTCACGAATCGCCCATTGGGCAAAACGCTGCGATTGCCATTGTGTTCGGCAGGGGAATCCGGAAGGTTTCGGCAGATCCTGCGAATGGCGCTGGTGGTGAATCGATGCTGGCCGGTTTTAGCGGGCGTGCGGACGGAATCGGAAAAGCATTCCGGACAAAATAAACGGAATTCGTCGTGCTGAAGGAATGGATCTCCGGCGAACAGGCTGGGCGACAACCGCGTAAACACCCTCGGCGAAAGCACGAACAAACCGGATCGCCGCCAAAACACGTTTGAAAATGTTTCCGGCATAAAGGAAGAGTTCAATTGACACAGCCGGAGGATCCGTTAATACTAGCGTTACGTCAGTCCGCTTATGCACTGACAAACTCCCTCGAATGACCATGAGCCGCATGATCATGAGCAGCGGGGGTGGGTTGATTGAAGATCGTTGAAAAGATTATTGACTCTGAAGCATGGAAATCACTGGTGCAATCCCCCCATGAGGTTCGCCAGGGATGTTCGTTAGTGATGTTCTCTGTGACAGAGCATTTCTGGATCTGTGCCCCCCAATCCGTCTCTCGGATATGTTTTGCAGCGAAGCCCTTCAGGGGATTCCTGTGCAGGCCAGACTGACCGGTTGGTAGTTTGAAGTCGTCTTCACTACCTGCAGAATTGCGATCCCGGTAAGTTCTGTTACTGAAGGAGATCTGAACCTCCTTGCAACGGGTCACAGCACAGTCCCGATCCGGAAGCAGTCGCACCGGAGAGCTTTTTTGTGCGTTCCCCGAAAAAGAGTAAGCGACGGGGTGTGAAGAGTTTCCGGGGAAGCAGGTCCATTCAGCATTTCCCTTTACCAGAGGGGTTCGCTGGCATGGGTATCTGATTGCCAGTAGTGATGATCTCATCGAGATTCGCAGTTGTGGCTGAATTGTCCCGGGCGTCATGATTCAGGCACAGAGACGGATTGAACAAGGCCACGTTCGCAGGCGACTGGAACAGATGTAACCTGGCTACCGGGATTGGGCTCTGGTCCTTTTCAGCCTGAAGTTGGTTCAGGTTTCGGTTGCGTTGTCTGGTAAATAGAACCATTGATTTTAGCCACAGTAGCGGTTTAAGCAGGCTGGTTGTGCGGAGCCGGATGCTTCTTGACGCCTGGGATGAAGAGAAAACCCTGACGGTCCTGTCCGAGAGGCGTGCTTGCTTCCAGTCGGTAAGGCGAACGGGGTGCAGAGAGTCATTCTCAGGTGGAATCCGGAGAACTTACGGACTCCGGCTCATGTTGTGAATTTGGGATTCATCAGCACGCGTGCTGGCACCAGACCTTCGTTGGGGAGTGTGTCGGCCTGATGATGTATCGCCGAGTTTTCCTGTGTTGAATAGAGATTTCGTTTCTGGCATGAGGCCTTGCTCCTCATCCTGCCTTTTTTGTCCTGCCAGGTTTTTTGATATGCCGACAAGTCGTTCCGATTCTGAAGGAACAAGCCAGCGTCCCCGCCGCCGAACATCCACTCGCCCAGCATCGGAAGAACGTCGTCCGATTGGCCGTCGGCGAGCTGCTCCAGAGGAGTCTGAAACAGTGGGATCCAGTCCGTCTGACAGTACTGATGATTTTGGTTCCGGAGTGGACAATGAGGAAGTAGTGCCCCGTGAGCCGCGTGCCCCGCGCAGTCGGCGGGCGGTTGTGGACGCCGAAGCCGAGCCGTCTCGTGAGGCGGTAGCATCCGAGGGAGAGTCGGTGGAGCGACCAGCACGTCGTGCTCGCCCCGAACGTCGATCTCGTCGTGAGGTGGCTGGTGGCGCAGAAGAACCCGTCGTCCGTGGACGTGAAGAGGTTGACGGCGAGCGAACCTCCAGCCGGCTGGAACGTCAGATTGCCGACGTGGAATCGCAGACCGGCATGCGGTACTTCAGTACTGACGACCTTGACTTCGGCGACGACGACAGAGATTCTGAACCACGAACATCGGATCGTCGCTCCGGCGGGCGTCCGCGTCGGGATGGTGATGACCAGGGTGATCGTCCGCGAGGAAATCGTGGACAGGAAGACGGTCTGCGATCGCCGCGTGGCGAATCACGCCCACCGCGAGCTGAAGCACGATCGTCTCGCTATGAGCCGCAGGACGATCTGGAAAAGTGGAGTGACCAGCTGTTTGGTGCTGATACCGAGTCGGTAGACGAATCGCGAGCGCCTTACAGTGGCGAGTCGGAAGGAGAAGCCGGCGACGGGGATCCACGTCGTCCGCGTCGTCGCCGACGTCGTCGTCGTCGCGGCCCGGATCGTCCGGGGTCAGATCGCGTGGGTTCGGACCGTCCCGCGGCAGATCGTGGCTTTGGGGATCGTGGTCCCGCGGATCGAGGTTACAATGATCGTGGTCCCGGCGATCGTGGCCCGAGTGATCGTGGCCCGAGTGATCGTGGCCCGAGTGATCGTGGCCCGAGTGATCGCGGGTTCAGCGATCGTGGTTTCGGTGATCGCGGGCAGAGTGATCGTGGGCCTGCGGAGTATGCTCCGCGGGGAGAGTCTTCACGGTTTGACGGGCCGTCGAGCCATGGTGGCGGCCGATACGAAAATTCCGGACGCCGGGACGGTGGCCGCTACGAGGGTGGTCGTCAGGATGGTGGCCGTCACGGTGGTGGTGAAGGTCGTGGACGCCGAGGCGGCCGTGGACGTCGAAATGAAGGCGGGCAGCGTAGCAGTCAGCCGCTGGGCGGTGGCGGAAACAATACCCGCGGTGGACGTGACCGTGGTGGAATGCCACGGCGGGTGCGCAGCATTCAGCCCACGGGAGAGGTGGTTGAGGGGACCTTTGAAGGAGTTCTTGAGCTGCACAACCGCGGTTACGGATTTCTCCGGGATCCGAAACGCAACTACGCAGCAGAAGACTCCAATCCCTTCGTTTCCAGCTCGCTTGTGGAAAAGTATCGACTCCGAGAGGGCGTTCTGATTCGAGGTGAAGTCGGTCAGGGAACCCACAATCAGGGTCCGCGGCTGCAGGAAGTGGAAACGATCGACGGGTTCACTCCGGAGGACTACGAAAAGGTTCCTCAGTTTGACCAGTTGACGGCAATCAATCCCTTCGAGCAGATTCGACTGGAAACCGGACCACGTCCGCTGACGATGCGGGTCATGGATTTGCTGTGCCCGATTGGCAAGGGACAGCGTGCCCTGCTGGTGGCACCACCGCGGACCGGAAAGACGATGCTGCTGCAGGATATCGCGCATTCCGTGAGTGTGAATCATCCTGAGATTCACCTGATGGTGCTGCTGATTGACGAGCGACCGGAAGAAGTGACCGAAATGCGACGTCTGGTGAAGGGTGAGATTATCTCCTCGTCACTGGACAGCGATGTCGAAAGTCACATTCGCATCAGTCAGCTGATCATCGAGCGTGCAAAACGCCTGGCTGAAGAAGGGAAGGACGTCTTCATTCTGCTGGATAGTATCACCCGACTGGCTCGTGCCTTTAACAAGTGGAGCAACACCGGACGAACAGCGACTGGTGGTCTGGACATTCGTGCTCTGGACATTCCCAAGAAGTTGTTCGGACAGGCACGTCGCTTTGACGAAGGCGGTTCTCTCACTGTCTGCGGAACGGCGTTGATTGACACAGGCAGCCGGATGGATGAAGCGATCTTCCAGGAATTCAAAGGCACGGGCAACATGGAAATGATGCTCAGCCGGGAACTGGCCGATCGCCGAATCTGGCCGTCGATCGATATCACACGCTCCGGAACTCGCCGTGAGGAAAAGATTCTGCCGGCAGACATGCTGGAAGGCATCACCATGCTGCGGCGCAGTCTGATCAGTCTGAGCTCAGTCGAGGCCATGGAACAGCTCACGAGAACGATGGAGAAATTCCCGACGAATCGAGAGTTCCTCACAAAAATCAAGGCCGTGCTGTAATCGTCACGGGACTTCACACAGCAGCTCGCACATCGTCTTCAGACGGTTTGCGAGCTGTCTTTGTTTGCGGAGACTCCCGGTCTGCCGCTCCGACATCCCAAAACATTCCAGCGAACTCGACGAACTCTCGGACCTGTGGCCTCCGTTCGGACAGAGACGGCGACACGACACTGATGTTGCCGCAATCAAATCTCTGCATCCCCATTGGCAAAGTCTCCGCATGAACTGGCTTGTCCTCAGTCTGTTGTCCTCTCTGTTTCTCGGGTTGTATGAGATCGCCAAGAAGGAATCTCTGCGTGAAAACGCAGTGCCTCCCGTACTGTTCTTCAATGTCCTGACCTCCACTCTGGTGTATCTCCCGATACTGCTGTTATCACAAGTTGACGGTGGCAGCATGGCCGCCGAATGGCTTGTGGTGGACCCATTGACCTGGCGAGATCATGGCTTTCTCGCCGCCAAATCGCTGCTGGCCGGCAGTTCGTGGATTTTCGCATCGTTCGCACTGAAACACCTGCCCGTCTCGATCGCAGCACCAATTCGGGCCAGCAGTCCCTTCGTGACGATTCTGGTGGCCGTCGTTTTCATGCAGGAACGCCCGACACCCGGTCAGTGGGCGGGAATCGGTGTTGTGCTGACCGCGTTCTACGCATTTTCGCTGGTCGGCAGAAAAGAGGGACTGGTTTTTCATCGGAATCGCTGGATCGCGTGCATGGCGATGGCCACGATTCTGGGTGCCTGCAGCGCGTTGTACGACAAGTACCTGCTGAACACCTGTGGATACAGGACCGCGACGGTTCAGGCGTGGTTCTCGATCTACCTTGTCCCGGTCATGCTGCCTCTGCTGCTGCACTGGTACCTGCGCCAGCGCCGACAGTCACCCTTTGAATGGCGGTGGTCGATTCCGATGATTGCCCTGCTGCTGCTGGTTTCCGATTTTCTGTACTTTTATGCGGTTGAGCAGCCTGGGGCATTGATCTCACTGATTTCACCACTGCGGCGAACCTCGGTGATTATTGCCTTCATTGCCGGCATCCGACTGTACGGCGAGCAGAACTGGAAGGCCAAGGCCATCTGCATCGCAGCGATGATGCTGGGTATTGGCATCATCACCGCATTCAGTCTTCCGAAGTGATCGCTCACTGCCGAAAACGGTCCGGGGGACTCAACCAACCGCAAACAGATGGTTCAGCGTGAGTTCAGAGTGGCATCGAAGAATTCAAAGGTCGCCGGGATCGCGGCCTGAACGATGACGAGGTGTTCTACATCCGGAAAGTCCTGATAGACGGACTTTCCTCCGGCCTGCTGCAGACTTTCGTGCAGCTGCAGAGCTCCTCGTCGCCCGAAATCTTCCGCTCCGGCAGCCACAAACCAGGGAGTGGCTGCAAATCGGCTGACGACTTCCCCCGTCAGGCGTCCACCGCCTCCCAGAGCAACGGCAGCGCGTGCAATCCCGGGATACTGCTGCATCTGCCGCATCACCTGTGCAGCGCCCATGGAATGCCCCAGCAGCAGAACCTGATGTCGATCCACAGGAAAGCAGGTTTCAAGGGCTGCCAGCATGTCCTCGAGGCCCAGAGCC
>JBDKIW010000368.1:0-13171 GCA_039796955.1 Planctomycetota bacterium
TCTGGTCCGGCCGGATTTCCGGCAAAATCGGCCGTAGCGATTTTTCGGGGAAAAACGTGAATCGACGTAGTTCTGATTGTAGCAGAATCCCGGGAAAAGCCGATCAATCTTGAGGAAGAGCCTGTATTGGTTGTTTCGCGTCAGACTTGACGAACAGTTTCGGGGATCTTGAGGGGTTTTCACGATGCGAAAAGACACGTTGCTGAACAGGATTGCCAGCATCGCTGTATGCTTTGGAATTCTGCTTTCAAACGCAGCTTCGGCATTTGACGGGGGCCGCAGTCAGATTGCCCGGGATGTCGAACTGAGCCGTCAGGGAAGTCTGAGCGGCCACGTGTGCTCCCCCGCTGGTGTCCCGATTGCCAATGCCGCTGTGCAGTTGAAGTACCAGGGGACGACAATCGCTGAAACCGTCACGAACGACGGGGGCGATTTCCTGATTACCGGCGTACGGGGTGGTGCTCACGAGTTGAACGTGGGATCTGTCAGCACACAGCTGCGTCTGTGGAAGAGTGGCACAGCGCCCGAATCCGCTGGCGATGCTGTAACCGTTGCCGCCGATGAGTTTGTGGTGCGAGGTCAGTATCAGGACGGACCAACGGCCTACGTTCCATACGCTCCGGGGTTTGGCTTTATGACCTTTGTAACGCTGGCGTCTGTGGCTGTCGCCACGACTGCGATTGTGATCGCGGTTGACGCTCAGAACGATGTGGACAATCTGACTCCAGCATCTCCCTGAGACATCTGCCTGAGTTGAAACACAGCTTACCGGCTGAAAGAGGCTCGCGAGAAGATCGCGAGCTTCTTTCGTTTTCCGGCCCATGGCCTGCGAGCGGGCATTGATGCGGGTCTGTGTTCTGGGGGGAATCAGGTTGTCAGGTCGGCGAAAGCGGCCTGTGCGGCGGCGAGTGTGGCCTGGATATCGGCATCACTGTGGACAGCAGAGACGAACATGGCCTCGAACTGGCTGCAGGGAAGATAGACACCGCGATTCAGCATGCCATGGAACCAACGGGAAAACCGTGCGGTGTCGGATTTCGTGGCCGTTGCAAGATCTGACACGGATTCTGAGGTCAGGAAGACGGTCAGCATGCTGCCGACGCGGTTGATCCGGACAGGAATCTGGTGACTGTGAGCGGCTGCCTGGAAGCCCTGTTCGAGTGCGGCGCCCAGTTGTTCGAGTCGTGGATAGGGGTTTTCTCGCTGGATCAGTCGGAGCATGGCGATTCCGGCGGCCATTGCGACGGGGTTGCCTGAAAGAGTGCCGGCCTGGTAGACCTTTCCGACGGGAGACACGGACTTCATGATTTCCGCTTTGCCACCGTAGGCCCCGACCGGCATTCCGGCGCCGAGGATTTTTCCCATGGTGGTCATATCGGGGCGGATTCCGAAGAGTTGCTGAGCGCCGCCGGCGGCGAGTCGGAAACCGGTCATGACTTCATCGAAGATCAGGACCGTGCCGTAGTGATCGCAGAGCTGTCGGAGGCTGGCGAGGAACTGTGGGGTGGGGATGACGCAGCCCATGTTACCCACAACCGGTTCGATGATGACGGCGGCCAGTTGATTGCCGTGATTCCGGAAGGCGGTCTGAAGGCTCTCGCAGTCATTGTAGGGCAGGACGAGTGTGTCGGCGGTGCTGCCGGGAGGAACTCCGGGGCTGGAGGGGCACCCGAGAGTCAGGGCGCCGCTGCCGGCTGAGACCAGCAGACTGTCCACGTGCCCGTGGTAGCAACCGGCGAATTTCACGATGCCGTTTCTTCCGGTGAATCCGCGAGCAACACGGATGGCGGACATTGTGGCTTCGGTGCCGGAGTTCACCATGCGAACCATTTCGATGGAGGGGACCAGCGTGGTCACCAGTTCGGCCAGCTCCGCTTCGGCTTCTGTGGGAGCTCCGAAGCTGGTTCCGATTTCCAGTGCCGCGCGGATCGCATCGAGAATGGCGGGATGTCGATGTCCGAACAGATGCGGGCCCCACGAGCCGATGTAGTCGATGAACTGGTTGCCATCGACATCGAACAGCCACGCGCCCTGCCCGCGTTTCATGAATGGCGGAGTACCACCAACGGCGCCGAAGGCTCGAGCGGGGCTGTTGACTCCGCCGGGAATCAGCGTGGACGCCTTCTGAAACAGGCGTTCACTTTCGGTACGACGGGACGTATCGGGGAGCATGGACCGGGCTTTCGAGTGTTGGAATGGGATAGCGTGGTGAGAGCGACGTCGTGATCCTGTGCGGCAGGTCTACTGCAACTTCTGTCCCTGCCCTGCCCTTGCCGGCTGCGAAGCAGTCAGCCATGGTGGCGTGAGGTGAATGCTGCGAGTGAACGTGCGACTGAATTTCGGACCGCTGCAGATAAACCGCGGGACGACCCGACTCAGTTAACTTTCAATTCCAGGCCGGAGTTGGCTGCTCGCAGTTTATCCACAGTCTCTGCCGAGACTTCGCAATTGGAGAGATCGAGGTACCGGAGTGCGGGGAGTTGTGACAGCTGGGCAACTCCGGCGTCATCAAGCTGAGTCCCGGCGAGATGCAATCGTTCGAGCTTTGTCATCTTCAGCAGTGTCGGCAGTGACTCGGAGGACACCCGCGTGGCCTCAAGATTGAGTTCTTTCAGATTTGTCAGAGTGGCCAGTTCTGCGAAGCTCTCATCACGTACCTTTTTGATTTCGCGGAGTTCAAGATAGGTGAGGCCGGTCAGACGTGCGAGTTTAGCGATCCCGTCTGCGGTAACCAGCCGACACTCGCTGATGTCCAGCCATGTCAGTTTGGGGAGTTGGCTGACCACTTCCAGTCCATCATCATCGATGGAGGTTTCGCGGAGTTCAAGGCGGGTGAGTTCGGTGCAGGCGGCCAGATGCTGAATCCCGGCTCCGGTGACATCTGCCAGACGGCACCCGAGGCGTTTCAGTTTTTTCAGTCGTGCAATGTCAGCCATGCCAGCGTCGGTCAGGCGTGAGGCTTCGAGTTGCAGTTGTTCGAGGGTGGCGATGTCACCGATTGCGGGCATTGCAGCATCGGTGACAGCCGTGTAGTTCAGATTGAGCGACTTGAGTGGGAGACCTTTGAGATGCTGAACGCAGGCGTCGGTGACTTTGGACTTTTCGAGCTGGACATCAACGAGTGATTTGATTCCGCTGAGTTTGGCAACCCCGGCATCGGTGACATTGGAATTTCGGAGATCGATAGCGCGAAGTTTTGTCAGCCCCTGAATGTGGGACAGACCTTCGTCGGAGAAGCCAGCTCGCCGCAGGATCAGGGCTTCGAGATTTGTCAGCTGCCCGACGATCTGCAGTGTGGCATCACCGATTCCGGAGGCGTCTGTGAGGTCGAGTCGTTTGAGTGTTTTCAGGGAGGACAATGCGGCCATGCCGGTGTCGTTCATGCCGGGCCCGCCAAATCGTGCCACGGTGACGCTGTGCAGCCCATCCAGTTGTTTGAGGGTTTCGGTGAAATCGACGTCTGAGGAAACGGAGATTTCGGAGACGTTGCCGGCCTTGTCCCGTTGCAGGCTGCAGCCGGCTTTTTCCAGAGCTGCGACGGCTGCCGGGTCATCCGCCGGCACGGTCGTCGTCCCGGAGTTCTCTGAGTTCTGTGGGCCGGACGCGGGTTGGCATCCGCCAGGAATCAGGGACAGGGTGAGGCACATCAGCAGAGAGAAGCGAGTCATCCGAAAGCTCTTTTTTCACGGAAAGTCGAAATCAGGCCGGGGCTGCAGGCGGCCGGTGGCGACACCGTCGGGACCACTGCGGGTCCGTTGTCCGGGGAGTGTGGCTGTCTGCAATTCTCACCTGACAGTGTAGACAGCAGACGCGGGGGCGTGCAATCGGCTGGCTGAACAGAGCCAAATTGAGAATTGCCGGACGTGTGGCGGGGGCGTAACGACGGACTTGACGGGGTGCATCACAGCATGGTGGGCGCATCACAGCGGGCTTGACATGTGGGGCCGGAAGTCCGGGCGACGGTCGTGTTCTGGCGGACGGCGGGCGTTCGTGGTTGCCAGTTGTGGTCATTCCTGCAAGGATTCCGGGAACGTCGGGAATGCGGACTGAGTGAAAGAGAGGGCTCTGATGATACCAGCGAAGAGGATCCTGTGGTTGCTGGCCTGTGTGCTGGTCGGTGTGTCCGTTGGAGTGCGAGCGGATGAACGAATTCCGCATGCGCAGGACAAGCCACCCGGGCCTGCGCTGAGCCCGGCGGAAGCGATTGCGAAAATGCAGGTTCCCGAAGGGTTTACGGTGGAGTTGATTGCCGCCGAACCTGACGTTGTGAATCCGGTGGCCATGACGATTGACGAACGTGGTCGGTACTGGATTACGGAATCGCTGGAGTATCCACGTCGCTCACCGGGACCAGGTCAGGATCGGATACGAGTGCTGGAGGACACGGACGGGGATGGGCAAGCGGACCGTGTCGACGTCTTTATGGACGGGCTGAATATCCCCAGTGGAATCGCTGTGGGGCACGGAGGTGTCTGGGTTGCGAATGCTCCGGATCTGTTGTTCGTGCAGGACAAAGATGGGGACGGGAAGGCGGATCATCAGGAGGTTGTGGTGACCGGTTTTGGCCGGGACGACACTCATGAGTTACCGAATTCGCTGACGTGGGGTCCGGATGGCTGGCTGTACGGGCTGAACGGTGTGTTTAATCCCTCGCACATCCACTATGGGCCGGCAAATCCGAACTTCCGCGAAGGACAGGCGGGCTGGAAGTTTACCTGTGCGATGTTTCGGATCCACCCGAAGACTCGCGAGTTTCAGGTCTTTTGCGAGGGAACCAGCAATCCGTGGGGAATTGCCTTCAATGATGCGGGCGAGGCCTTTGTCAGTGCCTGTGTGATTGATCATCTGTGGCATCTGACGGAAACCGGCTACTACCATCGCCAGGGCGGCCCGTATCCGCCGTTTACCTGGAAGATCGAAAGTATTGTCAGTCACAAGCATCAGAAGGCGGCGTACTGCGGGATTCACTGGTATGACAGTGACGCCTATCCTGAGGTCTGGCGAAAGAAATTGTACATGGGGAACATCCATGGCAGCTGCATCAATAGTGACCGACTGGAGCGGCGGGAATCGACATGGCAGGCGTCACCGGAACCGGATTTTCTGAGTGCCAATGATGCGTGGTTCATGCCGATCGTGCAGCAGACCGGTCCGGATGGCTGCTTGTGTATTCTGGATTGGTATGATCGCTATCATTGCTACCAGGATGCCAATCGGGATCCCTCCGGAATTGATCGGCTTCGCGGGCGTCTGTACCGGATTCGGTATCGGGATGTTCCGAGAGTGGCTCCGTTTGATCTGGGTAAAGAATCGGATGCCTCACTGTTGCAGATGCTGGGGGACGGTAATGGCTATCGGCGTGAGACGGCGCAGCGGCTGTTGACAGAACGCCTGCTGGGAGCTGGTGACTCCGGGTTGTCATCGATGCTGGAGGAGACGGTCGTATCAGCGAGCAAGGTCGATGTCCGTTTGCGGGCCCTCGGGATTCTGTCTGCGGGAGGAAAGATCTCCGAGTCGACTCATTTGAAGCTGATGGACGACGCGGAAGCAGTGATGCGAGCGTGGGCGGTCCGAGTTGCGGGTGACCAGCGTCAGTTGTCGTCAGCGGTGGCGGAGCGTGTGGTGGCGTTGAGTCATGACAAGAGCCCTGTGGTGCGGCTGCAGACGGTGATTACGGCGATCAAGCAGCCGGGGATTGAAGACATCCCGGTGCTGGTGCGGGTCCTTTCGGCTGCGGGTGCTGACCCTTTGGTTCCGCGCATTGTCTGGCAGAATCTGCATCCACTGCTGGAATCGCGGACTGGTGATTTTGTGGACGCGGTACGTCGTCAGAGCCAGGCGGACAAGGGCCATTCGACGGCGGTGCTGGACTTGTTGCCGCGTGTCGCGGATCGTCTGTTGTCGGCAGACAAGCCGGATACAAACGCTGTGGCTCTGCTGCTTGACCTGCTGATCTCGGATCCCGCGAATGACGACGCGGCGGATCGTTGCCTGCAGTTGCTGACAGCGCGGATTCGATCGGGCGAGATTACGGGGGCGGCTCTGACGCAGTTACGAGAGCGGCTGCAGGCAGGATTGCTGACAGCGGCTGCCGTGACACCGTCGCGTCCGGGAACGGTCTCGGCGCTGGAGCTGGCTGCGTCGCTGGGGATCGAGGCGGCTGTGGCGCAGGCGGTGCAGTTGTTCGGGAGTTCGCAGGAGGACACCGTGCGGATTCGTCTGCTGCAGGCGCTGATCACGACTGGTTATGCCGGTGCGCTGGACGCGGGCGAGAGTCTGCTGGTGCCGCAGACGTCGGTGGCTGCGAAACGCGGAGCTCTTCAGGCCATAGCGAGGATCGCCTCGCCGGAGGCTGGACAGGCAATTCTTGAGACCATGAAGACGTTGCCCGCGGAATTGCAGCCGCTGGCCGTGGAGATTCTGACGGATCGGCTGGAATCCTCGGTCGCACTGATGGCGATGATTCGCGACGGCGACTATCCGGCTTCGATCATCAACTCAAATCAGGCTCGCAAGATGCTGCAGTTGAGGAATGACGAGTTGACAGGACTGGTGCAGAAGCACTGGGGGAGTGTGCGTACGGAGCGTGATCCGGCGCGTCAGGAACTGATCAGTCGGATGCGTAATGAGTTGCGAACGACTCAGGGCGACGCGCACGCAGGACGGGAGGTCTTTCGACGGGTTTGTGCGCAGTGTCACAGGATGTATGGTGAGGGCGCGGAGGTTGGGCCTGATATTACTCGGAATGGCCGTGCCTCCTTTGAGCAATTGTTGTCGAACGTCTTTGATCCCAGCCTTGTGATCGGTTCAGCCTATCAGGCACTGACGGTTGTCACGACGAGTGGCAGAGTGATCACGGGGTTACCGATAGAAGACAGTGCGCAGCGTGTGGTCCTGAAGGTTCAGGGGGACAGGCAGGAAGTTATTGCGCGGGACGAGATTGAGGAGCAGGTCACGAGTGCACTGTCGCTGATGCCGGAGGGGCTGGAAAAGCAATTGCAGCCGCAGGAGTTACGGGACCTGTTTGCGTGGCTGACACTGGATCGGCCACCGGAAGACGCAGAGGCTCGGTACCTGCCGGGGTCCCGGATTGTGCCGGGCCGAACAGAAAATCCTCAGGAATACGCGGCGTTGGTGGAACAGCTTCTGCCTGGTTTCGTGCTGAAAAAATCGGGGGAAGGCGGGATTGAAATTCTGGAGAATTATCATGGGCGACCGGCCCTGAGGACGCATCCGGTTTCGCAGCGAGAGCGTTGTCAGATGAGTGCGAATCTGCAGGTGCCGCATGGGAAATCGGTGGTGCTGGTGATCGCGGTGGCCTCCGACGAACGGGGGGACTGGCTACTGGGCGTGAACATCAACGGACAGCAGCGACATCAATCGGTGGTGCGGCATCAGGCCGGTCGGGTGGAATGGAAAGAGGTCAAAATCGACGTCTCTGAATTATCTGGACAAACGATCAGTATAGATTTTTTCAATGGAGCAAATGATTGGTCCTATGAGTTCGGGTACTGGAATTCGGCAGAAATGGTTGTTCGTTAAGAAAAATCCCCATTTCGCGAGAAAAGGCGGATAAAAGGTGTGTTCAGCGAACGGGTGCAGGCTGATGATCTAGGTATGGCGTTCCGGCGTAGGGGGATTGAGTAGGGGGCCTCGTGGACCCGGTGGCTTTGCGACCGATTGTCTGATGACAAAGGACGGAGGGTCATCGAACGTGCGTAGAAGTCCAGAGATTGGGATAAGAGTGAGCACATGATTTCTCAGACGGTTGAATACGCTCTGCGGTCTATCGTAACGATTGCTCAGAATTCCGGTCGAGCAGTGACAGCGAGGGAGATTGCGGCGACGACGAAGGTACCTGCCCCCTATTTATCGAAGTTGATGCAGTTGCTGGTGCGTGGAGGTCTGGTGACGGCTCAGCGGGGCCCGAACGGTGGTTTCCAGTTAGCGCGTGATCCTGCAACAATGACGCTGTGGGAAGTCGTGAATGCGCTCGAGCCATTTCAGCGGATTACATCCTGTCCGCTGGGGTTGCGTTCGCATGGCAATCAGTTGTGTCCATTGCACAGCAATCTGGATCGAGCACTGGGAACGGTGGAGCAGTTGTTTCGCAGCATGACAGTTGCAGACATGTTGTCTCAGCCTGGTGCGGTGACGCCTCTGTGTGAGGACGTGCCTCTTGTGCAGCTGTCGGGTGGGATCCTGGGAGCGTTGCAGGCGGGGTACATGGTTTCCGGATCGGTGTCGGACGAGACGCCTGGATCCTGAGAGTTCAGCAGCGTGTTCCGACATGCGAGTTTTTATAGACTGCGGCAACTTGTGCGATCCCACAGTTTGGATTTTGCTGATCGCGGGGTGCTGAAAGTGGGTGAAGTGAGATGATACGGGCGGCGGTGACAATCAGTCTGGTGGAGGAAGCGCGGAAGGGACCTTTCGTTTTTCACGGGGACCTGGAAGCGGGTTGTCAGCAGGCGGCGGAGCTTGGGTTTGACGCGATTGAACTTTTTGCGGCCTCGGGCGAGATGATTCGTGGATTGCCGTTGCGACAATTATTGCAGCGTTATGGCTTGCAGCTGGCGGCGGTGGGCACGGGTGCGGGGATGGTCGTACGCAAGCTGCAGTTGTGTGACGCGGACGAATCGCGCCGTGCGGCGGCGGCGGAGTTTATTCAGGGGATCATGGAAGCGGGTGCTGAATTCGGAGCACCGGCCATTATCGGTTCGATGCAGGGACGCTGGGACGACGTGGTTCCGAGGGACGTCGCGACGGGTTATCTGCAGTCGGCACTGGAGCGACTGGGACAGCGAGCTGGTGAGCTGGGGACATTTCTGCTTTATGAACCATTGAACCGCTACGAGACGAACATGTGCAACACGATGGCACAGGGGGCGGATCTTTTGCGGCCACTGGCGACGCGATCGGTGAAGCTGCTGGCCGATCTGTTTCACATGAACATTGAAGAAACGAGTCTGGCAGGGGGCCTGCGTGACGCCGGGGAGTTTCTCGGGCACATTCACTTTGTGGACAGTACTCGGCAAGCTGCTGGTCGTGGTCACATGGTGTACGAGCCGCTGGTGGAAGTCCTGCGGGACCTGCAGTATTCGGGATATTTGTCTGCCGAGGTCTTTCCGGTGCCTGATTCCCGTACGGCGGCTGAGCAGACGATTCGGACATATCGCCGTCTGTATCCTGTCTGAGCGGCGTGAGGTGAGGTCGTTGTGGCGGCCTGATTTTCGGTCTGCGTTCCGGATTGGCGTCTGTGATTCTGGTCAGGTGCTCGTCACGTCAACACCTCTGGCGAACACCTGCTGCACGAACAATTCCTGATCGAGGATCAGGATGTCGGCTCGTTTTCCCGGAGACAGGCTACCGGTGAGTTTGCTCAGGCCGCTGCGTTCTGCGGGCGTCAGGCTGGCCATACGAAAGCAGTCGGGCAGGCTGGCGGATGTATTCTGAGCCATGTGGCGGACCATGTGATCCATGCCTTTGACAGCGCTGGCGAGGCTACCGGAGGTTGCCCAGCCGACGTTGCCATCGCTGTGAAAGGGCGTCCCGGCCTGTCGATTTCCGAAGACGTAGTTGTCTGGTGGCAGGTCGAGTGCGCGATTGCAGTCTGTCACGAGGCACAAGCGGTGGGGGCCTTTCATGCGAAAGGCGAATTCGAGGAGTTCGGGGGCAAGGTGGCAGCCATCGGCAATCACTTCCGTGCTCATTTCGGCATTCATCAGCACGAATTCGGCCATGCTGCCCTGCATGGGGGTACCGAAACGCTGGCGCAGCGAAGGCACGGAGCTCATCGCGCACCAGAAGTGATCTACGTGTCGCATTCCGGCATCGAACGCGGACTGCATTTCAGACCAGCTGGCATTGGAATGACCGCAGGTGATGAGGCAGCGTCTTCGCGCGGCTGTGCGGTAGAAATCGGCGGCCCCCGGGAGTTCTGCAGCGCAGGTGGCGATGCGTACGAGGCTGGATGTGAACCATGCTGCGAAATCATCGTGAGCGGGAGATCGGCAGGTTGTTTTATCGTGGCAGCCCGCCTTGTCTTCGGCGAAGTAGGGACCATACAGGTGGACGCCGGCAATCGCGGCACCGAGCCGGGGGTTACGGAGGATTTGAGCGCGTGCGGCGCGGCAGGCCTCCAGCATCTGCTGAATGTTGTCGTGGCTGCCGGTGGTGGTTGTGGGAAACAGTGTGGTGGTACCGTGATTCAGATGAGCGCGACACGCGGTGAGGACATCGGGAACGGTGGCATCCATGAAATCTGAACCTGCGCCGCCATGCACATGCAGGTCCACGAACCCGGGGGCGATCAGGCCACCGTGAGCATCAGTGATCAGGGTTTTGATTGGCAGACGTTTTCGACGGCCGACATGAGTGATGTGTTGACCGGACCAGACGACCATTCCATCCTCAATCAATCGATCAGGAAGGATGACTGTGCCGTTGACAACTGCGTGACAGTGAGATGCGACCATGAAGGGAGCGGTCCTGTGGAGGGGAGTTGCGTTCGGGATGGTCTGGTGCCGTTGCAGGAACCTGTGAGTGCTGATGGGACGGCTGAAGGATAAGCACGCAGCACAGAGTCAATCAGGATTGTACCGCGAGTGCTTCGATTTGTTGAATTCGGAAACCTGAGAAAGTTGCTGCCAGACTTTGAACGACACGGAGCTGAGACTGGCGACGGATTGTGTGGGGACGGGAACGAAGTTCGGGACGTTTCTGAGAAGTCTTCCGGGAAGGTTTGACACTGGGGCTGGGTGTGAGTTGTATTTGGGGGTAGACTACAGCCAGGGCAGAGCGACAGCGCTGACTGCCGAAATGACACAGTCGAAATGACACAGTCGAAATGACACATCTTTGAAAACTGAGCACAGACAGCGATTTGCCGGCGGCGATTCTTCAGACGGATGAAGAAAACGCGTCAGCAGAATCCGGGGCGATTCGCCTTCGACAACTGCTCAGGACCTGGGGAATCACTGGTTTATGCCACGGTTTGATTTGATAGCTACGACAACATTCGGGCTTGAGGCGGTTGTCGCTCGGGAGCTGGAGCGTCTGGGATACACGGATCTGCGCACGGTGGACGGCAGGATTCACTTTCAGGGGGATGAGCTGGACATTGCCCGTTGCAATCTCTGGCTGCGTTCGGCGGACCGAGTCCTGATCCGGGTGGGGGAATTTGCTGCCGGGGACTTTGACGCCCTGTTTGACCAGACCGTCGCGTTGCCGTGGTATGACCTGCTTCCGGTGGACGCCAAATTCCCGGTTGCGGGCCGCAGTGTGTTATCCCGACTGCACTCGGTACCGGCGATCCAGGGGTGTGTGAAGAAGGCGATTGTGGAGAGCCTGAAAAAGCGTCACCAGCGATTTCGATTTGAAGAAACGGGGGCCGTGTTTCAGGTTGAGGTGTCACTGCTGCGGGACGTTGCCACTCTGACGATTGATACGACGGGTGACGGGCTGCACAAGCGGGGTTATCGCGAGTATGTCGGTCCGGCTCCGGTCCGGGAGACGATGGCTGCGGGCCTGATTCAGCTGAGCTACTGGAATCGGGATCGGCAGTTGGTGGATCCTTTCTGTGGCAGTGGGACGATACCGATTGAGGCTGCGATGATTGGCCGCAACATGGCTCCGGGCCTGGGGCGTTCGTTCATTGCAGAAGACTGGCGATGGTTTGAGCGCCGAACATGGAAAGAGGCGCGGACGGAGGCACGCGATCTGAAGCAGCCACGACTGACTCTGCCAATTCTGGGCTTTGACCACGATCCGGCTGCCATTCGCTTGTCCGAAAAGGGGGCTCGTGAAGCCGGAGTCACCACGGACATCCAGTTTCGGGAGCAGGAGATCAGTGACTTCCGATCCAGCCAGGAATACGGTGTGGTGATCTGCAATCCACCGTATGGCGAGCGACTGGGCGAGCCTGAGGAAGTGGAAGCGGTCTACCGTGAGCTTGGGCGAGTGACATCCAGTCTGAAGACCTGGGGCATTTACGTGCTCACGTCCAATCGGTTTTTTGAAAAGCACTTTGGTCGTCGCGCGCCGCGGCGTCGCAAGCTGTTCAATGGTCGGCTGGAGTGTCAGTTTTACCAGTATCCGGGACCGCCGCCGAAAAAACCCGGGGCAGACCAGACCGCTGAAGGCGAACTGAGCACTGGGGACCAGGAGGAGCTGGAGACTATCGAACAGGACATGGTCCAGCGTGAGATGGAACCGGAGGTTAGCCAGTTCAGCGTGCCGTCAGTGGAACTTCTGCCGTGGCAGACTGCAGCGTGGATCCAGCAGACTCAGGTGATTCTGAATTCGTGGCGTCTTCATCTGGGCACGGAGCTGGTGGAGCGGAGTGAGGATCCGGAAGACGAAGCGCGGCGTCTGTTTGAAGCTCCGTTTGTCGTGGTGTCACATGGGACTCAGGAAGACCCGATTCTGAACTATGGAAACCGGATGGCACTTGAGTTATGGGAAATGGATGTGGCGACGCTGCTGACTATGCCATCGCGGCTGACGGCGGAGCCGATGCATCGTGACGAGCGTGCTCAGATGATGAGGCGGGCGGCAAAGCAGGGTTATGTGGACGACTATCGTGGCGTGCGCATCAGTCGGACGGGCAAGCGATTTCTGATTGATCGAGCGGTGATCTGGAACCTGCAGAATGCCTCGGGCTATCGAGTGGGTCAGGCCGCCACATTCTCGAAATGGACACCGCTGGCAGACGCCGGGGCCAGCCAGGCCACATCGGGCATGGTTCCGGGTGGAGACTCGGAATAAGAACCGGGGACGTCCTGGCGGGTCAGCAGCAGAAAGCGCGCGAGAGGGGTGGATGCGATCGGCGCGATTCGCCTGGCTGGTCGCGCGGGCTGTCCGGGTTTCTGCATTCAGGTGTGCTGCGGTGGGCCTCGTTGTGCTGGATTTGGGTGAGTGGGCTGCGTGGCGATTCTGGGGTGATGGGGAGTGGTGCGTACTGGCAGCCTGCGGGCGAGCCGTGTGATTGCGTCCGGTGGTGCCACCTTGAATTGAAGAAAACCACGTTGCCCGAAAATCCCGGTCCTGATAGAGTTCGGGGCGGCAGGAACAGGAAATTCCTGCTGATGGCTCGGCAGGAATTGCCGGATGTCAAGTAAGGCGCGATGTGCGGCTGCAGCGAAATGTGGTGAAGACCACAGAAAACAGC
>JBDKIW010000369.1:0-2817 GCA_039796955.1 Planctomycetota bacterium
GAAACGAAGGGCCATAACCGAGCCATCAGCATCAACGCCTCACGCAAAGTGTTCGCGTAGATTGCACACGCGGTGCCGGAACATCACCGGCGCAAAACCAGACCGATGAGTCACTTACGCAATCCATGACAGATGGATGGCCCCGTTTTTGGCCCAGACTGCGGAGTCATTTACCGCACCCTCTGATAGATGGATGGCCCCGAACACCCGTCGCCGCACCCTCTGATAGATGGATGGCCCCGAACACCCCGAACACGCCGCGTGGTTCCCTGCATTCACAGTGGTCCGTGGTTTACGCGGAACGGCGATCTGAATTCCAGACGGCCATCAGTGCCACAGCTGTCAACAGATGCCAGAAGGCATGCCCCTGCAGCGGCGTCTGAGCATCACCGAAGCGCCGCTGAATATCGAGCTCGCGGCAGGCAACGGCCAACAGCAGAGCAATGATGGCCGTCAGCAGACTCACCGTCCGCCTGCGTGTGGCATCACGACACAGGTCCAGCAGAGCAAATCCTGCCACCATCAGAATCAGTAGTGGCAGGATGACACCGGAGGAAAGAGACCACTTGTAGTGATACAGCAGCAGAGTTGTCACAAACACCAACCCGGCAAGCAACGGCCATGTCGAGAGGCTCCTTTGCCCGGGGAAACCAATGCGGGGGATGTGCCGCCACGTCGCTTCACCAATCAGCACCAGCAGCGGCGTATACATCGCCGTGACATCCAGTTGCTGCCCCCAGCGGCTCAACGATGCATGAAACACTCCACTGCCAACAGCCAGAAAGCAGCAGGCCAAACCGTACAGCACACTCCAGACCGTCTGCGTCTGAACACCCGACAGTCGAACATCGTGCAAGGCAAACCCCAGCACATAAAAGCCAACCACGGCGTAGGCCAGATTCGACCACGTATTGGATTTCGTTCGGAACAGGTTGTCGGCCATGATCTGTTCAGAATAGGCGGGCTGGCGAAATTCCCGCGCCGCATCCAGACCTTGCCAGAAGTTCTTTCCTCGCTGTGATCGTTCGAGGGCCGTCAGGCTGAGTACACTGCACAGCGTCAGCAGGATCACGGCAAGGTGGACCGGCCACACGCGTTTTAACCCCGTCCACTCAGGTCTCACCAGTTCCTGCATGCCCGCACGCAACTCTTTCACGCAAAACAGCCTCGATCCTGTTCGACCGGAAACACCCCGAGGGGACGTTTCGTTGCACTGAAATGTGACTCAACGAGCCACGACGATGATCGAGCAGCACGATTGTCAAACCTCATCAGACGATGCCCAGGCGGACAGATCATGGCAAGCCGCAGGCCAGCCGTCCATCGCCGAAATCGGAATCGAAATCGAGGTGCAGCTCAGTTGGAATCGCCGTGTCTGAGCCGGCCTTCGATCAGGATGTCAGACCCACATGTCCGGTGAGTAATCGCGGAAAGCGATAAGTCCCGGGGAATCTGCGCCAGCCCCAGACCACCAATCGGTGATAACGCGGCATCTCCCCCGACGATTTTCGGAGCCACAAACACGTGCACTTCATCGATCAGGCCCTGATCGAAAAAAGCTCCCATCAGCCGCGGGCCGGATTCCAGCAGCACATGAGTCATCCGCCGCCGCCCCAACTCCTGCAACACCTGCTCAATCTGCACACAGTCCACTCCGTCCGTACGCAGCACTTCGACGCCCAATCCTTCAAGGAATGCCCGCTGTTCTGCAGTGCAGCATTGTGCCACGCAAACCAGAACAGGAGCATCTGGCAGAGTCCGCAGCAATTGACACTGCGGCCGCAGAGCCGTTCCGTGAGAATCAATCAGCACCCGCAGCGGAACTCTGGGCCCGGGCGGACGTGCTGTCAGCAGCGGATCATCCTGAAGAAGCGTCCCGGCTCCAGTGATGATCGCTTCCACTCGTCCCCGCAACGCATGCACCACCGCACGCGACTGTTCACAGGAGATCCATTTCGAATGACCAGACCGCGCGGCAACGCGACCATCCAGAGTCATCGCCCATTTGGCGTGCAGCCAGGGTCTTTGCTGGAGGACATGTTTTCGGAACGGCGCAATCAGAGCGGTGGCCTCGTCCTCGCAAACCCCCACCAGCACCTCAACACCGGCGTCTCGCAACTGCTGCAGACCCTGACCGGCCACATGCGGCGCCGGATCCTGACACCCCACAACGACTCTTCGAAATCCAGCCGCCAGCACTGCCTGAACACACGGTGGAGTCTTTCCGAAGTGACTGCAGGGCTCAAGCGTTACAAACAGGTCCTGTCCATGAGTCCGGCTGGCGGCGTTTTGAATCGCATGAATCTCCGCATGCGGACCACCAAAGACCTGATGATATCCTTCAGCGATCCATTCGCCCTGCGGTGAAACAATGACAGCGCCCACCTGAGGATTAGGTTCAACAGTACCGAAACCCTGGCGGGCAAGCTGCAGCGCGTGCCGCATGACCTCGTTGTCAGAAGCAAACTTCACGTCAGACTCCGGGCATTGATTCGCCATCCATCCCCAGCAGCTCTCGGAGCCGACGGATTGCCCGCAGATATCGCATGCCTGCTGCAGGGGCACTTAGCCCGAGTGCTTCAGCGACTTCGCTGTTTCCCAGATGCTCGAAGTGGCGCATCATGATGATCTCACGATCACCCTCATCCATCTGGTCAAGAACAGCGACGAAGCGTGCCTGCATTTCCTTGCGCAGGGCTGCTGCGGCCGGCGTCAGCTCTGCGTCCCGCAACAACGCCGCCATATCGGCTGCTGACTGATCGTCATTGCCCAGTCCGGAAAAATTCTGCTCCCGATCCACGGACCGGCGTTTGGCAG
>JBDKIW010000370.1:0-9711 GCA_039796955.1 Planctomycetota bacterium
AAATCCGTGCTGCTGCCAGAACTCCCACCGTCGTGCCGACAATCGTCAGTACGAAACTGGCGATCGTCTGCCAGACCGGAATCGTCGCCCCGGTCGCCATGCGCAGCGTCATCATCATCGGTGTTGCCGGCGGAAAGAAACTCATCACCGTCGCCAGAGTACTATTCGGCTCCCGCACCACGTTAAACCAGATGAACAGAGGCAACATGATGACCATCCACACCGGCATCAACAGACTCTGCGCCTCGCGCAACTGGCTGACACTGGCCGCAATCGCCATGAAGACCGAACTGAACAGCAGCACCGCCAACACCTGATACACAATGAACCATGGCAGAATGTGCCACGGAATGCTGTCGGTGTACCCGTTTCCAATGGCCGCCACAATTCCACCGATCGAATACACACCAAACACCGTGAGTGACCCGGCCACATTTCCGATCAGCTTTCCAGTCATTAACTGATTCGCATTGGCGGCCCCCAGCAGGACTTCCGCGATGCGCAGAGTCTTCTCTTCCAGCACACTTTCCAGCATCGGCTGCGCGGACATCATGACGACCATGAACATCAGCATCATAATCCCCACCGGCAGCAGCAGACTGGTCAGCTCATTGGGTTTTTCCGCACTGGAAATCCGTCCGTTCTCATCCCGAAAATACAACCCGGACGCCTGCACCGGGGATTTACGCTCCACCTCCAGCATCACGGTGGGCAGCACCAGCGGTGAAACCGTTGAAGCCAGTCGATACGCTCGCACAATCTGATTCAGACTGACGTCCGCCCAGCGCTTCGCATCCGACAATGCGGCGTCCTCCGCCACCCAGGTGACCGCCGGCAACTGCAGCTGCTCCGGTGAACGGATCTCGGACAGATTCGGCAGTTCCGCGTCCAGCAGATTCTCCGGGATCTCCACAAATGCGTACAGTTCCCCCGCGCGAATGCGTTCAGAGAGCGCCAGTCGCTGCTCATCCCCGAACGATTCCGGCGAAACCTCTTCCAGCAGGTAACGATGGATCTCTTCGAGCCCCAGCGCCTCACGCGCGTGCTTCTGATCAGGATTGGCCTGACCGATTTCCTGATGAAACGACGCCATTCTCACGGACGTGTCGTCCACCGAGTCCGCCGACTGCTCCGCAAATGCGACCGGCACCACGACGTTCGACTTCGCAGTCGGGGTCGGGCTCACGCCTTCTTCCGGTTCCACCATTTCAGATTTCAACAACCGATTCCGCTGCTCTGCCGCCAAACGAAAAGGCTGAAACAGACGCCCCGTTCTGTCGATCACGGCGATACGCCGATCCTCTGCCTGCTCCATGCCCTGCAGCAACTTTGGTAGCCATGCCCCGCCCAGCATCAGCACGGGCATCATCGCCATGCCGATCATGAACGCTTTGGTGGCCACCATCGCCTGATATTCGCGCCACGCAATTGTCAGAATCTTGTTCATGCGTCTCTGCCAAACTTCCCCGCACTCTCAGCAGCTCCGACGTTCCCCGGAGACCACCAATCACGCAGACTGAATTCTATTCACACCTGTGTCGCTGCGGCCTCCTGCCCGGCACAAAGCGTAGCAACACTTTCCAGCCGGTTTCTCCAGTGACCCCCGTCAGTAGCCGCGGATCTTCGGAATTCCGACTTCGCCGTTCGCTCAGAGCCCGTTCGACCTCTCCCTAACTCTTCCCATTTCCCCTGTATTAACACAGTCATACACTCAATCATCCACCGCAGCCTGATCACTCAATGACTCAGACTGTCGTCCCGCGATCCGCAGAAAAATGCTGTGCAGCGATGGCCGCAGCAATTCGAAATGCTCCAGACGCACCTGCCCCACCAGTCGCTGCAGCAGCTCATCCGCACGCACACCCTCACTCAGCATCACGTGGCAGAATTCTCCGCGGACCTCCACCTGATCAATGCCTGGCAGATTGGCCGGCAGATGACTTCCGGCTTCCATCCGTATCCGGACTTCCCGCGCGGGGTACAGCCGCTGAATGTCACCAATGGTGCCGTCCAGCACCTTGTGACCATTGTGAATCATGAAGACCCGCTCACACATGCGTTCCGCCACGTCCATCTCATGAGTGGAAAAGATGATCGTGGTCCCGCGTCGACGAACCTCCTGAATCGCCTCCCTCAACAGCTCCAGATTCACCGGATCCAGCCCACTGAAGGGCTCATCCAGAATCAACAACTGCGGTCGAGCAACCACCGCCGCAATAAACTGAATCTTCTGTGACATCCCTTTGGACAGTGTTTCAATCCGCCGCTTCTCCCAGGTCTCCGCCCCCAACCGCTCCAGCCACGCGGTAATCTCCGCATCACAGTGACGAAAACCCTTCAGCCTCGCGTAATATTGAAGCAGGTCCCGAACCTTCATCCGCCGATACAGCCCACGCTCCTCCGGAAGATATCCCACTCGATCATCAGCGCAATCTCCCTTGTCGTTGCCCAGCACAACCACACGTCCCTGATCCGGAAAAAAAATCCGCAGGATCATCCGAATGGTGGTTGTTTTTCCCGAGCCATTCGGACCAATAAACCCGTAAATGGACCCGGTCGGAATCTTCAGATCCAGCGCGTCAACAGCCGTCGCGGATCCGAAACGCTTTGTGACCTGTTCAAGTTCCACCGCATATTCCGACATCAGTGTCCCTGTTCCTCTGCTGACACACACCTGTTATTCAAGCACCAGGCACAATGCTCCCGATCCACACTGATCCGGAGCAACATCAAACAAGTCCGTTTCGGGGAATCACTGCCGCCTTGTTCTACTCTGCAAACAGCGTGCAGCTTGTCCACGGATTTCCGTCGCCGCTGCGTTGCCCCGCAGCACTTCGCCGCCTGGTGACTTTTCGCAGCACCATCCCCTGAAAAGGCGAAAACGAATGCGTACTTACCAGCCCGCACCGGGTTCCGGCCGCCACCCCGAGCGCACAGAAATCTGACGCTCTGGTTTACACAAAACGCAGCCGTTGCGACAGTCGATGTTGCAAAAAAGAATCATCCGCCACTCGCGATTCCTGGTCCCGGCTGGTCGCCACCCGGGCTTCACAGGTCACAAACCCAGGCCTCGGGAGACCTGCAGCCAACCGCCTCACGCAGCTCCAAACTTCCGCCCATCCACCGCCGCTCTGAACCCCGGTGAAACCGTTCCCGCCCGCCGTGCGCACTGTTCGGCAACCACTGAACACCAACGGCATCTTTCATGTCCGGTGTCAGACTGCGTGGCTAACTCCGCACTTCTTCACTGCCCCTGTCGGGCCCCCGTGCCGGCACTCGGTGCTTCCTGATCCAGCAGCTGCGCTGCATTTCGCTGATTTCTCAACAGCGTCTCACTCTGAGTGTCATAAAAGTCGGAAATCTGAACAATCGCGGGCCCCAGCAGAAACAGAAACACCGAAGGCATCAACAGCAGTGAGACCGGGAACAGCAACTGAAACGACGCCGCATTCGCACGCGTATCCGCTCGTTCCTTCAGCGTCGCTCGAATACTCTCGCTGTACTCGCTCAATGACCGTGAAACCGCTGTTCCCGTCGCTTCCGACTGAATCAGCAGCGACGTAAACGAACTGACCTCAGGAGATTCAATTCGCTGGCCAAAACTTTTCAGTGCCGTCGGCAGACTGCTGACCGCCGCCTGACGGCTGACAATCACCAGTTCCGAACACAGCGCCGGATGCACAAAACGTAACTCCTGAGCGATGCGTTTCAGCGATTGCTGAATCGTCAACCCCTGACTCACACACATGTTCAGCATGTCCAGAACATCCGGCAACCCGCGTTCAATATCAAACACCCTGGTACCGGCACGCGCCACCACTATCAAAGGAGGCAAGGCCCACAGCAACAGCGGCACCAGCACCAAACTGCCGATAATGTACGGTTCCACCACTGGCGGAACCATAATCAGCAGGATCCCCAGCATCAGCATCGCACCTGCAGCCAGCACAAATCGCAGCGCCGTCAGGTTGATCCACGACGCTCGCGACAAATAACCTGCAGCAACCAGATTCTTTCTCTGCAACGCCTTTCTGGCCTCAGATTCCGGCAGCATCTGGGCCAGAGCCAGTGTTGCCTCGCCAAACACCATATCCTCAACCGGAATCGGCAACTCTTCCGGTGCGGGCAATGGAGCAACAATGGTCTCTTCCGCAATCAGCCCTCGAAAGTCGCGAAACAATCGACGACTTTCCCACGTGGACGCTGGCCGGCTCTCATGATCGCTGTTCATTGTTTGCTCTCCGAAAACTCCGCACGGCAGAAAAAGGGGTCAGGGGGCAGAAAAAGGGGTCAGGTACCAATAGCCAAATGGCCCGAAGGGTGCTTCGCACTATTGGTACCTGACCCCTTTTTCTGCCCTGCCCGAAGGGTGCTTCGCACTATTGGTACCTGACCCCTTTTTCTGCCCCCACCTTTTCTGAACACCTAAATCCTTGAGGACCGACGCAGAATCCGAAACGCCAGCAGTCCCCCGGTCAATTGCAGCACCAGTCCGCCCCAGAAGGACAGCCGACCCCAGTTGGAACTCAGCAGCCGGTTGAGATAGTCCGGGTCCCGAAAGGTGTAGAACCCAACCACCAGAACCGGCACACAGGCCATCATGATGGCCCCCAGGCGGCTGGAAATCGTTGCCGCTCGCTGACGAGCCACAAAGTGCAGGCGGTCTCGCACCGAAATCGCCATCCGCTCCAGCACCTGAATCAAATCCCCACCCGTTTCCTGATTCACAGCAATAGCCGCTGTCAGCATCGCCAGAGTTGACACGCCGGTACGGTCCACCAGGTCCCGAGTCGCGGCGGCCACATCCAGACCCATCTCAATTCGTCGCGCACTGATCCGCAATTCATCGCCCAGTGGCGCCGGTGTGTCGGCAGCCACCGTCAGAAACGCATGCTCGAGATTGCGCCCCGTACGCGCAACTCGCGACAACTCCTCCGCCATCGCCGGCAACTGCAGAGACATCGCGGCTTGGCGACGCCCTCGACTGACCTGCGCGATAATTACCGGAATCAGTAACCCCGTAATCCCGGCTATCACCGACAACAACACTCTCTCCGTGGTAATCAGCGCCAATCCACCCAGTGCGACAGCAGACACCAGACACAAGCCCAGCCAGACATTGGGTGCCGTACGGATGCCGGACTGCAGCATCAGCGTATCAAACCAGCCATTCAGCGATTCCTCAGCGCCTGTGCCGGCCCCCGTTGAAAAAAAAACGTCCTCCTTCAGCAGGTCCGCAAATTCCGGGCGACGCTCAATGGAGCGTGTTGAGGTGTTCGGAGCAATCATCTATGCATTCCCATCATGGCAGCTCAGTCAGCAAACCACCTTACCACTATCACCGAATTGCCAACCTTCGACAGTGAACTCAGCCACCCCGAGCTCATTCACCGGAGCTCAGTTCGCGCGGCTCAAACAACGGAAGAAACTGTTCAATATTCGTTCCAGCCATGGCCAGTCGACGAAGTGCCAGCGGCTGGTGACCCGTCGCAAAGAAACTTCCCAAAGGACGCCCTTCGCGCACTTCACCCGTCGTGCGATAGACGAAAATGTCGTCCATCTTCCATTCGCCATCCTTCAACCCCGACACCTCAGAAATCTTCGTGATCCGCCGCTCCCCGGTGAACAAACGAATCACGTGGATCACGATGTCCACCGCATTGCAGACGTACTGCCTCGCAATTCGCGACGGCAAGTCCACTCCGGACAGAGCAATCATCAGTTCCAGTCGGTCCAGAGTTTCCCGGGCGTCGTTCGCATGCAGAGTACTCATCGAACCGTCGTGACCGGTGTTCATGGCCTGCAGCATCTCCAGAACTTCCGCTCCTCGCGCTTCCCCCACAATAATCCGGTCAGGTCGCATTCGCAGGGCGTTACGCAGCAAGTCTCGCTGAGTCACGGCACCACGGCCCTCAAGATTCGGAAGTCGTGTTTCCAGAGACACCACGTCGATCTGCTGCAGATTCAGTTCCGCCGTTTCCTCAATCGTGACCACACGCTGACTGTCCGGGATAAAACGACTCATACAGTTCAGCAGAGTCGTCTTGCCGGCACCTGTACCGCCGCTCACAATCACGTTCATCCGACCCTGAACCGCCAGCACCAGAAAATCAGCCATCGCAGGAGCCATTGATCCCAGATCTATCAGGTCCTCCAGCTGAATACGACGGTTACCGAAGCGTCGTATCGAGACCGTCGGTCCAGCCAGCGCCAACGGTGGAATGATCGCATTGAAACGAGACCCGTCCGGAAGTCGTGCGTCCACCATCGGACTCGATTCGTCAATTCGACGCCCCGCACGGCCCACAAGTCGATGAATAAACTGCATCAGATGGTCCGCATCCGCAAAACGAATCGGCGTGGTCTCAAGAACCCCGCGTCGTTCCACCAGCACCCGCTCCGGACCGTTGATCAGAATGTCCGACACCGAGGGGTCCGTCATCAAACCCTCAATCGGACCAAATCCGTAAATTTCATCCATCAACTGACTGACAATCGTCTCACGCTGCTCACTCGTCAATGAAACCGCCTGACGCGAACACAGATACTCCGCCAGCGATCGCAACTGGCTGCGCAGGTCCTGCTCCGAAAGTGTCTCAGCCCGACTGAAGTCAATTAAATCGATGATCTGACGATGCAGGTCCGTCTTCAGGCGGTAAAAATCCTGCGTTTCACCGCTCACTGCTTCCAGGATGTCTGACATCTGCTCTCCCCCAAAGGCCACGCCGGCCAGCCAGCCTCTGATCTTTTCTCAAAGCGCGCAATGCCACCGCATCTCTCTGAGCGTCTTATCGAATGCCAGCCCCTGGGAAATGCACTTCCACATCGCCCACCGTTGCAGGCGTCATTTTCAGCGCGGCAATCCCGATCCTCAGGCTCAACACGCAATATTTGTGCATTCTCACCCGCGCAGAAACCCGCAGTCCCTGCAACCGGCATGACCCCACCTTACAGAACGCCACGTCAATCCGGATTCATTCGACGCACTCAGGTGCTCATGCCGAAGCTCACAGCCTCAGGCCGCCTGAGACAGGGACTCAAGTGGTTCCTGTTCCTGACCACGAGTCTCTTCCGGTGGGCTCAGACTGTTCCGCAACAACGCATCACGACCCGTCGGACTCAGCTGGTACTGCAATCCCTTACTGCGCCCCGTAAACTCAAACCGAATCAACCCCTCAGCAATCAGATGACCATGCACCTGAGTCAACACGGCGGATTCAACGTCGGTCACCGTCAGCACGCGGTCCAGCCAGCCATTATACTCGGGGTCCATTGCCTTCTGCTCAGCTTCCTGACGCAGATAGCAGCCCAGTACCGCAAGGCACTGACCCTCGAAGACAGCAAGTTGTCCGTCTGTGATACGCATGCCGTCTGTATCGACATCAACCCCGCCGGCATTCAACCAACACCAGCGTCTCGATAGCATCCCTACGTCCGTCAGAGTCCACTCAGGTGGTAAAACGGCAATTCTCGAAATCACCGCCTCAGAGCCCACGGTAAACCAGGCAGACTGTTCCACGTCAACCCGGCAGGCAGTCGACCAAACCCGAAAAACTCCCTGAAATCGCTGAAGGCAGTCGCCCAGCTGCAGTGATCGGCCCAGGCACTCATCACAACTCCCAACACGACTCTCACGACACCCCTGCGGACAATTCCGCCCTGCTTTTCCACCAATCCCGCGGCTTCGGCGTTTTCTGCCTTTGCTCGTCAGAGACCCTGTGGCCTTCGGCAGTTTCTGCCGCTCATGCCCCCCCGTCCGGTCACTATCAGATGTTTTTGAAGAATCAGGGTTGCTGAAAATCTGAAATCCCCCGTATTCTTCAGATCTCTTCTCAAGTTTATTCTCAAATCCCCGGCATCCGCTCGCGTTTTTCCTCTCTCAGCGTCGGTTCCGGGCGATCAGTGTCCTCTCTGTTGTTCCCTCTCTCCATCTCTCCTCAAGACCGGCCCCTCAGATTCTGCCTGCACACGCGCAGCAGCACTGATGGTCACCGGAATTGCCCTCCCTATCTCAACAGGGTCAACGATCATGGTCTCGACACGGCTGCAGCAATTGGTTCGCGGCATGTTCTGGCTCGCAGGTGCCACTCTCCTCGCAGGCTGCTCCTCCATCGGTGGCAGCGTCGCCAACTCCTCCGGAATGGGTTACTACGAACGCGGAAACTACGCCGCCGCTGCCGATGAGTTTCAGCAGGCCCTGATGTCAGACCCCTCCAATCCCGATTACATGGCCAACCTGGCCCGAGTCCGGATGAAGACCGGAGATGCGTTTGGATCAGAGCAGCTCTACCGACAGGCCCTGGCGGCTTCGCCGTCACATCAGCCTTCCTATCATGGGCTGGCTGAACTAATGGTTGCTCAGGGACGTGGCCAGGAAGCTCAGGCCATGCTGTCCACATGGGCAAACTCTCAGCCCTACAACGCCGAACCACAGATTGAACTCGCCTGGCTGCACCGAGGCCAGGGACAGGTTCAGGAAGCCGGCCAGTCGCTTCAGCGAGCCCTCGAAATCAATCCGAACAATGCCATCGCACTCGCGAACCTCGGCGAACTGTATCAGGAAACCGGCCGACCGGATCAGGCCGTGGCCATGTACCAGCAGTCACTTCGAGTGGACTGGAATCAACCTGACGTTCATTCCCGCATCGCCGCAGCCGGCCAGGCCGCCGGACCGTCCCATGCCATGGGTGCAACCGCAATGGCCCGAGGTATGCACCCATATCAGGTGACCGGCGAACGCATGGCCTTCGACTATGCTCCGCGAAATCCCGGCAACCAGATGGCCTCCATGCCCATGATGAATTCACCCTTCGCCGGGCAAACAGCAACACAGTTCCCCCAGAGCGCCATGGCCAGCATGCCTCAGGGTTCATTCGTCCCCGGCAACTACAATTCACGCTCACTTCCGGTTCCTCCAGGCGGTGGCTGGCAGATTGCCAGTCCTCCAGTCGCCATGCATCAGCACCCCGCACCAGCGTTTTCCAGTTCGCTCCCCGCTGGGCAACCCGGAATGCCTTCGTCAGAGTTCATGATGAGCCCCGGCAGCAGCATGTTCCCGCCAGCATCGGGATCCGGTGGATTCGAAATTCCGACAGCTCCCGCTTCACCCGCGGTCGCCACTCCCACCCCCGACCCATCCTTCTCAGCGACTCAGCCCCGCGGTACTTCGGCCGGCCCTCCGGTCTCCACCGTTTCGCTGAGCGCCCAGCTGGATTCCCCGGCACCCGCCGGTGCTGAACCGCCGCTCGTGGAAGCCTTCTGACTTCCACCGGGGCTGATGTTCCTTTCCCATTCGCTCTGCACGTCAGGGGCTGCCTGTGCCGGTTTTCAATTATCGTTTTCGAGTTCAGGCGTCCCTGGAGTCCGTTTCTGAGTTTCACTTCCAGACAGGAATTCTCCAGAAGCTCACACCGCCATTGATGATCATGCAGGTCCATCGGTTTGATCCGCTCGCCAATGGTTCCATCGGTGAATTCACCATGTGGATGGGTCCCATTCCGGTCCGCTGGACCGCCCTGCATTCCGATGTCTCGAAGGAATCCTTCACCGACACGCAGGTCGCCGGTCCGATGAAGTCCTGGCGACACACACATCGATTTCTGCGAATCGATGAGCACACAACGGATGTCGATGAACACATCGAATTCGAACACCACAGCGGGCTTCGGGGACTCTGGTCCCGTCTGCTCTTCCCCCGCCCTGCTCTGCTGG
>JBDKIW010000371.1:0-10022 GCA_039796955.1 Planctomycetota bacterium
CTGCGGCGCGTGAGCTTCTGGACGAGGCCTTGTTTCTGCGGACGGACCTGCCTGAGAATGCTCCTTTGTTGGCGCGGGCGACACCAGTTGAACTGGAGCCCGGGGATGTCTTATTCTTTCATGCTCGATGCTTCCACGCTGCGACTCGCAATTTTTCATCGCAGACGAAGCAATCGGTAGTGTTTACATTTCGATCGATTGAGAACGCACCGCTACCGGGTTCGCGTTCAGCGGCGTGGCCTGAGTTGTTATTATCGTAGCGGAGCTGGGGGACTGGGAACTGCCCCGGTTTGGGACTGGAAGTCAGAAACAGTGTGTGGGGGCAACGGTCATGAGAGACGGGTACCAGTCAGCGATGGGGCGTCGGCCATTTCTGGCAACCTCGGCCATGGGCTTTTCCAGTCTTGCGGCGGCCATGATGCTGCACTCAGAAGCCTCCGGAAAAACGGAAGCGGGGCATGAGTGGCAACCTCCTGATGGCAGGGCGCATTTTGCACCGCGGGCGAAGAGCGTGGTGTGGTTGTTTATGAATGGCGGTGTTTCGCAGGCAGAGTCCTTCGACCCCAAGCCGATGCTGAACCGCTATGCCGGAAAGACGATCGCCGAGACGCCGTTTTCCGATGTGCAGAATCCCGACAAGCTGAAACTGGCGCGGGTGACGGTGGTCAACGACGCCAACGGACAGCAGCGAAACCGGCTGTATCCATTGCAGACAGGATTTCGGCGCTATGGTCAATGTGGGATGGAGCTGAGCGATTGGGTGCCGGAGATCGGCAGCTGTGCGGACGACATTGCGGTGATTCGTTCGATGTACACCACGGACGACAACCATGGCGCACAGACTCAGTTTCATTCCGGGCGGCACATGCTGGACGGTGAGTTTCCGACGTTGGGAGCGTGGGTGCACTACGGCCTCGGGTCATTAAACGACAACCTGCCGCAGTTCATTTCGATCGGAAACCGGGAATACTGGAACGCGAAAGACGGGCATTATCTGGGGCCTGCACATGATGCGGTCCCGATTCGAATTGACCCGGCGAATCCGCTGGATTTTGGCAAACGACTTCCGGGAGTGTCTGTGCGTGAGCAAAAGGCCGGATTTGACCTCGTCGGCCAGCTGAACTCGCTGCGCACCGAGCAGTATCCTGGCGACAGTGCGCTGGCAGCCCGAATCAAGGCTTATGAGTTGGCCTATCGCATGCAGATGTCGGTACCGGACATTCTGCAGTTTGAGCAGGAGACGCAGGAAATTCAGGCGATGTACGGGATGGACCGGCCTGAGACGCGTGACTTTGGGATGCAGATGCTGGCTGTTCGTCGATTCATCGAACGGGGCGTGCGATTCATACAGGTGCAGCACGGAGCGGGTGGGGCGGGAGCCTGGGACGCGCATGGGGGTCTGAAAGCCAATCACGAAAAGAACTTCCAGGCGGTGGACAAGCCGATTGCCGGACTGTTGAAGGATTTGCGGCAACGGGGCCTGCTGGATTCGACGATTGTCCTGTTTGCGAGTGAGTTCGGGCGGACTCCGGGGACACAGGGAGCGGACGGCCGGGATCATCACATTTATGGATTTTCGGTTTGGATGGCAGGGGGAGGAATACGCGGGGGTCAGGTGCACGGGGCGACGGACGAGTTGGGATTTCACGCGGTCGAGGACCGGCACTACGTCACGGACATTCACGCCACGATCCTGCATCAGCTTGGGCTGGACTCACGTCAGCTGGAGATTCCGGACCGCAAACGACTGGATATCGACCATGGGGTTCCGATTACGGCGATCCTGTGATTGGCGAGGTCACCGGGGGGCCGGGATATGAGGAATGGGACGATTGGAGATGACGGGCGGGGGTGACACACAATTCGCCTGAAGCCGCACATAACGGCTGAAAATCAGTTGTTTGGCTGTGCGTAAAGCGCCATACTGGATGCATTCATCTTTTTCGGGCCTGAGCGGAAGAGAGTCGTGTCTGAAGCATCACAGAATCCCAAACCAGCGAATAAAGTGCATCAGCTTGGTGATTACGAGTTGAAGCGTGAGCTTGGACAGGGCGGCATGGGGAAGGTCTTTCTTGCCCGCCAGATCAGCCTTGACCGATTGGTAGCGATCAAAACGCTTTCGCGGGAACTGGCCAAAAAAGAAGGCTTTGTGACTCGTTTTGAGCGTGAAGCCAAAGCGATGGCGCGAGTGGACCATCCGAATGTCGTGAAGATTTACACGGTGGATGAGTATCAGGGCATTCATTTCGCTGCCATCGAATACATTGACGGTCAGAGCATTCAGAAGTGGCTGGACGAGCAGGGGCGGTTTTCGATTGGTGACGCATTGCATGTGGCGATTGTGTGTGCGGAAGCATTACGGCATGCGCATCTGGAAAATATGATTCATCGGGACATCAAGCCGGACAACATCCTCGTCACCAAAAAAGGTGTGGTGAAAGTGGCCGACTTCGGGTTGGCCAAAGCGATGGATGACGACGTCTCGATGACTCAGAGTGGCACCGGTCTGGGGACACCGCTGTACATGGCGCCTGAGCAGGCGCGGAATGCCAAGCACGTGGACAGCCGGGTGGACATTTACGCTCTTGGAGTCACCCTCTATCACATGCTGACGGGCAAATTGCCGTATTCCGGCAAGACCACGGTAGAAGTGGTGATGGCCAAGGAGAAGGGCACTTACGCATCAGCCCGCAGTGTGCGTCCGGAGATTCCTGAGAGGCTGGACCTGATTCTGGACAAGATGATGGCACGGGATCCGGCGCATCGACACAAATCGTGTGAAGATGTGTTGAAGGATCTGACGGGACTTGGACTGCACTCCGAGGCGCTCAGCTTTATGAACTCTGCCGACCTTGCCCCCGGTGCTCGGCTGGCGGGAAGTCTGGCGGGCAGTGTGACACAGAGTGGACGGCGGAACGCGACGGCAGCGCCGACGTTTGGTAATGAGGCGGCCTCCGGAGCAACTCGCATCTGGTTTGTGCAGTTTGAAGATGCAAAAGGTCACACGCTGGTTGAGAAGCATTCGACGGGCCGCATTCTGAAGATGCTGGCAGCGGGTCAATTGACAGCCAAAGCCCGAGTGAAGGCGTCTGCCGATGGAACCTACTACCCGCTGGCCCAGTTTCCGGAATTTGCGAAGGCCGTCGAGGACAGCCTGGCTCGGCGTACAGCGGCGATTCGTAAGGAGGACATGAAGAATTTGTACAGCCGTGTTGATCGCGACCAGAAGATGTTTTATCTGAAGCGAAAGATCAAAGACTACTTCCGCAACGCGCTCGGCGTGGTCTCACTGGTGGCCCTGCTGGCGATTCTGGCACTGCTGGGTTGGATGGGGCTGGAGTATGGCAAAAGTCTGCCGGAAAAGGCGGCCCAGCTGATTGGATTCGGACAGCAGCAAGCTGCGGAACAACCCCTGCCGGGGGCCGTGCAAACCTCAGAAGGCGGTGGGTTGATCCCGAGTGGCACCGCTCGCGAAAAATAGCGGACCACGTGGCCGTGGACAGCGATCCCATGGATTTTTACGGCCCGGTAAGAGCCCGGTTTCCCGGTTGAAAGCTCGGAACGGCTCGGCTTGCATCCGAGAGCGGGGATTGCGATACTTCGGAGCGATGGTGACAGACGATGTTTCTGTCGCTGCGTGTTCGGTTGCCGGCGGTGAAGACTTGTGGCCACTGGACCCATGGGATCGTTCAGGCGATCCTGATCAGATGAGCGCCCGTAGCTCAGTTGGATAGAGCAACCGCCTTCTAAGCGGTAGGTCAGTGGTTCGAATCCACTCGGGCGCAATTTTCTGCGAAGGCAACATGTGGCGAAGTTCTGGTGGTATTCCGGCGGGGCTGGAATTCGGATCGCATCCTGAACAGCCGTCGGGGTGACCTTCTTTTGAAGTGAGGCTGGGCCTGATGCCTCCGACGCCACCGAAGTGCGGAATCTGCGAGGTCCCCCGATGACGCAGGGAACTCGGCCCGGATAAACAGCCTCCGGCCAGTCCAGGAGGACCTGCTCCGACGTCTCTGGAGCACTGATTTCAGGAACGGCACGCGTTACAAGGGGGGATTTAATGCTGGATCGCATAGCGCGGCGACAAATCGATCCCTGGATGGCCCCTCTGGCGGGTTGGCTGGCAGCCAAAGGCACGTCGGCCAACTGGGTCACCGGCATTGGAGTGATTCTGGGCTTGCTGGGTTGCGTGGCGATTGCATGTCAATGGACATGGACCGGACTGATCCTGATTGGGGGCAATCGATTTTGTGACGGACTGGACGGCATGGTTGCCAGACGGACTCGGGCCACGGACCTGGGCGGGTTTCTGGACAGCATTGCCGACACGCTGTTTTACGCCGCCGTTCCCTTTTGTTTTGGGTTGAGCCGTCCTGAGAACCTGTTGGCAGCCAGCGCGTTGCTGTTGAGTTTCTTCGGGACTTCGGGTTCGTTTCTGGCCTATGCGATACTGGCCGCGAAGCGGGGGATGGAGGGTGGCCGGGAACAGCCGAAATCGTTCTTTTATTCGGTGGGCTTGATGGAAGGCACCGAGACGATTGTGTTTTTCGTGCTGTTCTGTGTGTTTCCCGGGCACTTCAACGAGTTGGCGTGGACATTTTCCGGGCTGTGCTGGATGACGACCGTACACAGGGTGCTGGCGGGCGTGCGCGAATTTTCGGATCGATAGTCGTCGGGGCGACTGAGGCAACGAGTCCCAGGTGCGCAAACAAAAAGGCATCCAGCTTAACTGGATGCCTTTCGTGATTTGCTGACCCGAAGATCAACTGCGCAAGACAGGACTTGAACCTGCATGGGATTTAACTCCCACTAGCTCCTGAAGCTAGCGCGTCTGCCAATTTCGCCACTTGCGCGGGCGTTGTTCCGGTAGTTTACCCGGCGAGAGAAGTTTCGGCAACCGCACCGCTCACAATTTTCCTGAGTCTGCAAGGACCACCGGAAACATGGGGAAAAAGCAGGGAGTTCGATATGTTCGGCCCAATCGGTAGAGTCAGCCAGTTGGGACGCCAATGCGGAATCAGAACGACGAGGGAACATCCCCTGGCGAGTGCCTTTCATATCAGGTGCGACGAGCCGCGCGGGGAGGACTAACGCTCCTGCCGACTCGAGAACGAACAGCATTGTCTGGCGACGCCATGACACGCAGAGATGTTCTTCGGCACGGTCGGAGCCCCTCCCTTTCAAACCGCCAGCGCGGGACCCACAGTCACATGGGTTGAACTGCTCAGCCTGCGCAGTCCGGCAAAGGCTGGTTGGCGGAATTGCCTTCACGGCGTTCTGCATGGTTGCCGATAACACCACAAGGCAGTCTCTACCATAGCGTTCGCTTTGCGCAACGCTGGAACCGCGAGTGCTTGTGTCTCTGTGCAGAGCTCACCCGAGAGCGTCACATGGACACGATCGGCATGAACTGCCGGTGGGGTGTTGCAGAGAAACAAGCCAGCGTCGTGAATGGGAAAGCCCGGACAGCGACGCTCAACATACAGTACCAGCCAGACATGCGAAGAGGAGCGTTCAGGACATGAGGTCGGTCACAATTCATTTGATGCATGCGGTCTGCTTCCTGCTGGCAATTTCGAATCTGCCGGGTGTGTCTGAAGCCCAGGTGGTACCGGGTACCGGGATGAAGCTGAATCAGGTCGGCGACGACTTTGAGGACGAAAGCTGGAAGTGGATTCCCAACGGCGCGAAAGCCAGTCGGGAGCAGGATGAGCAGGTACGTTCTCCCACCGGTGTGTCTTCAAATAAGCGTTGGTTTGAGAGCCCGAAGCGAGGTATGCCTGACCACATCGTGCGTGTGACGACACCTCCGGGTGGCCTGCCGGGAAGCCAGGGGGCGCTGAAAATTCAGACGCTGAACTCGGGCGTGCCCGGAATGAACTCCATGCAGATGGAGCAGGACGACCTGATTATGGCCTGTTCGTCACGTGTCGGGATTATCAGCACCTCCAGAAATCCCAACTGCATGACGCGAGTTTACCTGCCGCCCTTCGATCAGTGGGAAGATCGCTCGGGGTCACACTTTGGATATCGCATCGACCTGAAGACCACGATTTCCGAGAAGGAGAAAGTGTTCCTGTTCAGCAAGACCGTTCGCAAGCAGGAAGACTACTGGCCGGGCTTCTTTATTGAGTTCCACAGTGCTCACGATGGTCGCTTCAAGCAGGACGACGCCTATCTGATTATTCGCGGCAACAACCTTGGGCACGAGATGAAGAGCCTGAGACTGACACCGGGATGGTGGACGCTGGGCATGTCGGTCACTGGCGACGGTCGCGTGCATTACTATGGCAAGCAGGGAGTGGGTAATCTGACTCCTGCCGACCATTTGTACTCGGGAACGCCTTACAACTTTTCTGCCGAATTCTTCGCGACTCACTTCTTCAACGTGTGTAACCTGAATGATGGAAGCACGTGGTCGACCCCGTTCATCATTGATGATCCGGCGATCTACACCGCGAACTGATGAGCGTGCAGGGTTCGTCTGCAGACTTCAGAGGTGTTTGATCGACGCTGAGCGAAAGTCTGGATTCGCAGTGGCTACCATCGGGCTGGGAAGGACTTGAATCAGGTCCGACTGCAGTCTGACGGTAGCCACTGTTGTTTGGGGGGGACTCGACCGGAGACTTCCACGCTGACGACGGGAATTCAAAGCCGTCCGCGGTGTTGGCTCGATTGCGAAGTGGGGTGATGAGGCTGCGTGGCGACAGGGCAACTGAACGTTGCAATCGCTACAGGGGGAATTTCAGGGACGGTCTGTTTATCGGGGCCCGGGAAAACTCGCGGCGTCCCGGTTTTGCGAGGGTAATCCCCTGCCCTGCAAACGAGAATGCGGCTTGTTGCGGGCCGAGTGGATCGTGGGGCGTGTGTCTGGTGGTGTTGGGGGTTGCACGGGCGGGAACGAGAGGCGGGAACAGAACGCATGGATCAGGTAATGCAGTTGCTGGACATCATTCGCAATCTGGATGATCACCTCGCGGACCTGTCTTCGTGGATGGGCGTGTGGTTGTATGGATTTTTGTTCGCGATTGTGTTTGCCGAGACGGGGGTCATTGTGCTTCCGTTCCTTCCGGGGGATTCGCTGCTGTTTGCGATTGGGACGCTGGTCGCCAACCCGGAGTCAAATCTGAGTCTGCCGGTGATGTTTGTGCTGCTGCTGGTGGCGGCGATTGTCGGGGATGCGGTGAATTATCTTGTGGGGCGGGCACTGGGTCCACGAGTGTTTTCCCGCGAAGACTCGTGGTTGCTGAATCGGAAGCATCTGCTGAAGGCGCAGGCCTTCTACGAAAAGCATGGCGGAAAGGCGATTTTTCTGGCGCGGTTTGCCCCGATCATTCGCACGTTTGCTCCGTTTGTTGCGGGGATTGGTCGGATGGACCCGGCAAGGTTCTGGATGTTCAATATCACGGGTGGAATCTGCTGGGTGGGCAGTTTCCTGTTTGCCGGTTATTTCTTTGGCAACTTCCCCTTTGTGCAGAAGAATTTCACGTATGTGATTTTCGGGATCATTATTGTTTCGCTGCTACCCATTGTTTGGGAGTGGTATAAGGCGACTCGCGAATCTGCCCGGCCTCCGGGACCACCGGCAGCGTAACTGTTGAAGTCGCCGTCGAGCTTGGTCAGCGGTGGTGCAGGTAACTGCTGCCGAGACACGCGGTGAACGGAAGCCGGCAGGGTTGACGAAGTCGGGGAGTGGCGGGAACCATGGCGTCGATCTTTGAATGGTCTCTGAATGTCGAGCCTGCCGATGTCGACGGTGTCGGCCACGTCAATAACGTGGTGTACGTGAGATGGCTGCAGGATGCCGCGATGGCGCATTCTGCGGCGCAGGGCTGGACCGCAGCGGCGTATCGCTCCCTTGGTCAGGGCTGGGTCGTTCGGTCGCATTATATTGAGTATCTGTCGCCCGCGAGACCGGGGGACGGAATTGTGGTGCGGACCTGGGTGGCGGACATGAAACGCGTCACATCTACGCGGCGGTATCAGATTCTGCGGGCTGTTGACGGGCAACTACTGGCCCGGGCGGAGACGCAATGGGCGTTTGTGCTGTTTTCGAACCATCAGCCCTGCCGGGTACCAGCCGAGATTGCCGGGGCCTTTGAGGTGGTATCGGAGCCCGACGTTTCGTAGCATGGACCGCTGGCGCTGCCGGAGGGATGTCGGTGACAGCAGACGACACTTGCATGGTTGTTTCGGGCTGGCATCGACGCGGGTACCGGTAGTGAGTGCTCAGCCGACTTTGTCTTTACCGGCGTGGTGCCGGGGGTTAAAGGATGCGGCGGCGGGTGTGCCGGTTCAGAAAATCCGGTAGAAAGGTTCGGCAATGACTGAGAGTCTGAAACTGAGTCGGCGTTCGTTGATGGCGTCGGCGGGAGTGCTGGCCGCGGGGTTGGGTGTCCAGTCGGTATCTGCCGCCCGGGACGAAGCGAAGCCCTGGATTGATGCGCATTCCCACATCTGGACCACGGATCTGGCGCGGTACCCGTTGCGGAATGGGCAGAAGGTCGATGTGCTGAAGCCGGCCAGCTTCACCGATGACGAATTACTGGAGGTTGCTGGAGCCCATGGTGTTGGGCGAGTGGTGCTGATCCAGCATCATCCCTATCACGGGTTTGACAATTCCTACCTGGTGGATGCGTGGAAGAAGCGTCCGGACACGTTTCGCATTGTCGGCCAGATCGATGATACTCAGCCGCATGTGGACGTGCTGATGAAATCCATGCAGAAGACCGGAGTTACCGGATTCCGCATCGGCCCGCGAGAGGACCGCCGTGACTGGCTGACGGGTTCGGGGATGGAATTGATGTGGAAGACGGGTGCCGAGACGGGACAGAACATGTGCTGCCTGATCAACCCGGAGGAAATAGTGGCGGTGGGTCGCTGGTGTGCTCGTTATGCATCGACGCCGGTGGTAATCGACCACTTTGCGCGGATCGGTATGACGGGGGAATTCCGTGAAGCGGACGTGAAGGCCTTGTGTGACCTCGCGAAGTATGCGAAGGTGCGGGTCAAGATTTCTGCGTACTACGCACTCGGCAAAAAGCAACCGCCGCATGACGAGCTGATCCCGGTGATCCGTCGCCTGCTGGACGCTTACGGCCCGGATCGGCTGATGTGGGCGAGTGATTCTCCGTATCAACTGACCAGCCCGAATTCTTATGGCGAGTCGATTGCGTTGGTACGCGACCGCCTCGACTTTCTGTCGACCGACGATCGTCAGCGATTGCTGCGTGGAACGGCAGAGGCCACATTTTTTGCAACGTGAAGTCGGATAGACCGAAGCGTGCCTGCAGCGGAACTTGCGGGCACATTTCGGCATGCAGACCGGTGTTCAAGCTTCGAGATTTCTGAGGGCACAGGGAACCGCGGCATGATGTCCTCACCGAAGTCCGTTAGAGACCATGTGCGTCGGACGTGAATCGCAACCGGAGAGTAACGTCATGAAGAGCCGGAAAGGAATGCGAAGGCTGCAGCTGGTGATTTGGCTGCCGGTGCTGTGTCTGACAGTTTTATGTTCAGCGGGCGGTGTGTGCGGTGAAGACTCCGTGGACGAGTTGCAGCTCGCTGCGCGTCGAATTCTGCAGACGCGTTGTGTGACATGTCATGGAAGTGAACAGCAGGAGGGCGGCCTGCGTCTGGATTCAGCGGCCGCGATGCAGCGTGGTGGAGATCGTGCGGCACCGGAATCTTCGGCGGAGCATGTCGCAGAGATTTTTCTGCGCGCGATTTCCGGAGATGACAGTGAACTGCAGATGCCCCCCAAACAGCCCCTGACCGAGCGGGAACAGAAGTTTCTGCGGGACTGGGTGAACGCGGGAGCTCCGTGGGGACCTGAACAGTTACCGGACGGGTCCGGAGTTTTGATCGCGGCGGATGTTGGCGATGCCTTCACAGATCCACGGAACCCGATTCGGCTGGTTTTTGGCAGCGAGCGATTGCAGCTGTGGTCCCTGCGAGCCCCGGACGAGTCGTCTGCTGAGACAGCGTTGTCGACCAGGTCCGGAGACCATCCGATCGACGCA
>JBDKIW010000372.1:0-2734 GCA_039796955.1 Planctomycetota bacterium
CTGCCAAACGCCGGTCCGTGGATCGGGAGCAGAATTTTTCCGGACTGGGCAATGACGATCAGTCAGCAGCCGATATGGCGGCGTTGTTGCGGGACGCAGAGCTGACGCCGGCCGCAGCAGCTTTGCGCAAGGAAATGCAGGCACGTTTTGTCGCCGTTCTGGATCAGATGGATGAGGGTGATCGTGAAATCATCATGATGCGCCACTTCGAGCATCTGGGAAACAGCGAAGTCGCTGAAGCACTCGGGCTAAGTGCCCCCGCGGCAGGAATGCGATATCTGCGCGCCATCCGCCGACTCCGTGAGCTGCTGGGGATGGATGGCGAGTCAATGCCCGGAGTCTGACGTGAAGTTCGCTTCTGACATCGAAGTCATGCGGCACGCGCTGCAGCTTGCCCGCCAGGGTTTCGGCACTGTCGAACCCAATCCTCAGGTGGGCGCTGTGATTGTTTCACCACAGCGAGAATGGATCGCTGAAGGATATCATCAGGTCTTTGGTGGTCCGCATGCGGAGATTCATGCGATTCAAAACGCCGCCAGCCGGACTCAGGGGCAGGATCTGTTTGTAACGCTTGAGCCCTGCAGTCACTTTGGAAAGACTCCACCCTGTGTTCAGGCCGTGCTTGCCGCCGGATTTCGAAGAGTGGTTGTGGGGTGTCAGGATCCGGCGCCCCATGTGGCTGGTCGAGGTCTGCAGCAGTTGCGCGACGCGGGCGTGGAGGTGCAGGTGGGGGTTTGTGAGGACGAGGCCGCGGCCCTGATTGCTCCGTTCAGAAAACATATTCTGCAGCAGAGTCCGTGGGTGCATGCCAAATGGGCGATGACTCTGGATGGGCGGATTGCGGCGAGGTCAGGACATTCGAAGTGGATCTCCTGTGAACAGTCCCGTGCGGTGGTGCATGCGTTGCGGGGACGGGTGGAAGCGATCATCACTGGCGCCGGGACGCTTCGCCAGGATGACCCGCTGCTGACGGCGCGACCGCCTGGGCCCAGAGTTCCGCTGCGGGTACTGATTGATTCCCGCGGGACGGCTCTGAATCCGCAGAGTCAATTGCTGCGGACTCTGGCCGACGCCCCTGTTCTGGTTTGCGTCGCACAGGGCTGCACGACCGAACAGCAGGCTTTCCTTGAGGGGGTTGGCGTCGAGGTGCTGCGTACGGATGGAGTGGACTGTGTGCAGATTGATCAGGTGTTGCAGGAGCTGGGGCGACGGCGGATGACTCATGTGCTGTTGGAATCTGGTCCGCGGCTGATGGGAGCTTTTTTCGATCAGGGGCTGATCGATGAAGTGCACGTGTTTGTGGCTCCGAAAATCGTCGGGGGAGATGCCGCGTTATCACCGATTGGTGGTCAGGGGCTGGCGCAGATTCCCCGGGACTTATCGCTTTCCGCGATCGTTCAACGGACCTGTGGGTCAGACGTGCTGATCGAAGGTCGCCTGCGACACGGCGATGCCACCTGAGGCAAGCCTCTGCACCCGATCGGCAAGGACGAAATTCGGGAGAGAGAAGTTCCACCTGAGCCGCCATCGCGAGTCTTTTCCCTGTTTCCAGCGGTCCGGTGAGTTTTTGGAAATCGTACAGTGTCGTCACTGTTGCGGCTTGTCAAATCCGATTTCGATTCGACGAAACGTGGCCCCGAGATCTGCCTGATCAAACAGGCTCGAGTTTGTTTTTGCAGAAAAGATCAGGATACGGGCATGCTGGAATCAGCGAAACATGAGCGGCCAGGGAGGAAACCCGTTTGGACGGTCCACCTCATCGTGTTGCTGCTGACCCTGTGCAGTGTACTCAGCCTGGCGATTCTGGAACGATCACAGCGAGGAAAGAACTTCTGGCGAGATCTGGACGCGGCGCGGGAATTTCGCCAGCCCGCCTATTCTGAGCAGATCGATGCGGACAACCTGTTCCGAACCAGGTCCAACACGTGGTCGAATCTGGCCTACGCCGTGGTTGGCTTTTATGTGCTGGGGTTTGCCTTGCACGATGTTCGACTTTCGGGTGTTCAGACGCAGACGATCTGGAGTGTGTTGTACGGTTTGGCCTGCTGCTTTCTGGCTGTTGGCAGTGGAGTGTTTCATGCATCGTTGAGCCGCTGGGGGCAGCAATTGGATGTCACGGCGATGTATACGCCGCTGCTGGTGCTGATTGGAGAAGCGATCTGGCGGTGGGTCCCACGAATTGGTTTTGTCGGGCAGAGAGGCGTGGCGACATGGCCGATGCTTTCCGGACTGGTGTTTGCGACGACTTTGCTGCTGTATCACTACAAGTGGTCACTTTCCTCCGGTGTCATCCTGCCTCTGTTGATTCTGTTCGTGGCAGCATTCGCACTGCGGGACCTGTTGCGTGATGCCACACGCAGGCGGACGGTGAGTCTGCTGACAGCCGTCATTGCTCTGCTATTGGCCGTCGCCTGCCGCGAACTGGATATTCAGCGACGCTTCAGTGATGCTCAGACGCTGCTGCAGGGGCATGCCTTCTGGCATCTGTTGACAGCCGTGGCTCTGATGGCCGTCTGGAATTCAGATCGCCGTTCCGCGTAAACCACGGACCACTGTGAATGCAGGGAACCACGCGGCGTGTTCGGGGTGTTTGGGGCCATCCATCTATCTGGCCGGGGTGTTCGGGGCCATCCATCTATCAGAGGGTGCGGTAAATGACTCCGCAGTCTGGGCCAAAAACGGGGCCATCCATCTGTCATGGATTGCGTAAGTGACTCATCGGTCTGGTTTTGCG
>JBDKIW010000373.1:0-4523 GCA_039796955.1 Planctomycetota bacterium
GTCTGGTAACCAACACCCCGCAGTGCCTCCGCCAGTGTGATTTCCTCCAGCGGCAACTCGTTCCGATCTTCGATCTGCAGAAACCGATGCCGCGCGTCCGCCGGAACCGTGTTCCCCGGAATCCAGTCCGTTATCTGCAACCGCACCGGATGCCTGCCCGTCAAAATGCTGGCCCGCGTCGGCGAACACACCGGACATGCAGCATACGCCTGCGTAAACCTCACGCCCCGCGCTGCCAGCTCATCAATATGAGGCGTCTCGTGGAACGTGCTGCCGTAACAGCCAGCATCTGACCAGCCCAGATCGTCAATCAGCATGAAGACGATGTTGCGCTGCGGACTGGCTGCCCTAACCACGCTGTCACAAAAACCGATCAGCAGGAATACTGCCGGCAGAATACGATGCATGCAGATCATCCAAATCAAAGCCCTGTTCGTCCGGCAATTCCAGCGGCAGGACCAACTCGCGTTCTGCAGAAATGCTCCCGCCTGCCGGAACAACAATGCCACAATACGATCCCTGCCAGTCGCCCGAAATCACGAGGCGTAATCGAGTAGGGTGAGTCGGGGTTGCGAGGCCGCGACTCAGCCCTCTCACAGAACCGTACGTACGGGTCCGTATACGGCTCCTGTTTTACAGGATTCAGGTAACCTGAGGAAGTACTCCGGTCGGAAGTGATGCCAAATCGAAGAGTCCCTGGTCGCGCAGCCAGGCGGTGGGAATGGCCCAGTGTGCTGCAATGAGGCGGCGACGTATGCCGGGTGGTCCACGGAAATCCAGGCTGCCGCCTCCCACGCACTGAAATCGTGTGCGATCTCCACGCCGAAGTCCGACACGGTCGTGTGTGATGCGGTGTCGCAGTGCTCAAGCTGCGGTGATTCGAGAGGCAAGCCGGGGTATGATTTTGCGGTACTGAAGAAACCGAATGCTGGCAGCGGCTGTGCAATCTGCGGCGGAGCAACTCCACCGTCGGGCGGGAGTACCGTGGATCAGTCGACCAACTACGAAGCCGGCCGGGCCTTTCGTCCGGATGACCGAGCGCGGGGGAGCAGCTTTGGTCCGGGGATGTTTAGTAATTACGACACGCGGATCAATCTGTATCCGGATGCTTCCGGTGGCGTGAATGTGCGGCTCTACGATGCGATCAGTGGCCGCCGGGTAGAACTCAACGACGGCTTGAACGGCGATACGCTGGACGGAACGTACTCAGCCGTGCAGCAGCGTCTGGCTGAGTCACTGGTGCTCAAAGATGCCAGCGGCAACACAGTGACGTCTGTGTCCAGTGCGGCAACCGCCGTACTGAAACAGTGGGGTGGAAAACAGCAGACGTTTGAGATTGTGAATCTGCAGCCAGCGGGCAGTACCCCGGAATATGTGGGCCGACTGAAATCGATCACGGATGCCAATCAGCACACGCTGACGATCACGTACCGTGACAGCCTGCCGGAGAATGGTGGCGGCTTTGCGCAGACACAGCTGTCAGAGTCACCGAGCCGTCGCCTGCAGCTGTATCAGGTGACCGACTGGCAGGGGGATGTGGCCACGTACAATTATCTGTCCACACAGGTCAGCGGTCGCTGGGCTGTGTCGTCGATCGCCACACCGGCCAGCGGAACCGTCAGCTATGTGTACACGAACGGCTTTCTCTCAGCCACAACCCCTGATACTCTGCGTCTTCCTTGATTTGTTCGGCCTTGATGGTCTGCGGCGAGAACTCCAGGCCGTCATCGTCAACTGCCAGAGAGCAAACTTCGCCAAAGATCGTCTGCAGTCGCTCCGGCGATGGTGCCCCGGAGCCGAGGAGATCCAGGTCTCGTGTCGAACGATGAGGCTGTCCAGTCCACAATTCGAACAAAGCGGCTCCCTTGAGAATGAACTGGGCCACGTATTTTGATATCGAGAGACGGTACAGCAGGCGTTCAAGACCATACCGTGTCAGTACGAACTGAAGGTCTTCGTTTCGTTCTCGGGACAGATTCGTCAGCTTTTGTCGAACGGAAGCTGCGATGTTGCGAGGAGGTTTGCTCGTCATACCGTGGCCTCGAGATATGGCTGCATGACATTGGTCATTCGGCAGACCTTCGCGGCATCCCAGAGTTCGTCGCGGTTTGCCTTCTTCTGCCGAAGGCAATCACGCAGCGCTTCAATGGCCACATCAAGACCGATCTTGTTGCGAAACTTGAAGCAGTCGGTAACGGTTTTCGCCACGGAGTAAACACGAACACGAGCACCTTCAAGGATATGTTCTTCTATTCCGTAGCTCAGTGCGAGGCCGGTGAATCGCACAATCCGCAGTGAAGGGGATTCGGATTTTGGCATCCGTGCCTTATGGTCGATCGCCAGCCAGACCTCAAATGGAGCTTGTGTCGTGAGTCCGTGGAACTGCAGTGCGGACAGCAGACAAATGACCCCCGACGGTACAAGCCGAGTGGCTTCTACCAGCGATCGGTGCTCCGTCGGCGCATCGTCCGACAGCACATAAAGACCACGTCCCGGCCGAACGAGAACACCATCTGCAACGAGACGGCTCAGATGTTCTCTGGCAATCCCAGCGCGGACAAAGTCGCGTGCTCGCAGCACTCGCGTGCGCTGAAACATCTTCAAAATCTGATTTCTCCGGGTCGGCATCTTGTGTTACCAAATGTCGGCAAAAACCTGTAATTGCCGACAAAATGTAACACCACGACTTGCTTTGGCAAGCACTTTCCACTGTTCGGTCCTCCGAATACTGCGAAACCGTGACAAATCCGCTGGGCGGCGGTACACTGTCAGTCTGGCAGCGGCCATCACCAAACTGGGCCAGCCTGTGGCTCAGGGCGGAGCCGGGATCACGCTGGCTGCCGGCACACCGGGATCTGCCGTCGTGAACATCAACGCCGAAAACAAAATCAGCTTTTCCATCAGCGATGCCCAGGGCCGATCACTGATGTCGGGCATCCTGTATCCGCATGATGCGGTGTCTCCGAACACTCCCGGCGCCCTGCTGACCTGGAGCTGCCAGGTCCCGGACATCACGGAAACCATCAACAGCAAGGTCTATCTCACCAGGAGTGTGACCGCACGTGCGGCGTTCACGCCTTGAGAGGAGTTGAGTTGAGGAACTACTGTTGGAATTCGTCCCAGGCGTTGGAAGCTTTCAGACATCGGAGACTGAGCATCGCCTGAGCACCGCTGGCGGACCAACGCATGCCGGTTCGTTCGAGGCGGTCTTTGACAAGATGGCGACAGGCGCCTTCAATCACACCCGTTGCAATCGGAAGACCGGCTGCCAGATATGCGTCATACTGCATCCGATTGGCATGCGCCGTGAAATAGCCGCACGCTGCATCCACGTCGGCGCGTTTCTCTTTTGATAACTTCTGAACCGTCGCCATGCGACGCAGGCCGCGAACAACACCGTGTACGTCGCCCCTCAGAATCCGCAGCAGGCGATCTTCAATGAACTCCTCCTGGGCTGCCTCACCCCGAACCAGGACCTTCGCAGCTTTCCCGACGTACCCCGCAACATGCACGATGTCCAGAATATCGATTACATTGTCAGCGCTGCAGTCGCTCAGACACGCATCCGCATCCGACCACAGACTGTGCTGACCATCCATCAGACGTACCAGCAACTGATTCTCCTTGCGACGCTGCTGGATTTCCCGCGCAGCCCACGACAACGCAAGGATGGAACCGCGAACAATCTCGTCACCCAGATCCTGAATCTGCCCGGGAAGCTTTGCCATCAAATGCTTGTGCTGTGGGACTGGTCGATCGGCCTTGAGCTCTGAATCCGGTTTGTCATCTCTGAACAGTCCAGCCACCACATCTTCGGCCGTGCGATCATGACGATCTACCGAATACACGCTGCATACGGTCGACATGCGGCGATTCCCGGGGCGAACCGCTTTTTCTTCGAACGCTCGAAGATTCTGTGCATCAGATTTCACCAGCGGAACGCCCTTGCCATCTGCCGTCAGCACCAGGATCGCCCCCTCCTCGGACGCCGGTGGAGCCGCCCGTTTGTGTAAAACCCCGTCCGCTGCTTCGCCCATCCGCTGACTGATCTTTTCCAGAGTATCCGTAGAGAGGCGATGACGAAATACACGCTCAAACGCATCGACGGCGCTGTGAAACGCCTGTTCGCAGCAGAATAGCATGCTGTATTCCTGCAGCAGTGGCGAGTACCGATCGCCAGAGATTCCTAACAGCTCGTCCACAGGTCTTCGCACGATCGGACTTCGGCGATCCTCGCCTTCGCGATACACGTAAGCAAAAAACTCATGTTCGCCAAAGACGGTTCGCAGCATTCTGGCAGCCAGTTCAGGGCTTCGGTGGATCTTTCGCGGCTCGGTCGATCGGTCGTTGTTACTGTCGGCAGGATGAACGGTCGTCTCGCCAAGGTCGCCAACTCCCTGAGCAATCAGGAACTGGTTGATCACCTGTCTGCCAGTACAAAGCAACCCTCCGAACAGTCCACGTTCAAACTCTTTGATTGTGATACCCTGCCGAACGGCTTCCTCAACCAGAGGAGACAGCGT
>JBDKIW010000374.1:0-5991 GCA_039796955.1 Planctomycetota bacterium
CTGTCCCGGGAGAATTGTTCATGACTGCGATCACGGTTTCCTGCCCTGCCTGCAGGGCCACTCTGAAGATGCCGAATGCTGACGTCGCCGGAAAAAAAGCACGGTGTCCGAAGTGTGCTCATAAGTTTGTCATCGCGTTGCCGCCGCAGGATGTTGTTCCTGAGGACGCGGACGTTCCGATACTGCCGTTGGCGCCAAAAGTCGGCAAATCGGCACGGTGGATTCCGGATGGTGCTGATTCGGCTGCAGTGGACAGTGCGCCGATGGCAGCCGCCGAGTCACCGCTGGCATTTCCCGGGATCAACCCAGGAACAGAGACAAATGGGACTGCAGGGTTGCCGGAGTTTCAGTCGTTTCCGGACCTGTCTGTTGCTGTGACGGATACGGCGTCGGTGGCATCTGCTGCAAGCCGCGGTTCAGGCAGGGCGGCTTCCGGTCGCTCCGGGAGGAAACGCCGCAGTAATCGGGCTGCGTGGATTTCCATGGCTGTGACAGCCGTGGTCGTGATCGGCGTTGGTGTCTTTCTGTTGTTGAATGATGGTGGTTCCGCTGAAAAAAACAGCCGGCAGCCGACAGGTGAGAACCTCGCATGGAAAAAGGAGCAGGCGGAGCAATCGGCATCGAACAGTTCGGCGGAGCAGTTGAGTCCTACGCAGGGTCAGCCAATTCCGCTGACGCATATACCGTTTACGCCGCATGTGTTGTGTCATCTGCGACCGTCTGAATTGTGGGCGAAGAATCAGACGATGGGCGAGTTTCAGGCTCTGCTGGGTGATCTGGGTATCTGGTTGGCGGATCAGATTCGGAATCGGACGCGATTCGAGCCGCAGGACATCAGTGAGTTGACGATTGCCATCAACTTCGGGGCGCGGATGGCCGCACCGGACACTGCGATGGTGGTGCGACTGCGGGAGCGTCAGACGTCATCTGAGCTGATGAAGAAGTTTCGTGGTCGACTCAGGCCGGATCCGAACATTGAGATCTTCGAGGCGGACGATGCGGCGTTTCTGCTGATTGACGATCAGACATTTGTGGTGGCTCCGCTGGATATGGCGGAGGATCTGCCGGACTATCGGCGGGGCGAGGCGATGGCCTCACCGGATATGGAGCCGCTGATCCAGGAGTCTGACCGGGAGCGACATTTGTCGCTGTTCTTTGACCTGAACATTGTGGATTCGCATCGGGAAGATGCCTTTATGCCGCAGCTGCAGCCGGCAGCTGACAAGGTCCTGTTCTGGTTTGGTGATCAGATCGAGACGGTTTCGTGGAGTTTTCATCTGGAACCTTCGTTCTATATGGAAACCTTGCTGCGTAACACCAGTGCGAGTACGGCGCAGCGGGTTCAGCGATCTATGCAGGTGCAGCTGGATCGACTGGCGGAGCAGGTTCTGGGGATGATTCGCAGAATGCAGCCGGCCACGGAAGGAAGCCGCCAGATGATAGGTCGATTTCCGGCGATGCTGCAGGCGTTGAATGTTGGCACGACAGCGCATGTCGGCCCAGGCTTTGCCCGCCTGGTCACCATACTTCCTCGACAGGCTGCGGCAAATCTGGCTGCAGGCACCCTGTTGACGTGGAATCAGTCGCTGGTCACGAATTTTGAAGACGCTGCGATCACGAGTGCGGAGGAATCAGCGGTTCCGGATCGAGTGGCTGATCGTCTGAAGATGTCGGTGCTGATTGACTTTCGCAGGACACCGCTGCAGGAAGCGTTCGGGTTTATTGGTGAGTCGATCAGGACGGATGTGGCGATTGACGGGGACGCTTTGAAAGGCGCAGGATTCACTCAGAACATGCCGCAGACGATGGACCTTGGGACCGTCACGGCTCTGGCGGCGATTGACCGGATTCTGGAAAACTATGCGAAGGAGCGGGACCCCCTGGTGCTGATTGTGGACGAGCAGCAGAAGAAGTTGATCCTGAGTACAAAGACGAAAGCTGAGGCGGACGGGTTACAGCCTTTCGACACGAAAGCGAAGTGAGTTGGCCGGACGGTGTGTCGTTCCGGTAGGGCGAGTTGGTGATCGTGACGGCGGTGACCGTGATGGGCGGGTTGTCAGTGTAGCGATTGCAGGATCACGGGGATGGTCATTGGTGAGTGAGTGAAAGGTGTATCTGGCGCGGGTTTGAGGGGACTGTGTTTGAGGGGAGTGAGCTGATGACTGCTGGGGTGTCCCTGGCGGCGTTGAGCGGCAGAAAATGCGTTTTTTGCTGCCAAAAGCTGCTCTGGACATAAAAACCGAGTTTCGGCAGAATCTGCTGCACCTCAGCAAATTCCAGACGCTGAGGCCTTCTTTCCCGGCCGGTGTATTGCGATGGTTTTTGACCGGCTGCCTGTCTGAACTCCTGTCACTGACAGCAGGTTCTCTGCTGTTTCCTCACCTCACCCAGGGATCTGTCATGGCGCGACTGGCAATAGCCGTCTGCTGTTATGCAGTCATTTTCACGGCATCATTTTTCTGCTCGCTGATGCTCCGTTTTGACCTGGGGCCAATCCAGTTTCTGAGTGGGATTCTGCGTGGTGCTGGTGAGATTTCGGAAGGCCTGACAGGGCGTGCTGCATTTGAGCAGGAGCAGTTCATTTATGCGGTGCGTGTGTTTCGTGAGAGTCTGGTGCTGCTGGTCCTGTTGAAGGTTGCTGTGGTGTTGTTTTCGAGGGATTGGCGTCGGCATCTGCGTTATTCGACGATTCATGATCTTGCGTGGTCCTCGGGTGTGTGTCTTGTGTGCGGAGTGCTGTTGGCGGCTTCGCAGCTGGCGCACGAGGCGATGCCGCAGATTTCTCGTGGTGTCATCGTGATTGACACGATTTTGTCTGCGGGCTTGCTGGCTTCAGCACGGGTTCTGGCGCACACATTGCGGACAGTGGTGAATGCCCGACGTCACCCCGGGGCCTCGAAGGTCCTGATTTATGCAAAGGGTCATGACGCGGTTGGGTTGCTGACTTCGATTCAGTCGGGATCGTCTGCGTTGCGTGTGGTTGGGATTGTCTCACCGGCGGCGAACGTGCATCACGGTTTAGTAGCTGGCGTTCAGACGTTTGATGCCGCGACCGGACTGGAGCAAATCATTCGGAAGACGGGAGCGGAGATGGTACTGCTTCCATCCCGATTGTCCGGTCGAACGATTCGGGAAGTGAGTGACATTTGTCGTCAGCAGGGAATTGCGGCGCATCTGGTACCGTCGGTGGATGAGATACCTGCCGGGCGATTTCAGCTAAGGATGCGTGAGATAACGATTGACGACCTTCTGCGTCGCGAACCGACTCAACTGGATCTGCATGAGATTCGTGATTCGCTTGAGAATCGGGTGGTGCTTGTGACGGGGGCGGCCGGGAGTATTGGTTCGGAAGTCTGCCGTCAGCTGCTGCGTTACGGGCCTCGTCGGATTGTGATGCTGGACCAGTCTGAGTTCGGGATTTTTCAGCTGGAGCAGGAGTTTCATGTTCTGCAGAAGGACGCTGGTTTTGAGCGTGTGTCTGTGGAGTTTATTGTGGAGGACATCACGGACGAATCGGCCATGGCACGCGTGTTCATGATGCATCGTCCGGCGGTGGTGTTTCACGCGGCTGCGTACAAGCATGTTCCATTGATGGAGAGCAATCCTCAGGCGGCAGTGCGTAATAACGTGTTTGGCAGCAAGGTGCTTGTGGATCTGTCGGACAAGTTTCAGGTGGAACGCTTTGTGATGATTTCCACGGACAAGGCGGTTCGTCCGACGAACATCATGGGGGCCACCAAGCTGATTGCGGAAGAGTATCTGTTTGCGGTGGCAAATCGCTCAAAGACTCGTTTCATCACGGTCCGTTTTGGCAACGTACTGAATTCGGCGGGCAGTGTGGTTCCGACATTTCGGAGGCAGATCGAGCAGGGTGGTCCGGTGACGGTCACTGATCCGAACATGCAGCGGTATTTCATGACGATTCCGGAGGCGGTTCAGTTGGTACTGCAGTCCGGGGCGATTGGTGACGGCGGTGACATCCTGATTCTCGATATGGGAGAACCTGTGCGGATCGTGGATCTGGCGCGGGACATGATTCGACTGTCGGGGCAGCGGTATCCGGAGGACATTGACATTGTGTTCACGGGATTGCGTCCCGGTGAGAAGATGTACGAGGAGCTGTTTTACGAGACGGAGCGAAACGCCGTCCGGGTTCACGAGAAGATCTTTCGGGCACCGCGGCCTCAGCAGGTGACAGGGGCAACGGCGGAGCGGGAGTTGGCATTGCTGCAGAAACATCTTCAGGGCAGTCGCGAAGAGCTGCGGGAAGTGCTTTGGCAGGTCACTACGCGTATTGTGCAGAAGAGTTCGGGTCGTGTGGACGGTCTGGAATCAGGGCAGCGCGATGTTGCCTGAGTTCATATGAGGTGAGGGTGTCGCTCTTACTGGGGCTCTGCGGTGTTGTGATCAGCGGCGGGTTCGCGGAGGAAGCGATAGCCCGTGCCTCGAATGGACAGAAGGTGTCTTGGGGACGAGGGATCATTTTCAATCATGCGTCTGAGTCGCATGACGAAATTGTCGATGGACCTGCTGGACATTTCGGCGGAATCCTTCCAGACCTCGGACTGCAGCCTCGCTCGTGAAAGAACGACGCCATCATTTTCGAGGAAGTAGCGCAGGAGTTCCTGTTCTCGCGTCGTGAGCGGATGGACTTCGTCGCGGTGCTTCAACTCAAAGCGACCGAAGTCCACGAGGACATCACTGAAGCGAACGACGTCTTCTGTGGGGCGAATGGATCGGCGATCCAGGTGGCGTCGGCGTTTGTCCAGCAGATTGCGAACTCGGCTGAGTAATTCCGGGAGACTGAACGGTTTGGTCATGTACTGATCGACGCCGCAGTCGAAGGCCTGAATTTTGTCTTCGGAAAGCGTTCTTGCGGTGAGTGCGAGGATCGGAATATCAAGATCGAGTCGGCGAAGTGAGCGGCAGATTTCGTAACCGCTCATCTGGGGCAGCATCAGGTCGAGGATGACGAGGTCAACGGGTGGCTGAGCGGATTCGTAAAGTTCGAGTGCCGCGGGGCCATTGGCGGTCAGGTCCACCTGGTAGCCTTCGCGTTCGAAATTGAAACGCAGGCCTCGGGCAATGGCGTCTTCGTCTTCGACGACCAGGATTCTCATGCGTTGGGTTCCCGACTGGACAGAGCAAGTTCGGACACGCGATTACGGGAATCGCGGCTGGTGGCGGTAGTCGGATGCAATTGACGACCGGGCAGAGTGACTTCGAAGACGCTGCCCGGGCCGGAGTCAGCATCAGTGACGGACACGCGTCCCTTGAGAAGGCCAACCAGGGTGCGGACGATGTAGAGTCCGAGTCCGGTGCCGGTCTTTGTACGCTGCAATTCATCATTGCCGCGAACGAATAACTGGAAGATCCGCCGTCGATTTTCCGGGGCAACTCCTGTGCCATTATCGCGTATTCGCACGCAGACACGGCCGGTTCCGAGGGCAAATGCCTGGACGGTGACCTGCGGAGGGGATCCTCCGTACTTGACAGCGTTGTCCATCAGGTTGCCGAAAATCATTTCCAGCAGGAGTCTTCGGGAGGTGAGTGCGAGGGGGGCGATTTCGAAGCGGAAGACATCGTTGATTTCCTTTTTGTGATGCAGGCAGGCTGCCTGTGCACACTGGCGCAGGAGTTCTTCAAGTTCGACGGTTTCGGGGTCGGACTGATTGCCGAGCGCATCGAGGCGTCCGACTTCGAGCAATTGGTTGATGAGCCGATCGAGTCGGGTCAGCTCGGTATTCATCGTCTCGTAGAATTCCCGTCGGTCCTGGGCTTCAGGTTCGCGCAGCAGCAGCGTATCGATGTAAAGACGCAGTGCCGCGATGGGGGTTTTGAGTTCGTGCGTGACACTGTCGACGAAATTGGATTGTCGACGATTCAGCTGGATTTCCTTGATGGTGAGGAACGAGTAGAAGGAGATGCCGAAGAGGCTGATAGCGAGTGCTGAAGAGCCCAGGATCAGGCTGAGCCATGAGCTTTGTCGTG
>JBDKIW010000375.1:0-12196 GCA_039796955.1 Planctomycetota bacterium
TCTAACTTCAACCGCCCCAACGCAATCGTCCAATCGCAACCGGCCGCTAACGCGTCGCCGCTCACGAAGACACCCGCCAGAGGAATCGGCCACCCAAATCCATCTGTGTTGATCCGTGTTCATCCGTGGTTTCAAACCCAAAGCCCATCAGTAGCACCAAGGTTTGCGGCTCAGGTGGAACTTCGCCCTCCCGCAGCGCAACAACCTCATCGGCTCAGATGGAACTTCGCCCTCCCGCCGAAAAAATCCATCTGTGTTCATCCGTGGTTCCAAACCCAAAGCCCATCAGTCGCACCCAGGTTTGCGGCTCAGGTGGAACTTCGCCCTCCAGGAATGGGGCAGGTGATCGGCCTCAATCCTTCCCCGGATGCTTCACCAAATCCCAGTAATTCTCAAAGTTGAATTCCGGACTGTTGTCCGCATCATGACATCGGACACACAGCGTCTCTCGCGCCTGCTGCAGTGTCACTCGCACTTCCTGCGCAGCAGCCTCCGTGTTGCCCGCATCAATCAATTCCACGTGGCGACTGCCGGGGCCGTGACAGTTTTCACATTGATTGCCAGCCAGCAGCATCTGCAGGTGCTTTTCCGATTCATCGCCTGCATACTCGGACTGCAGAAAACCAGAGCGAAAACGCACATAATCCTCCGGACTCCAACCCGTCACATGACAGGCCAGACATTCCGGATCATGTGCTCTCAGAATGCCATGCAGGCGTTCAGCCCCGGGCCGCCCTTCAGCAGGATCGAGACTGGCCAGCGCCTGAGCGTGATCCGTCTTCTGCCAGACCTCCATCGCCTGAGTATGACATTCGCCGCATTTCGAGGCCCCGACAAATGTGGCTCCGCTGGGATGCCCAGCCAATCCCGTAATCTCTTCGACCGACACCCGCTGCTGTTCCCGCAGTCGCTGCTGATAAGATTCCATCAGCGAGATCATCTCTGCATCATCACCAAACGTATCGCCCCGCAGTGTGACCAGCTCAAATCGCAGCGGCTGCTCCCGATCCTCCGGGTAGACGCCGATCACCATGGCCGTCTTCCCCTTCTCGCCCGCCTGCACCAGTCGTACCGTCCCGATCGTCTCCGGCACAGGTTCTCCTTCGCCAAAACCCTGAGCTGTCACAATGACGTTGAATCCGGGAAAATCAGCGGCCAGCTGCCGCGATTCCGCCAGCGTCGACTGCGATAACAGAATCCGAAAGGTCACTCCCTCGTCGTCAAACTGCTGCATCACGTCCCGCAGAGCTGCCGTGGGATCCGTCCATTCCACATCCCCCTGCGACGTATTCGGCCCCAGAACTTCCTTTCGCAGCGTTTCACTCATAACACTGGTAATCCCGATTCGCGATTCGCCAATCGTAAGCACCGTTTTTGCCAGAGGCGTACCGATTTCCTTCGCCCCGAAAAATGTCAGATTGGCTCCCAGAAATGCCAGCGACTCCGCCCCCTCAGCAGTACTGTGCTGAGACAACAGGAATCCCGGATCCAGTCGCAATTCCTCAGGGCCCATCGCCAGACCCACATACTGCAGCTTCCGCAGTGCTTCCAGAGTCGTCTCAAATTTAATCTGCGCCTGCAATCCCGTTCGCTTCGAAAGACTGCCAACGTCGACCCCTCGCACTTCCCAGCCCAGCGATCGCAGCTTCCCGAATAAGCCGGCACGGCGAGTCATTCCGCCAAGCTGATTTGCGGTACAGCCACAGGGCTCAAAATAGCCCCGCTGCTCACCCGTGGCCACAATGGCAAACGCGGGCCTCGGCCATTTCAGAAACTGCAGCTCACGCACCTTCGAAGGAGCTGCCACCGATTCACCGGCCACGGCCTGATCACGTGTCTGCTCTGCGGTCCCCGTTTTGGACTTTGTCTCCTCCAGAGCCGCCGAAGACTCCACGGCCACCGGCTTGTTCCCGGCTACCGCTGCAGGTTCGCTCTCCGACGCCCCTGGCTGCACAGCGGCTTCCAACGCACTCTCGCCCGATGCCGTCCCAGCGACGTCGCCTGCAGATGGCTCATCGGCCGGTTCCTGTCGCGGAGACCACAGGATCGAGACCGCCAGCAGAATCAGACTCAGAAAGCCAAAGGTCACAAAGACCGCCGCTTTATTCATGGATTCGCTCCTCCGTGCTTTCCTCATCACACCCAACTGCAACGGTCACCAGCCAACATGTCCCCCGCAGTCGTCTATTCGCGCAGAATAGCCTGCGCCCGGACTTCGGGGAACTCACTGCACCATTTCCACCAGCCGCATGGACCCGCAATCCGGTCACGCGCTGTGAATCCCGAGACGAGAACATGGCGGTGATATCCCACCTGGGTGAGTTGCAGGTGACGGATAACCCGACCAGACCAACTTACGCCAAGAGCATCCTGGCGGTTCGCCCTCGATCCCCGTCTCTCACTCAGTTGGAATACAGGTGCAGGCCAAGGTTCACACCATCACCAGTCGAATGATTGGTCGACAGTCGCAGAAACCCCGGATTGTTTGCTGTCCGCTGCACCGGTGCGCGACCCGGGGGGATTTTCAGAGTCAACAGGTAGCGATGCACAGTCCCCGAGGGTGCTCCGACCGGGCTTAAAGAAGCCGCCAGAAACGGTGGATCCGCCTCCGTCTTTGTGATCGCAAACGGTTCACTCATCCCCTTCTCATCCACAATCAACAGCAACTTCGCCTCACTGCCCTCCGCCGCTTTGAAGGATCCCAGCATCAGCGTCAGAGTGTTGGGATCAAGGACCGTTCCCGCCATCTGCTGCAGACGAATCGCCCCGAACTTCTTAGCGGTGACCGTCACCCGAATCGGATCGGGTGATGCACTGGTGCGAATGATCAGATCCTCCGAAAAGACTCCCGACGCGATCTTCGGTGATACCTCGGCACGCAGTGAATACCCACGCGCAAATCGTTCCACACCCAGTTCTTCCGCCGTCATCGGCACCATGTCCACTTTCACCAATCCCGAGGGACTCTCGATGCTATGAATCGCAAAGTCCTCGTACATCCGCGAACCAATCCCCGCCTTGAAGTACCCCGGCTCCTCATAAATGCTTCCCACATCCCATGTGTACTGCGGCAGCACTTCAAACAGATTTTCAATCGCTCCCTCCACCACCAGCTTCAGCAACGGGTCCTTGGGATCGTTGGTGTGCACGTCCCCACCATGCCGAAAGGCACGGTCCGGCGCTTCGCCGGCCTTCCAGTTCATCAGCAGCGTCACACTCTCGCCCGGTCGCACCACCGCCGTCTTCTCGGTCTGATCCTTGTCTGTGCCAAACCCAAACGTGGTGCATTTGCAGGTTGTTTCTCCGGCCTTCAGCTGCAGGTCCGCCTCCCCCTCGTTGCGAATCACAAAGCTGTGCGAATTCGTGGAACGCACGGCCATGCGGCCAAACGCAAACACCGGCTCGTCCACGACCGCCGCCGGCCACGGTCCCGTCTCACTGATAACAGGCAAATCCGACACCGGTGCGCGGGACTTCCCCGGACTCAGTACCTTCTGCTCCGTTTTCATCTGCTTCAGCGAATCCGCAATGGTCTTCTCTTCCGGCTGCAGCAACAACAGGGCCGCCAGAATCGCTCCACCCACAAGCCCAAGACCAATCCACATCTTCTGCATCACTCACTCCCTGTCTATTCCACGTCCGACAAGCATTGCCTGCCGCCAGCCGCGTGTTGACTTCTCATGACTTCCGCCGCATTCCCTGGTCTGCCACTGCCTGGCCACCACACCTCACTGAAGCGGCACACCTCTCACTTCACTCCTCGGGTTCCATTCAGTGTATTCTAGCCTGAAGACCAAAAGACGAGCGAATGATTCCCGTGGACTTCTTCCACGTTTCCCAACCGTTTCCAGCCTCTGCCCCATTCACCTCCGCCAACTCGACAGGCCTTGTTCTGCCCCCGCTGGCCCCGATGCCGAACCCTCCATTCAGACCTGCTCCAGCAATTCCCGCAACACTCGCTCCTCGTCCTCCGTCAGAAACTGATCCCTGTGGCCCCACGCCTGGTTGATGCGATTCAACGCCTCCACGCGTTCTGCCGATTGCCGCGATGCAGCCCCCTGCCCCGCCAGTCGCTGCAGTTGAGCCAGCTCCAGCCAGACTTCGATCGCCCCGCGATTCCGCCGCGTCACTGTCTTCAGATCCGCGATCGCCCGCTCGAGGTCCTCCTGCCGACGCAGAGCCTGCGCCGCCAGCGAATAACATCGCCCACGCACCAGATATCCCAGACCGTTCCGAGTGTCCGCCGCGATCAGCAACTCACACGCTTCCAAGGCCGCCCGCAGCTGTGTTTCCACCTCCGTGACCAACAGGCTCCTGCTTGTCGCCTCCGCCTTACGCCCCAAGGGATCCTCTGTCGACTGGTCCCCAACCGACTCTGCTGCCACCAGCCGCGAGACCACGCTGTACAGTCTGCCAGCTTCAAACTCCGCCCACCGCTGACGCGGCCGCACCGCCAGAGCATCCGCCTGCACGGCCCGCTGCCATGCCTGCCGTACCAGTCCCAGTTCCGTCTGATTCCAGTCGCGTCCACCCGAGTCCAGCGAGTCCGCCTGCATCAAGGCCCACTGCAGTCGTGCCTGCGGTATGACTCCTGTCCCCACAACCACAGCCACCAGCACCAAACTCAGAATCAAACCACCCGCAGCAGGCCCCCATGACCAGCGTCCTTCAGACGATGGCAGCCGCTCTGCCGCTGGCCCCGGTTCACCCGTCACCATGCCGCCCTGACACCCCGTAATCAGACACACCGCCAGAACCATCATGACCACCGGAACTTCCAGACCTCCCGCCGCCAGCAAATGCAGCCCCAGGCCTGCCGCCGCCGCCAGCGAGGTCGCCGTATCAGCGACATCCAGCACCGGGCCACGCCACCACAGCAGAACCCCGCCCACCAGCAACAGCAACTGCGCTCCTTTGCCTTCGAGCGATTCCGCACTCAACCACTCAAACCCCAGGTCCAGCAGAAATCCAGCGAACAGGCCACCCGCCACAAGGCCGCCAAAGGCCGTACGAATCCCACGCGTGCCCCTGACACCGTCCTGCTCACGCATCCGCCTCATGAGCTGCCGGAACCAACCGAACGTCATCAGCCCGGCTCCCGCCAGCCCCACAATCCCCGCCACTGACCAGGCTTCCAGATACAGGTTGTGCGGATCCCGAATTTCTTCACTGGATTCATCCACCTTATACGCCAGATACTCCTGCCGGAAATTCCCCGGCCCCGCTCCCCAGACCGGTGACTCCTGCAGCATCTGCAGAGTCCCCATCCAGTAGAGCAGCCGAAACTGCAGCGATCGTGGCGATTCCAGAATCACTTCCCGATCCAACCCACCCCGATACGCAAGCATCCCCGCACCCAGACCAGCCACCAATCCAACCGCCAGCCCCCAACGCAGCACGGTCCGCAACGCCGTCACACGACTCCGTACCACCGCCACAATCCCGCAACCCACCAACGCCCCCAGCCACGCTGAACGACTCTTGGTCAGTAACAGGCAGTACCCCAGCGCCAGCAACTGCACCAGCACCACCAGCAGCTCACGCCTTGTTGGTCGACCCAGCATCTGCCATCGACCACTGATACGCCCCGTTACCAGAATCAGCCCCACCGCCAGCAGGCCCGCCAGAGTGTTCGCGAGTGCAAACGGGCCCAGCGGCTCCGTGCTGTACAGCACCCGATTTTCCCACAAAATCCGGCCCGTTCGGTCCAGCGGAATCCCCTGCTCCCGAAACTCCGAAGTCAACTCCGACTCTCGCTGTCGCGCCATAGCGCCCGGCGTCGATTGCACACGATCCAGCTCCGCCCGACGCTCCCGATACCAGTCCGCGTCCGCTGGAAACCCCACATGATGCTGCCAGATCCCAAAGCAGGCCATGCCCACAATCAAGGCCGTCGCAACTTCCCGCAGCAACACCACACCCCGCGAATCACCGGCCACACACCGAAACACGCCCCAGATCAACGCCAACCCAAACCACTCCAGCGTCAGATTCCAGGCCGCACGACAATCACCGCCCACGCGCCAGACCATTGCCGCTGATAACACATGCCCTAACACTACCAGGCCCAGCGCGAGATCCATAACGCCAACGCTCGTCCACTTCCCGATTCGCTCCCGAACACTCTGCAGGCACGTCCCCGCTGCCACCAGGCCCCACAGGGTCACCAGCGCCAGTCCACGACCATCCGCAGCCTCTTCCGAAATCCAGAAGCTGGACGCCGCCATCAGGACGCAGCAAAAAAACGGGAGCGAAAATCGCATGCAGAATTCCAGCCACACTCTTCGTCAGAAATCAGTCCCCAAAGTCGATCCGCCCACCTACTCGCCGGATTCCGGCACACGACTCAACCCGGCGATTCCACCGCCCGCTCACCAGAACCTGTCCCGGCGACCAACCCGTCACTCCGTTCAGCACCCCGACGACGCATCTCTCGCAACACGCCCTGCATCTCTCCCACCGAGCGCCGTCCAACGAATTCCAGAATGCCAATGATCAACAGCATAGTCACGATCAATGCACACACGAGCGCCGCACCAGACCAGCCCGGAACCTGATACAACAGCAACGCGCCCAGCCCGGTCATCGCCGTCGTCAGATGAATCGTCAACACCGCATACACCGGCCTCAATCCCAGCTCCACCAGCCGATGCGAAAAATGACTCTTGTCCCCGTGAAACGGACTCCGCCCCTGCAACAACCGAATACTGATCACCGTACAGAAGTCATACAACGGCACCGCCATCACACACAGCGGCGCTAACATCACATGACGACTTCCCGTCCGCTCATAAAACGTCCCCGCGACCGTCAGAGTCGCCAGGAGAAAGCCGATCAGATTGCTGCCACAGTCCCCCATAAAAATCGAAGCAGGTGGTCGGTTCCAGCACAAAAACCCCAGCAGTGATCCGGCCAGTAACACCAGAGGCACAGCGACCAGCAACGCCGGCGTTCGTACCATCACCAACAGAATCACAGCAAAGATCAACGACGCCAGAAAACCAATGCCCGCCGACAACGCGTCCATGTTGTCCAGAAAGTTCATCGCGTTCGTCAGCACCAGAATCCATAACACCGTCAACGCCGACCCAAACCACGGCCATGTCACAAACACCGTCGCCCGCACACCACTCAACACAACCCCACAGGCCACCAGCAACTGCAGACCCAGTCGCAACTTCCACGACAGATTCCAGCGGTCATCCGCCAGCCCCGTCAGAAACAAGACCACCGCCCCCGCCGCGATCGCCCACATCTGCAGGCCCCCGGAAACGGCCGCCTCCGGCACAACCACTTTCCCCGGATCGCCCAGCGCCAGTCCCAGTGCCGCCGCGTCCAGCCCCCAGACGTCCCAACCCACGACGTACAGCAGCAACGCCGAAATCCCTACACCCAGAAAAATGGCGATTCCACCCCCGCGCGGTGTCGGGTTCACATGCACCTTCCGATGCCCGGGCAGATCAATCAGCCCCAGAAACGGCGCCAACCACCGTACCACCGGAGTTAACCCCAGCGACAGCAGGAACGCGCCCAAAAAACTGACCGTCGACAACAGCCACATTATCTGGCTTCCATTTGATTATGCAGTTGTTCGGAACCTGCCGCGATTCGTGTTTGCAGCGATCGCCGATTCCACGCCCACACGCACGCCGCGGCCTGCCACTGCGATACCACGAAACAAACTCCCATTCGGCACTACGAGGAATCCCACTCCAACGACCAGGTGAAATCCATAAAACAAGCCGTCAAAAACGTGAATTCCTCCAATCTCACCCCCAAACTTCACCCCCACACCGACTGACCACAACGGCACCAACGCCTCCACCCTCCACAACCCCACGCTCACACCGGCAGTCCACATCACCCGACGTTGTAACTTCTGCACAACACAAACCGCCAATTTGCCGATTCTGCGGGATTCAGCGACGCAATTTCACCCAACGATTGTACTTTTGGCAGGAATTCACGGCCCATCCCTCACGCCACCTATCTCCACAAACCAATCCCATTAAACAACTTACAACAAATCACCAAAAACGAAATGCGTCTGGCGCAACAGTTGCAACTCTCCTGAATCATTGCGATAACACTCAGGCCATTCGCCTGTTTCACTTTGATGGAGTAACTGTGATGCGAGTTCAGATGGCTCCGAAAACTGTCCGACGATTGCTCTCCGCCGACGGCTATCTCGACCTGGGCATGCCCACACAAGCCGCCAGAGAACTGGACAAAATCACCGACGCCGGTCCCCTCGAAGGACCGCGTCAACTGCTGCTCGGGATCGCTCTCAAACAATCCCAAAACCACTCCCTCGCCATTCAGCATCTCGAAAAAGCCGCACGCATCATGCCTTCCCCCATCCGCCGCTTCGCGTGGAAGGAACTGGTCGAGGCATACCGTGCCGTCGGCAGCGAAGAACTGGCTGAACTTGCCGAAAAACTGGCTGGGGAAGGCGAATATCAACTGAAAATCACCCTGCCCCTCGCAGAAAAAACCGTGGATATCGCAATTTCGCCCAAAACCGCCTGATTCCGCGGCGATTCCATTTGCAACGCAACAGGCTCGTTGTTCCACGCAGACTCAACGTCCTGCCTCCAACACCCGCAATCACCACAAGGCACTCGCCATCTGGCAGTGCCTTGTGGCGTTAAATGGCGTTCACAAAAGGGGTTAGAAACCAATCCCCAAATGGCCCGGAGTTCAGAAACGGGGTCTGGATCCAATAGCCAAACAGCCCGAAGGGTGCTCTGCACTATTGGTTCACGTTCAGAAAAGGGGTCTGGAACCAATAGCCAAACGGCCCGAAGGGTGCTCCGCACTATTGGTTCACGTTCAGAAAAGGGGTCGGGAACCAATAGCCAAATGGCCCGAAGAGTGCTCCGCACTATTGGTTCCTGACCCCTTTTCTGTTCTCAACTCCGGTCTATCGGAAACTTCGAGTTTTCTGGTACTTTCCGCACCATGCGCGATGTTCCAACACTGCGCAGCGGCTTCCGGTGACAGCCAACAGCTTTTCGCGTCCGAGGGCTCACTGCCCCCAACGTGATCCTGTTGCGCCACCACCGGATTCCCCCTGCCCTGGGAATTCATTCCCAAAGGCAGCTCTGGCCGCCGCAACTTTTTCTGACAACATCACCACCGTACCCTCCTCCTCTGGAATGGAATCCATTGACCATGGCGGGGCTCAAAACCTTCAGACTGTGCATCATTCTTGGTCTCTGCCTGCTGCTGACTGCTGTCGGCTGTCGCGGTCGACAACACGCTCACGTCCTGAAACAAACCGACAACGACATGGTGGGTAGCCACAATGCCGGCGCCGAAACCTGGAAGCCACTGATCGACGAAGCCGTCGCCAAACTGCTCGGCAAGTCCAGCGCGACCATCCTTCAGGCATCCCACACCTCAATTCACAACGACGGTTCGCTTGTACGATCCATCTGCTTTGTGGGGGTGGAAAACAAAAGCGGTGAAGTGATCGGCGATTTCAAGGAACAAATCTACGACCACGTCAACACGCTCGTCGGCCAGGATCCGCAGTTTCGCATGATCAGCCGCCGCTATGTCGAAGCGGCCCTCGCCGAACTGCGCTGCTCCCCCGACAGCCTCGTGCTGCCACAGCGCCAACGCGACTTTCAAATGGTCCTCGAACGCCAGAATCAACCGCTCGACTACCTCCTGTTCGCACGCATCACGTCCGGAACGACCAACAGCAACGGCGATTATCAGCGGGATTATCTGCTCACCCTCGAACTCCTCGATATCCAATCCGGTGAATCCATCTCGGAATCCGCAATGCTCCGCAAGGGCTATCACAAAACGATCTTCGGAAAGAACAAGCACTACGACGACTGAGGACACCCATCAGTCCCGCAGCCACGTTCCGCCGTCTTCAGAAGACACGGAGCTTCGCTGTCGTCCACAACCCTGTGGCAACCACAGTCAGCTGCCCCCACCGGTCTCTGGCATTCCCGATTTTTTGTCACCCCGAGTTCCACAAACACCTGCGATCCGACTTCCCGGCGTTAGCACTCGCATTTCCGCGGTAACTCTGCATGACGCAACCTCTCAGGACATCTCCGGCCGCTGCTATCACACGGAGCATCTCCGTGTGTCTGGCACTCCCGCTGCTGAGTCTGCTGCTGCCGGGGTGTCAGTCATGGCATAAGACGCATGAGTCCGCGTTGACGGCCTGGGCGTCGGGAAATACAGACGTCTCGATCGCTCGCCTGCAGGAGGCCCGCAGCCAGTTTCGCTCCGAAAAAGAGCTGCTGGATCTGGACCTTGCCATGCTGGAACTTGCCGTCGGTCAACCGGCCGCCGCAGAAACCCTGTTCCGCAAAAAACGGGAATCACTCGACTTCCTCAGCCAAAAGGACATTGGCGAACAAACCGCCTCCATCCTCACAGACTCCCGCGCAATCGCCTGGTCCGGACGCGATTTCGAACGTTCCATGCTGCTGAACATGGCCATGCTGTCCAGCATGGTCAGCGATGGCCAGGACTCCTTCGCCTACTCCCTGCAATTCACCAAAGCAGCGGCCGATCGACGAGAACTGATTGCCGCAGCGTTGCAGAAAAAACAAAAGGACGGCAAACAGACCGATAGCAAACTGGTCGACAGCAAACTGGCTGACAGCAAACTGGCCGACCAGCATTCCCTCGAGGCAGCCGATGACACAACGGGGATCGCTCGCGTCAGCTACTCCTCCGAAAACCCCGCCGTCGCCATCACCGCCTCACCCGTCGATCAACCGCTTGCTTTCGGCGCGTGGCTGACCGCCCTTGTGCAGTCCGAAACACCCTCTCGCGCCGTGGAAACGGAACAGGCCCTGGCCGATGTGAATTTCTGGAACCCCGCGTTTGCTGACTCTCCCGGAGCGAAAAAGCTCACCACAGGACTCGGTGTCCGCAGTCGCAAGGGCCACGGCACACTGGCCGTCATCGCACTCTGCGGCCACGCGCCGCAGTGGACGGCGGAACGTGTTGAACCCACCTCCACCGCCCTACTGATCGCTGATCGAATCCTCAGCGCCACCGGTAAACACACCCTGCCGCCCACCATCTCGTCGGTCAAGATTGCCCGCCCCTGTTCCACTCCGTCACTCCGGAAAACAGACTGGATCCGCAGCGACGTAACCGCCAACTCCGGAAGCTCGCCACAAAAACTCAGCTTCCATCGACTCGTCGACCTGCACGCCGTCGCCGAAGCGTCCTACAACGCCAGCCGGGACGACGAAATTGCCGCCGCGATCGTCCGACGAATCACCAAGAAAGGCGTGGTCTACGCCCTGAAGAGTACCTCTGGTGTTCATCGCAACACCTTCGTGGATCTTGGTGTCAATGCCGCAGGAGTTGCCTGGGAAGCCCTCGAAAAACCCGACACGCGCTCATGGCGAACACTTCCCGGCGCCATCGATGTGGCCACCGTCGAACTGCCCGCCGAGCCACATACCCTTTCGCTGGCCTCCACCAGCTTCTCCGGTCGGTATCCCGATCCACCGCGAAAGATCAACGTCAACATCGAGGATGGTCGCAACACCTGGATCGTCGTCATGATCCCCGATCAAGCCATGGCCGGTCACATCCTCGTCGGCGGCGCCGACTACCAGCGACTCCCGGTCAATCCCCCCGCACCCTGAACACTGCGTTGGTGGGCCGGGCTTTGGAGGGGGCCGGTTTTCGAGCACGAGCACGAGCACGAGGAACAGGGAACGAGGAACGAGGAACTAGGAACTGGGAACTGGGAACTAGGACAAGGGGCAGGCAAAACAGAAACTCGCACTCGCCGCGGTCCCTCCCCTTCTCGCTTTTCAAATCGTGCTCGTGCTCAGCGAAGCGGTGCTCGTGCTCGTGCTCGAAAAGGATTCACCCACAAGATTGTCGCGTTTCGCTCCGCCGAAACGTCCCGCAAAAAATGGGGCCAAAAATGGCCCCCCCATCTGTCGATCAAAAAATGGGGCCACCCAGCTGTCGGTGGGCCGGGCTTTGGAGGGGGCCGGTTTTCGAGTACGAGCACGAGCACGAGGAACAGGGAACTAGGAACTAGGAACTGGGACAAGGGGCAGGCAAAACAAAAATCGCACTCGCCGCGGTCCCTCCCCCTCTCGCTTTTCAAATCGTGCTCGTGCTCAGCGAAGCGGTGCTCGTGCTCGTGCTCGATCGCGATTCACCCAAAAGATTGTCGCGTTTCGCTCCG
>JBDKIW010000376.1:0-3066 GCA_039796955.1 Planctomycetota bacterium
ACACCACGCACTCCCGCTGTCGTTGGTTTCCTGCTCTCGTTCTTTGTCGGTGTCCTGGCGGCAGCCACCGTGTTTCTGCAGGGGATCCGGGAAATGAGTCGCTGAGCCGTGAAGTTCGCGTGTGACGGCGACCAACAGGAAATATCATCCGGCGGTCGGAACCGTTCTTCTGCCCACTGAGTTTCTATTGCTCACTGCTTTCCACAGAATTCTCCATCCCAGCCAAAGCAAGGGCCCGTTCGTACTCCGCAGGATGATTCAGATTCAGCAGGGACAGCAGCTGCGGGTCCACAGTGCGAAGCACATCGACTGACAGGAAACATGTACGCACCTGCTGAAACAGCGCCCGCGGTCGATGTTCTCCCGCCTCCAGCAAACGACGAATGGACGTCAGCGTTGAGGTGCGATACACCGCGCACAGCGGATGCGGGTAATGCTCGTCCTGTGGTACCACCACATCCCATGACATGCATTTGTCCAGCAGCAGGCGAATGACGGCCGGGTTCAGCAACGGAACGTCGCAACTGGTCACGAAGGCCACATCCACCACGTCTACAAGTTCCTGCAATCCAGTCGCCAGGCCCTCAAGCGGGCCCTGGTCGGGTCGTTGATCACGGACAATCCGGACCGTTTCAGGCAGTGGCGGTAATTCCTGCGTCGACGACGCCACGATCACCACCGGACCGTCACCGAGTCCAGCCTCGACCTGCCGCAACACTCGCAACAACATCGGTTCGCCGGCAAATGGCAGGCTGGCTTTGTCACGTCCCATGCGTGTGGAACGCCCGCCACAAAGGATGATCCCGCCGGTTCGCATCAGTGCTTTGCCCTTCACTGTCAGGCTCGGGGCTTCAGGTCATGCAACGGCCCGGTTCCCAGTTGCACCAACGGCACCTGAGTCACCCCGACCGTTTTTTCCCCGCGACCACATCCCTGACAAGAGCCGCACCCGATGCTGCTGGCCCGGCGAAACCATGGAAGACGTCGCAGCACCAGGCCAAGTGCACACAGCACCGTCAACAGTGTGGCAATCTGCTGCAGAATCATGACGCCGCCTCTGCTTTCCCCAACGACGGGAACTCAGGTGAGCCCGGTAAGAACACCGTCTTTGCAGAAATCCGGATTTCCAAATGTTTCGATATGGTGACCAAATCCATGAGCCAGCGCGACCAGCAGGCGATTGTGCGGCACCTTGGGGAAAACCAATGAACGCCCCATGCGGAAATCCAACCCATTACCGACCATCACAAAGGGAATGTTGTCAAGGGTATGAGAATTTCCCTGTCCCAATTCATTGCCCCAGACAATCAGCGTGTTGTCCAGCAGAGAACCTTCAGCACCCGGCTCCGGGGTTTCCGCGAGTCGGCGGACGAGATAGGCCAGCTGTTCACAGTACCACGTATTGATCTTCGTCAGCTTTTCGTGAGCTTCCTTGTTTTCGTTTGGCTCATGAGACAACTCATGATGGCCTTCCTCGATGCCCAGCCAGTGCATTTTAGGCTGCCCGACCGAGTTTGTGATCTGGAACGTCGCAACTCGGGCAAAATCGTTGACAAAGCTGTTGACCAGCAGGTCCAGCTGCATCTGAGTGATCCGCGGAATGTTGTCATTTTCCTCGCGAATACCAGGTTCCAGAACTGGCACCGCGTGCCCGGCCTCGGCATCGGCGGCGGATTTCAACTGCTGTTCCATGTTGCGAACAAACGTGGTGTGCTCGTCAAGCAACTGGCGATCTTCGCGCGAAACCACCTTGCTGATCTTCTGCAGATCCTGCTGGACGGAATCAAGCACGCTGCTGAGCACTTCGCGGTCACGCACCTGGCCATACAGCTTCCGAAACATCTGATACGGGTCATCGATCGGTGCGATCGGTTTGTTCGCCCCCGCGTAACTCATCCGCGTCCACGTGTCGGCCCGATCAGGCACCATCACGCCGAATTCCAGTGAGCCGAATCGGGTGCGTGTGGCTTCGTTGGCCTGCAGGAACCTGGAAATCTCCTGATCGATGGAAATCCCGCTGGCCCAGCCTGCCGGCGTGTCCGATCCTCCCTGGATGTTGCCCGGGAAGAGCTCGATGCCGGTGAGCAGACAGCCCATGCCACGCATGTGATTGTCCCCGTCACCACGGACTTTGTCGCAGACACCTTTCAGCACCATCGTGCGATTCTGAAAGTCCTTCAGAGGTTCCAGAATGCGTTTCAGAGTGAACTCTTCGCCTTCCTGATCCGGCCAGAATTCCCAGGGCACCGTTCCGTTCGGGCTGAACATCACCACCAGTCGCTGCTTGCGAGCCGTCAGCGCCGGCGCGGTGGCAAAGGCGCTGAGGTTGGATACGAAGGGCAGCGACGCGGCGCTGAGCCCCAGCCTGCGGAGAAAATGACGGCGAGTATTCATGACGGACTCCGAAACCAGCAGTGGCAGGTTAAAAAGGCAGGGTAGGGGATGTGTTAGGATCGCGAGTCAGAAAAAGGTGGCCAGGGCGGAAAAAGGGGTCAGGAACCAATAGTGCAGAGCACCCTTCGGGCCAGGGCGGAAAAAGGGGTCAGGGGGCGGAAAAAGGGGTCAGGAACCAATAGTGCGAAGCACCCTTCGGGCCGGGGGCGGAAAAGGGGTCAGGAACCAATAGTGCAGAGCACCCTTAGGGCCGGGGCGGAAAAAGGGGTCAGGAACCAATAGTGCGGAGCACCCTTCGGGCCTTTAGGCTATTGGTTCCTGACCCCTTTTCCGCCCCACAGATTATGGGGAAGAACCGGGGTCATTCGCAACAACAGGCTGCGAATTCGTGTTCCATCCCCGCAGAGCGGAACGGACAGCAATCTCGACCTGGAGTGTTTTCATCCGAAATTCGTTGTTTTTGAACGAATCTGACAGTTCCTGAATGGATGTGGGCCCAAACGCAAGCACCGGCTGCTGAACCATGAAATGAAACAACTGCCGGGTGAAGGACCGATGGGTTTCTTCGCTGCGGGACAGAAACTGAGCCAATTCCCGGGCTCCCTGGAATCGCACAAGGCCCCCATTCCGCTGCAGGTAAACTCCGCTGGCGTCAATGGGCTTTTCCTTTTC
>JBDKIW010000377.1:0-2505 GCA_039796955.1 Planctomycetota bacterium
TCTGAACACGCCGGAACCGCCGGGGCTCGTATCAGTTTTCTGTACCCGCTGACATCGAACGCCAGCTGGCGAGGTCATCGCCTTCGCCGCCTTCATCCTGACCGTTGGCACCGGTCGACCAAATGGCGGGTTTCAGGGCGTTCTGCTTTTTGCTGTGGCCGTCACCATTCCATTCGTACTGCAGCACTCGTCCCCAGGCGTCGGTCGGTGGTTCTTCGATGTAGGGACGCAGCTTACGGCCCTTGTAAGAACCTGGATTCATCATCTGCGACCAGGCCTCCTGGCCACTGGCCTTCAGGTAACTGCCGTCGTGGTCGGCGGCCCATGTTCCCACCGGGTTCTTTTCGATGCTCTTGATCGTGGCCAGCGTCAGGTCTTCGTTGGCCTTCTGCTGCGTGCCGATCAGGTTGGGCACCACCATGGCAGCAATCACCAGAATAATGGCCAGTACAATCAGAAGTTCGAGCAGCGTAAAACCAGCACGCTGCTGACTCTTCGTGGGTCTGTTCGTCAACTTTTTCATAGCTTCAATTTCTTTTCTGAAAGACTCTGCACCCCTTCAGGCACATTAACAAACGGGGCAACCTTCACTGTGGTCAGGTGATCACTGCGGGCGACTCACAAGGTCTGTAACCTCCTGCCGCCGTCCGCCGCGAACTCACCGATTTCAAGCGGGAGCCGACATATTCAGAACCGGCAACAGCAGTGCGGCAATCACAAACGTGACGACAGCCGCCATTACCAGCAACATCATGGGTTCCAGGAGACGCACTACCATTTCAATTCGCCGGCCAGTGCGTTTTTCCATATTGTCCGCAACATTGATCAACACGTTTTCCAGATTATTGGCTTCTTCACCCACCGAAATCATTTCAATCAGGTCCCGCGTGAACTGTCCACTGGCACGCAGTGGCACGGCCAGCGACTGTCCGCTGCTGACATTGTCCGCCGCATTGCCAATGGCCTCAGCCAGAACCACGTTTCCGCTGGCGTCCTTGGCAATGCGCAACGACTGCAGAATCGGAACACCGTTTTTCAGCAGCGTTCCCAGCATCCGGCAGAACCGAGCAACCGCTAGACTCTGCAGAATACCACCCAGGCCAGGAATCTTCAGTTTCCAGCGGTCAAGATTCCGCACACCTTCCGGACTCTGAAAATAATACACAATGCCGAAGATTCCCCCAGCCACTGCGGCCAGAATCAACAGGCCCTGATTCTGAATGGCATCACTGATTCCCAACAGCGTGGTCGTTGCCCAGGGAAGTGTTCCCTGATCCTTCATCCGGTCAAAAATGACCGCAAACTTCGGCACAAACCAGACCATCATGACCGTCACCACGGCGAGGCCCACCAGCATCAGGAACAGCGGGTACACCATGGCCCCAGTCACTTTGCCACGCAGCTCTTCCTGATGTTCGTTGAAGGCGGCAATCCGGCTGAGCACTTCTTCGATGAATCCACCTTCCTCCCCGGCCTTGACCATGCTGATGGAGAGAAAGTTGAAGGTCTTCGGGTGCCGCCGCATGGCGTCGTTCAGACGACTTCCGTCCGCCACCTGCTCGCGCACGTCCTGCACCACAAATCGCAGCCCGGGATGCGAGGTCTGCTCTTCCAGCAACTGCAACGACCGCAGCAACGGGACTCCGGACTTCAACAGGTCCGACAATTGATTGTAGAAAATCGTCAGGTATTTGGAGGGAACTCGGCGAGAGCCCCCGGCACCACTCTGTTTTGACTGCTCCGTCAGCGCAACACTGATCGGAAACAGACTGCGAGATGCCAGAACGGCCAGTGCGTCTTTTTCACTGGTCGCAGTCAGCGTTCCCGAGACCTGTCGGCCCGTCAGTTCTCTTGCCTGGTACCTGAATTCCGGCATGAATCACACATCTGCCTTGAAAGTTCTGTCTGGAATGCTGATCGCCGTATCCTTTCGATGCATTACGGCCATCCTTGTCACCGCTAACCGACAATGTCTCCACGAGTAATTCGCACCACTTCTTCGATGCTGGTCACGCCGGCAGCCACCTGTTCCCAACCGCTGGACCTGAGAGTTGTCATGCCGGCTTTCAGTGCATAGTCACGAATTTCTGTGCTGCTTTTCTGTTCCACACACATCCGCTGCACGATCGGGTCCGTTCGCAACAGCTCGAAGACCCCGATACGCCCGGAATACCCCGTATCCCGACACTCACGACACCCGCGCGGTTCGTAGACGACCGAGGTCAGTTCACGAGGAAAGTCAACGGGCAGGTCCAACCCATCAATGGGTGTCGCCACTTTGCAGTGCGCACACAATCGCCGCACCAGTCGCTGGGCCAGAATGCCCTCAACTGTGCTGGCAACCAGATATGGTTCGACCCCCATATCGACAAGTCGAGTGAAGGCGCTGGGGGCGTCGTTGGTGTGCAGAGTACTGAACACAAGGTGCCCGGTGAGCGACGCCTGGATGGCCGCCTGAGCAGTCTCACCGTCTCGAATTTCCCCGATCAACACCACATCGGGGTC
>JBDKIW010000378.1:0-4638 GCA_039796955.1 Planctomycetota bacterium
TTTTCGCCTGTGGTTACCCGGCGCGGGTCAGGGACCAGAGTGAAGGCCTGCCGAGGCTGGGAACGCTGCGTGCAGTGGACAGCGCTCTTCTGCGTTCCAGTTGTCAACTGACGGTGGGTGACTCCGGTGGTCCGCTGTTGAACAGGGCCGGACAACTGATCGGCGTGCATCGGCAGATAGGCATGGGGCGGGACGCCAATGTGCATGTGTCGGTCGCGCGCATTCGTCAGCGTCTGCAGGCAAATCCCGAGCTGCGGCAGTTGGCAGAATCAGCAAGCGGCACATCACTCCTGGCAGAGACACCGCAGGAATTGTCGGCGGCACAGCGCGGTGCCCTGGCGAACTGCACTGTGGGAATCGCAGCGCAGGGGACACAGCCGGAGCGTCTCACGGAATGGCGGCCGGGGATTCGCCTGGCGGCTCGACGTGTCGTGACCAAGCGAAGCGAGTTGCCACCTGATGCTGCGCTGGCCTGTCGACTGTCCAGCGGCCAGGTGATCCAGTGTCGTGTGTTGCTGGTTGACGTCGCGTTGGATGTGGTGATCCTGGAGCTGGAACCCGACGCCGATTCAGCGGTACCGGCCGTCGATCCTCTGCCCGTGGCAATCGTCCAGCTCGGGGAGCTTGTGTATGCGGTGCTCGGGCTGACGGCCGACGGCGGTATTCGGCTCAGCGATCCGGGAATTGCTGGACGAGTGGGCTATCGGGAACCGGGGCTGCCTTTGAAGCTGGGTGCGGTCATCGACGAGCTGGCCGGGGCAGCGGGCACCGTGTTGCGGGTGCGTGAGATCAGCCCGAACGGCCCCGCCGCCGTGGCCGGACTGGCGGCCGGTGATCGGTTGATGGCCGTGGAGGGGCGGTCGCTGGCGACGTTAAACGACCTTGCTGAGATCCTGAAGGAAAGACAACCGGGTGACCAGTTGCAGCTGCGCGTGGATCGTGCCGGGCAATCGGTGTCTCTGTCGCTGATCGCCGGGCATGACCCGGGATTGCAGTTTGAAAAGCTGGAGTACCTTGATGGGCGGGCTGGCGCTGTCAGCGGACGACGTTCCGGGTTTTCCGATGTGATTCAGCACGACATTCCCGTGACGCCAGCGCAGTGTGGTGGCTGGCTGATCAACAGTCGCGGGGAATTGCTGGGCATGACAATCGCCCGCCGATCTCGTGAGGCAACGCTGGCCATCCCGATTCAGACCCTGCTGGACCTGTCACCGGATGGGAACTAGTCGGCTTGTGTCTGCGGAATTCACCCTGACAACCGGGGGGCGAAGTTCCACCTGAGCCGCGGCCTCTGTAGATCGGCAGGATCTGCCGGAGGTTCAGTGCGGGCTCAGCGTGTCGGGGCTGAGTGAACGGCAGCGTGGCATGCTGATTCTGGCAAAACGGGCGAGATAAACTCGAAGAATCGGTTGTTCTCAAGAATCCGTTGTTGGTGGTTCGATGAAAGACACGAGGCACCAGGTCTGCTCCGGGGAGTCTTCGTGGGCCGACAGCTGCACTGAACGGAATCAGTATGTACGAGACACATTTTGGATTTCATCGCCAGCCGTTTCAGAGCGTGGACCCGGCGAAGCTGTTTTTCCGCTCGGAGTCGATTCGCGGGCTGTTGCCGCGTCTGACACGGTGCCTGCGATCCAGTCTGGGTATTGGCATTGTGACGGCGCTGCATGGGGCCGGGCGTTCGACGCTGCTGCGGTACCTGAAAACATCCATGGAGCACGAAGGGCGTACGGTCTTCGTCTCGGGGTCATCACTGGTTTCCACGACCTCGCTGCATCAGTTGCTGATGCACTGTGCGGTGAGCCATGCCGGCGCGGGCCTGACGATCGAGAGTGTGCCGACAGAGGTCAGTCGCTGGAGTGTGTCGGAGCTGCTGCGTCGAAGTATGGACTTCTGGGGACCGGTGCTGTTGCTGATTGACGACGTGCATCTGGCACCCGTCAGTGTGTTGAATGAGTTGCGGGCCCTGAGTGAGGAAGACTGGCAGGGACGGACTCTGGTTCGCATTCTGGTGTCGGCCCCGGTAGCGTTTGAGGTGGACCTGTCGCGCCCGGAGTATGAGAACTTTTCGCATCGGATTCGTTGCCATGAATTTCTGCAGCCGTTGACGACGCAGGAGTCCTTTGAATTTCTCAAGCGGCAGATTGAATCCGCCGGTCCGCAGCTGGTCAGTACATTTACGGAGCAGGCCCTCGAGCTGATTGTTGCGGCCAGCGAAGGTTTGCCACGTTCGCTGTGTCTGCTGACCGACGAAGCTCTCGCTGTGGCCGCTGAAGGCGAATTACGACCGGTGGCTGAAGACTGCGTTCGCGCGGCGTTAAATCGAATGAAGCATTTGTCGTGTCACTGGAATACAACGGTTTTGGAAAGTTTCGACGATGAGCAGGCCTGGGAGATGTCCGGGCATGACGATCAGCAGGTCACGACGCCGGGAATGGAACTCGGTGGAGTCCGCACACCGACCGCGGCGTTGCATCGCCTGGGCTCTGGTGTTGTGGAATTCGGGAGCCTGCCGGGGAATGACTTCGAGGCCCTCGCATCAGCACCGGGAATGTCGAGCACGCTCTGGCCAGCCGCGCTGACACCGCCACCCCTGCCGCCGTCGGCATTTGAGACTCTGGCAGAATCACCGAGCTCGCTGACATTTGACTTTTCAAGTTCGCCCCCGGGTGAGGATTTGTCGAACACTCAGGGGATCAGCGATCTCACGGAGAAGCACCAGCTTCCCTGGGGATTTGCATCCGGATCCCCCGAGGAGACTTTTGAGTATGCGGCGTCGCTGCCGGAATCTGTTCGAGGGGAATCCGTTCAGCCGGAGTCTCCAGTGGCGTCCCCTGCAGCATTTGAACAGTCCGACGCCGGAGCGAGGATGTCGGCTGAGCCTGTCGAAGTGCAGATTGACCCGGTAGATTTTTCAAGCGTGACGCCGATTCCTGATCGTTACACGTGGGTGACATCCGCGCGTGAACTATTCAGCGGCGATTTTTCTCTGGTTGAAACTGAGTATTCCGGGGCGTTGCCGGATCCTGACTTGTTCATGCCGCCGGAGATCTTTCAGGACCTGCCAGGGCGTTCGTCGATTGCGATTCAGCAGGTGACGGACCAGCAGATTCTGGAGCTGCTGGGGCAGCCTTCATCGCAGGCTGGCGGCGGTTCGCTGCGAACGGTTCCGCAGACGGAAAACGACTCGACGACAACAGGCGATACTGCGGAAGAACACCGGGGCGGATTTTTCCGAGTCCTGCGTCCAGCGCCGCGCAGTGCAGTGGATGACTCCGTGTCGCGAAAACTGCTCGCCGAGGCTGGTGACCCACAGACACCCGTGGTGCACTCGCGAGCCGTGTTTGCAGCGGCGCCAGTGGTTGATGCCGGACCGGGCTCCGGTGTTGCTGACAAGGTCGTTGACGAAAAAGTGACGCTGCCCATGTGGCGGGACGGTTCGCTGTTGATGGCCATGCAGGCGGAGCGACGTAAGCAGCAAGGAAGCGGTGAGGGCGAGCGGAGTTCTGAGGCCCGTGTGCCACTGCATCCGGTGAGCTCCGGGGAAAACCTGCGGGGTGAATCGGTCGAGGCCTCCGGCAAGAGCGAACCGGTGGCTGAAGAATCGGAGTCTGGGATGCCGGATCGATTTGCCACTCTGTTCACGCGGCTGCGTAACATTCGCGGGCAGAAGCAGAATCCAGCGCAGGACAACACGCGATAACTGCCCGGCATTCACGCTGCGTAACTGGCGGAGTTCCGTGGGAAGGCTTGTGAGCCCCCGACATCTCTGCCTGCGCTGACTGGCCGTGTGTGTGTGAGAGTTGGACGTGCGCGGGGTGCCACGCTACATTCGCTGATGGACGGCCTGGTGTGACGCATCCATTGGTGAGAAGACGGGGGCTGTCCACGGCTCGGGAAAGTGGAAGCGCACTGATGAAACCGCGGCGACAATGTCAGCGAGGCGTCTGGTTCCGCGTGGTCTGCCTGCTGTGGTTGCAGGCCAGCCTTGCGTTGTCGAAGTCGGCTGTTCTGGCACAGGGATTTCCTGCGGAGCAGGCTGCGGCCCGGATGTCGGTGGCAGACGATCTGGACGTGCGGCTGGTGGCATCTGAGCCCGTGGTGCGACAACCGGTCGCACTGGAGTTTGACCCGCGGGGTCGATTGTGGGTGATTCAGTATCTGCAGTATCCCAATCCCGAGGGGCTGCAGCGCGTGCAGGTGGATCGATACTCGCGAACGCAGTATGACCGGATTCCTGAGCCACCGCCGAAAGGGCCACGGGGAGCGGATCGGATTTCGATTCTGTCGGATTCGAATGCCGATGGCGTCCTGGACGTTGCCCACGATTTTGTCAACGGACTGAACCTGACGACCGGGCTGGCCTTCGGGGATCGTGGTGTCTACGTACTGAACGTGCCGTATCTGTTGTTTTACCCGGACCGTGATCAGAACGATCAACCGGATGCGGATCCTGAAGTGCTGTTGAGCGGATTTGGGATGGAAGATGCGCACAGTGTGGCCAATTCGCTGACGTGGGGACCGGACGGCTGGCTGTATGGTTGTCAGGGAAGTACGGTCACATCGGTGATTCGAGGGCAGCGATTTCAACAGGGTGTGTGGCGGTATCACCCGGTGTCGCGTGAATTTCAGTTATTC
>JBDKIW010000379.1:0-8056 GCA_039796955.1 Planctomycetota bacterium
TCATCGTCCTTTGTTTCAGGATCGAAGAATTCCAGGAAATAGTCGTCGACGTCCGCACCGTGATCATCAGTGACTCGTACCAGAACCTGCATGTACTGATGATAATATGCCGTATGCGAGTCACTGAGTCCCGCGGAAACGCGGCAACCTTCATCGGTGAAAGTTGCTGTTTCCTCAGAAATTGCTTGCCAGCGATTGGCAATTTCGGAGTATTTCGCAGCCGTTGGGGGGCATTCCAGGGCGTCTTTAATCAGTGTTCCAAGGCGTCCTGCAAGTGCGGCGGAAGAATTCAGTTCGTTCGTTTCCGGGTTCAGGACGGAACTGTGCGTCCGATCGGGCAGGACTGCAAAGGGAAACATCAGATCTCCGTGCTTTGGTTCCCATGCATTTTTTACTGGGTTGGATTCGTCGGCAGCGAAGTCAATAGTGATCCCGCGAGCATTCAGGTTGGCGGCGGGGACGCGTACGGTGCCATCACTTCCATTCTCATTGAGAATTTTTCTGAGTTGTTCCGTGTAGGGATGTGTTCCGGTGATGACAAAGGGCATGACTTTTTGCGAGCCGTAGGGCGTTCCACCCCGTGAGCCAGGACTATTGAACAGATCGGCTGCAGCAAGGTCCCACTGAAACTGCGATCCGGGCTCGAGTGCTCGGAGCATTTCCCGGCCGGTGTGAAACCAGTTTTTCCAGCCCTTCACTAGTCTGCCCAGCATACTTTGCCCCTGCAGTGCGAGTGGAGATCCAAAGTTTGCGGGAGCGAGCATCAGCAACCGCTGCACTGGACAGGGAGCGGCGTGCTGGTCTCGGCCATCGGGATAGTAGCTGGATATCCAACGACGAGCGACAAGTCCGCCAGTACTATGTACGATCATGTCAAATTGCGGAGAAAGTTTTCTGGAGGCAATTTGAAGCGAAACAACCTCATGAAGTCGTTTGGCAACATCCTCAATCCTGACGTCGTCATCCAGTGATATGTAGTCCCCCAACCAAAGAGAACGTGGAGAGTAACCTTGCTTCTCGAGAAAATCAGCGAGGGGCTCAAAGGACTTTGAATCATCGCTCCAGCCGTGAATGATGAGTACCTGTCGGGTGTCAGCCATCTGCTGCCTGCCTGAAAACAATAGTGGAAATCGTTTTTGAACCATGGGTGCACAGAATAACGGCCTCAGTCAGCCATGCTGACATGCACTTCATTAAAAAGAATTGTTTTGGCAGTTTTCTGTACTTCCTGTAAACCGCGGGCTTCGAAGTTCGCCTGATTCTGTCCAGAAAATGTCATGTGCACAGGATTGATTACGGGCCCCGGTCGAGATGCGACAGAAAACGTCTCACGGGGATACTCTGACTTCTTTGTGATCACCATGGAGATGTCCCTGAGATGCTTTACGACTCACCACATACGCTCACACTTCAGTGGAACAGTCGAGAACGGCATGGGCTGCTGCAAAAGCAAGGTGAGTGGTTGATTCGTGATCATTCAGGAAATCTTTGAAATTATCTGCAGATTTTTGAGGTGTTGTTGCGAGATGGCATTTCAGAGCATGCAGGATCTGGTTTGATGGGGTGGCAATTGATTCGCAGTTTCCCTCCTCAATTCCTCCGATGTGGTGAGACTGGCCGCAACGCTGCTGAGAGGAATCGTGATGCGGGGGGTGAAGAGGTACTTTATGACCAACTGACCATGTTGATGATGTTCTGACGAGTCTGTGACAGCGAACTGTTTCGTGTGATATCAAAGAATGAGTCTGAGTCAACTCTGATTAAAAGATGGGCGGATTTCGGCACCCTTGAGTGCAGACGCCTGGCGGTGTGCTTGCACAGTGTTGCTGCTGTCTCAGCGGTAGTTTGCGTCAGGTGGCAGATAGAATGGTAAGGGGGGGGCTTTGTTCCTGATTGTTGCCCCGATTTGATGTAAGGTGTTCATGGATAATTCCGTGTTGAGTGCGGAAAGGTGCGACGTACAACAGGGCCTTAGAGGACAAGACACGATCTTATAAGTGAACTAAATTCTGAGACGCAGTGATTGGTGAGGGGAGCTGTTGTACTTTTTTCCATATTTGGGTGCCCGTTTGCGGATTCAGGCTGGATTCGTGCTGGTTTTTCGGTAGGTTCTGGTGGGTGTTTACTCGCAGGGAGCGTGTGGAGGGGATTGCAGGGATGACGGGGAATCAGGCGTTCAAAGTCGCTGCATAATCCGGGCTCCGGGGATCCTGGTGATACGGGTTTTCCTGCGCTCGCGAGCCTTGCCGCGCACTTTGGGATTCACGGTGCTGTGAGTCCGCAGAAGATAAGACGCAAGCCATGAACAGCGACAAGTCATCCTCGGCCACGGGCCATGAAGGTCCTGACCGGGCAGGTCAGAATCCAGGTCCCGGTTACACACGAAACCTGCAGGACGTCATCGGTGCGGAGTCCCAGCGGATTCGCCTTCGACGCGGCAAGGCCGGAGTGAAAGTCGGCGCCGAGGGTGTTCCGGAGAACCTGATTGGTGTCAGTCTGTCCGGTGGCGGGGTGCGGTCTGGTGCGACATCGCTGGGTTTCCTGATGGGCCTGTGCGAGCGCGGATTATTGAAGTGGGTGGACTATCTGTCGACGGTTTCGGGCGGCGGGTATGCCGGGGCGTTGCTGACTGCAGAGGCTGCTGCGGAAACAAAGGCAAGATTGGGTGGCAAACCCGGGGCGCAGGCACGGCAGGCGCCTTTCTTTCCGCTGGTGCAGCAGAGTGAGAACGATCGCGATCGGACCCCGAATTTGGCGCGACTGCGACAACTGGTCGCGCATAGCAACTATCTGATACAGAATCAGGGATGGCTCAGCCGCGCGGCTCTGGGTGTTGTGCTGATGGGAACCGTGGTGTTCAGCACGGTGATCTGTGTGATGGCATTCCTGGCGATTCTCTTTCGGTCACTCTATCTGCCGGGAAGTCTGGATTTTTTACGAACGCTGGGGTTTGAGGGTGACCTGATCGTACCGATGACACCGGCCTTTGCTTGTTTTCTGCTTTGGGCGGTCTGCTGGGCGATGTCGTTTGTACAGAATCGACGGCATGCCACAGGGAGAAATGCGTCGCTGGTGTTTCGCGCCTTTTTGCTCTGTACAGTGCTTGGCTTCACCATGATCGCCGTGACGGGGGACATTGATGCTGAGAAGTTGCTGGGGAAGGTCGGGGCGTCGTCCGAGACGTGGCAGGAGTGGGCGTTTCTGGGGGGCTGGCTGAAGAGTGCGGTGATTGCCTTGATCGGTGCCAGTCTGCTGCCGTATTTCCGGCCGGGGGCCTTGTTGCGCAGTGGAAAAGAACGAGTTGCCGGTCCGCGCAAACTGCTGTTTGTGCTGGCTCGGAGTGGTCTGCTGTTTGGTTTGCCGCTGATGATTTTCGGGGTGATCGCTCGGGAAAACGTTTCGACGTGGCAGGAGGTGCGGGACTACCGCCTGGAATTGAAGGATCTGCTGCCGGACGAAGGAGGGCATGAGTTTGGGCAGTCATTCAAGCTCCTGAACGCTCTGATGACACCCAACACCAGCACCTCAGACAAAGGTCGACTGCAGGCCCGTCTGCGTGAACTACTCTGGTCTGATGAGATGACGCAGGAGTGGAACTATTTCCAGGAGTGCGAGCGGGAGTATCGTCTGCTGAACGCGGGTTGGAGTTACCCGCAGGAGCAGCAGGAATTGTCGGTCCTGGATCCGATGAATGAGATGACGCGGCCTGCACGGTTCGGCCAGCTTGTTGCATGGCTGGCTGAGTGTTGCGTTTATCAATCAAACGGCTCTGAATTCGGCCGCATGCTGTACTGGCTGCATGAACAGCGTTGTTCTCAGCGAAGGCTGATGTTCCTGTTCAACAGCAGGCTGCTGAATCCCCAGATTTATCGGGCGGTCAGGGCTGAGTTGCAGGAGATCCGGGGACGGAGTGTGTCGGAATCGGCCATTCGCGAGCTCGCGGCGCCGGAAAGTGAAAGCCTCCGCAAAGCGGCGTATCTGGACGGGGTGGGCGATGCTGTTGAGGCGGGGCGAAACTTCTATGCTATGAAAATGGACGCAGTGGATGGCGAAGCCCATCTGGCTCAGCAGGGGCCGAGTGATTCACAGAGCGGCAGTTTGCTTCCGAAGAAGATCAGTGTTTGGCTGTCGGATAGCCTGACGACGAGGTTGGATGATCTTAAAAAGGCTTACGCGGAAGCAAAGAATCTCCATTTCGAATCAGACCTGTTTACGGCGATTCATGATTTACCGGCTTCGATGCAGCCGTTGTTTTATGGCTTCGCTGAGTTTCCGGATGTCGAGTCGCCGGCACGTGCGGACCATGAGTTTGTGCTCAGTTCAATTCTGAAGATCAATCATCAGCTGGTGCACGCTGTATTTCCGGACACGCTGCGTCCTCGTACGGCGGAGGCGGAGATTTTCAGCGCCGTCGTGCATACGAAAGACCAGGCAGTTCGCTGGATCATCTTCTGGACGGCATTCGGGTCGGCGCTGGTGACCAGTTTGTTGTTTGATCTCAATTCGATCAGCTGGCATGGGTTTTATGCCGCGCAGCTGAGTCGGTTCTGGGTCCGGGCGGGGTATGAGAAGCACGATGAGTTGCGGTTGGATGAGATTCACGATGCCCAGACTGCAGCGCCTTATCAACTGATCAATGCGGCAGTGAGTTTTCCGGGGCAGGCTCCTGGTGACGGAAAGAATCCCGGTGAGAATCCGGACCATTTTCTGTTGTCGCAGTTGTACTGCGGCTCTGACCAGCATGGTCTGGGCTTTGAGGGGACCGCGGATTCTTTTTTTTCAAAACTGACTCTGGGGGATGCAATTGCCCTGTCGGGAGCAGCAGTTTCGCCGTGGGCCACGAATAACTCGCTCGTTCGGGCCCTGCTGCTGGTGATGAATCTCCGAACCGGGCTCTGGCTACCGCGTCCTCAGCCGCAGAGTCAGGCGCTTCGTCAGGGGGTCCTGGGTTGGCTGGCGCAGCGATTCTTCACTCCATTGCAGTGGGCGTGGATGCGTACGATGCCGGATCCGACTAATGGGTTTGTGCGACGTCCGGCAACGGAATGGTCGCACCTGCTGGTGACAGATGGTGGGCACTATGAAAACCTGGGGATTGAGCCATTGCTGCGTCGGCGCTGTCGCCTGATTCTGGCGGTGGATGCGACAGAGGACGGCAACTACGAATTTGACGGTCTGGCGACGATGATGAATCGGGCTCGCAGCCGGTGGGGGATTGAGTTTCTGGACTGTGTTGAAAACAAGTCGGTGACTTTTCCCACGGACCTGGTTCCGGACAAGTCCACGGGTTTTGGTCGGAATCGATTCTGGGCGGTCCGCATTCGCTATCCCTCTGTGAACGGGAGCGCTAAGTCTGAGGGGTTGCTGGTGTATGTGAAGTCGGTGATTCTGGAAGACGACCCGATGGCGCTGTGTCAGCATAAGAAGGTTTCGGAAGCCTTTCCGAATGATCCGACCAGCGATCAGTTTTTTGACCCGGAATTGTTTGAGTCGTACCGTTTTCTGGGATTCACAGCGGCGATCCAGCTGGCTGAGAAGCTGAAGGTGCTCGGGGGGACCGCGGATGATGATCTGGTTCAGCAATGTCTGAAGACGTTCGTAGAGACTCCGCAAAAAAAATCAGAGGCTCGAAAAACCTGGACATCATCGATTTCGGTGAATGAGTGCGTGGATCAGTTAATTTCGGGTATCAACGCCTACTGTGGCGAGGACAGTGAGCCGGACGGCACGGATCCACTGCCAAATATCCGAAAGCGGTTGGAGTCGCTGATGGCGGATCCGGACGTGAATTGTCAGCTGGGGTATCACACGATTGTAGATCGTGCTGCCTGTCTGGAAGCGCTGAGTCACTTTCTGCAGAAGGTGCAGGACTCGAATATCCGGTGCCTTGCTGAGGCTGTTCAAAAACGTCTGGCTGGTTCGTCATCCGGGGCGTCGGTAGTGAAAGTCCCTGCTGAGTCACCAGGCGGGACGGTGCTGAAGACGTCACAAAGAAGTACCACCAAGCCGAAGAAAACCTCGTCAGGGCGTTCGAAGGGATGACACGACTCCCACTCAAAGGGAGGGTGAAGTTGCGCCTGAGCCGCACGCGTGCTTTGCGGTAAAAGGTTATGTCAAAAAGGTTTGCGGCTTGGCAGGAGCCGCGCCCTCCCGTAGTTGTGGTTTGCAGCAAAAAGGGAGGGGGACGGTGATTACAGGTCGGTGTCTGACTGGATGCGGCGTTGCGGGGTGGAGGCGTCGAGGGATTCTGTGGGGCGAATGGAGGCGGTGTCGGTAAGTCCAAAGCGGAGGCCGGTGAGTTTTTCAAGGTCGCGCAGGCGGACTTCGTAGATGGCGATTTCATCCGCCGTCAGCTGTGTCAGGGACTCCTGGCGAATCCGCGTGTCGTCCTCCAGCAGAACTTCCTGACTGACGACAAACGCGCGGGCCTGCGGTTGGGACTTCTGTTGCCAGGCGATGACTTTGAAATACATCCGCGGAATTGCCACGCCGCCAAATTTCGGATCGGGGCGACGTGCTCCGTCCAGTCGCAGACGCAGGATCTGATTTCCGTTGCGTTCGCTGTCCGGAGCGTCGAAGACCGGGCCGTTGATCAGGCACAGGTTGGGGGCGTCCGTCAAGCCGCGGATCGCGAGGACCTCGAGGCGGTTCCAGAGCCCGCTGGCGTCGTTCAGCTGGTTGAAGGCAAAATGCTGGGGTGCGCAATTGGTAAAGTGGAAGGAGTCATCGCCGTTGCGTTTGGCTTCTTCCAGTGTCTGGCCCCATTGCAGGTCTTCGCGACGTGTCAGGTGCCCTCGGTCAAAGGGATTGGTGTCGCGGTGGTCACTTTCAAAGCTCGATTGCCGTCCGTAGAACGTTTCGCCGATCTGTGCGGCCTTTGACACTTCATCGACGCGTTTGTCCCGGATGAAGTTGCCACCGTCACGCTTGCCCAGCTGAGCTTTGGGGCGAACATTGGCGGCGGAGAAGAATGCCAGTCCGCGATCGGCATTCATGACGACGCTGTAGTTCCAGTATTTCAGTTCTGTGCGGCCATTCTTCAGTTTCAGGGGTTTGCCGAATTTCCTGCCAACGACTCGCGGAAGCGGCACCTTGATTCCGCCACCCGGGAAGTCGGGCTGGTATCCATTGCGACGGTCATAGTTTGATGTGTCAATTTCCACCTTTTCGGTGACGGCGACAGCGGACCAGGAATTGCCGGGGGCGTGATCCGAGTGGGCTGAGTGCGGCGCGGTGATTTGCCGCGTGGTGTGAGAATCGGGGTCGTTCGCTGTGGGGCGATCACTGGGCACGCCGGGAGTTGCACCGGGGGCTGTCAGCCGGGCTGTATTGAGACGAACATCGATTTCCACGGGCACCAGAATGGTGGTGCGTCCATCGGGTTGCTGCGTGACCTGGATACCGCCACGTGAGTCGGCATGGGGACGTGATTCGTTGTTTGATGGCGTGGACGGTGCAGCCGTGGGAGGCGGATCGCGCCGCAGGATCGCGCGGGCCAGTGGGTGCCCGGCGTACTGCTGTGTCAGCAGTTGCAGAATACTGCTGACTCGGACGCCTTCGTTGGCAATCCAGTCGATGGCCTGGTCACCCATGTCGGGTGTCCAGACGCGTCCTTCTTTGGTCAGCGGCAGCAGTTTGCCGCCGCGCGAGGTGACTCGGGGGACAGACTGATGGTGCAGGGCCACGACGTCCCATGTGGTATTGAACACGGGTGAGCCTGAGGAACCGCCCACGGTGTCCGTCTGGTACCAGAGGAATGGTTCATGCTCGGCGTACTTCAGGAGTTTGTTTTCACGCACACAGATCTGTTTTCGTTCTCCGGCGGGATGCTGAATGATCGTGAGGTACTCGCCCACAAAGGCCTTGCCGGGTTGTGGATCCAGCGTGAGCCAGCCGAACTGCTGCAATGGTTGTCGGTCTTTGGATTCCGGTTCGACGGCGACGATGGCCACGTCCAGCGCGCGATCGATGATGGGCGGGACCGTTGTGGAGAGCGCAAAACTGACGGGCTCTGTTTCGTCACCAAACATGGTGCGTTCGTAATTCAGCTGCAGCA
>JBDKIW010000380.1:0-7131 GCA_039796955.1 Planctomycetota bacterium
CCGCGGTCGGAAGTGCATCGTCACAAGTATCTGCATCGGGCGGTGCACGTGTTTGTGTTTCGTCCGACGGGCGAGTTATTGATTCACCGTCGGTCTCTTTCGAAAGAAGAGTTCCCCGGGGTCTGGACATCCTCCTGTTCGGGGCATGTCAGTGCGGGGGAGACATATGCGGCAACAGCACCTCGAGAGTTATGGGAAGAGCTGAGACTGGAGGCAGCGTGGTTGTCGGAGTTGCGGAAGTTTGCCGCGTGCGCTGAGACATCCTGGGAATTCACGACGCTGTACTGGACGGTTCTGGACGGGGAGCCGGAGCCTGACCCGGAAGAGATCGACGAGTTGCGCTGGCTGCCGGTGGGAGAAATACAGGCGTGGTTGGCGCGAGCACCGGAGCAGTTTTCCCCGGCATTCGGGATTCTGTTTCGGTGGTACCTGGAGCAGGATCGCGCGGGCCTGGGAAGAGAAAATGCGGGGCTTTGAGGAGCTGAGGGGAAGGGTTTGTGGTGTTGGGCCCGCTGTAAAGTGGACATGAAAGTCGGAAAACCGGTGACGGAGAATGTCCTTCCGTGGACGGGGGAAGTGAGGGGGCAGGGGCCGAAAAATTCTGAAAAAGCTGGCAGGGGCACCCCGGAGGACGGAACGAGGTCGCGAAATGTCCTGCGGGAGTTTGTGTTCAGCATCCCGGGAAATCGCGTCAAATTCGCTGGCAGGGTATGGCTGAAAACTTGATTCAGGGTAGACTTTACCGCGAGCCGGCCGGCCTGCCACGGCACTTCCCTCAGTTAAGCATGCCGGGGTGGGCTTGTGCAGAAAATATGCGGTGCCTGAGTTTTGGGTGGCGAAGAACGAGCGAGTCGGTGTGCGTGGGCGGCCAGCGTCGACTTTTCCATGGAAGAAGCACATACAGTAATGACATCACTTCCGATTATTGATTTGTCTGGCGGATCACAACCTCTGATCGCGGGTGGCCCTGCGGCCTCGGGCCGAGTGAAGGGGACCTATGCATTTGTCAGTCTGGGGTGTCCCAAGAACCTCGTTGACAGCGAAAAGATGCTTGGTTCACTGGCGCAGGACGGTTACGAGTTGGTGTCTGAGCCGGCTGGGGCGGACTTTGTGATTGTGAATACCTGCGGCTTCATTGAAAGTTCGCGTGCCGAATCACGGTCGGTGATTCAGGAGATGCTGGACCTGAAGAAGTCTGGCGGGACAAAAGGCGTGATTGTTGCGGGGTGTTTGCCGGAGCGTCTGGAGCAGGACGGCGGCTTGTTGAAGCAGATGCCGGAAATTGATCACGTGGTGGGGGTTTTTGGGCGGGACGAGATTGCGAAGGTGGCGGACCGTCTGGTGGGTGGAAGTCGCGAGCAGCGGGAGCTGTTCCGACCGGCGCCGATTCGGGCCCTGAACGATCAATCACGTCTGCGGATTACACCACAGCATTATGCCTATCTGAAGATTTCGGAGGGGTGTGATCGCACCTGTACCTTCTGTTCGATTCCGTCGATGCGAGGCAAGCATGTGACCAAGCCGATGGAGATGATTCTTGCGGAAGCGCGGGAGTTGGTTGAGGATGGGGTGCGTGAGTTGATTCTGGTGGCCCAGGACACGACGTACTACGGCATGGATTTGTACGGGGAAGTGCGATTAGCGCAGTTGCTGCGTGAGTTGGAAAAGGTTGAGGGTCTGGACTGGATACGATTGATGTATCTGTACCCGATCAATTTCTCGGACGAGCTGATCAGCGTGATTGCGGATTCGCCGGTGATTCTGCCCTATCTGGACATGCCGTTGCAGCACATCAATTCGGCCGTGTTGCGAAGAATGCAGCGACGAGTGGACGAGAAGCAGACTCGCGAGCTGGTGCAGAAGTTGCGGGAGCGGATACCAAACGTGGTGTTGCGGACGACCTTCATCACGGGTTTCCCCGGAGAAACGGATGCTCAGTTTGAAGATCTGAAGAAGTTCGTGGAAGAGACGCGTTTTGAGCGGATGGGAGTCTTCACATACTCTCTGGAACCCGGGACTCCTGCTGTCCGGTTGGACGGTCATTTGCCGGAAGAGGTGAAGGAGGCACGCCGCGACGAGCTGATGGCGATGCAGCAGAGCATTGCATTTCAGCATGCGGAGCGGATGATTGGGTATGAGCTGGACGTGATCATCGACCAGGAGCTGGAGAGTGGGGTTTATGTCGGTCGCAGCTTTGCGGACGCACCGGAGATTGATTCCAGTGTGATTGTTACGGGAGCGGACTTGCAGCCTGGTGACATGGTGCCGGTGGAGATCATGGAACGCGAGGACTATGATCTGGTCGGCATGGTGTCTCTGGAAGACGAAGATCAGGGTGATGACGAATGAACGCCAACTCAAATGCTGCGTGGCTGGTGCTGAGACTGGGGGCGGCGTTGTTGGGTTTGGTGACAGCCATGGTGGACGGGGAATGGGCGAGTGCCGATGAGGCGGCTCGGCCACCCCAGTCTCAAATGGCGTTTGTTCGCATTTCGCCGAGTGCCGTGAATGAGCAGCTGATTGGCTGGTTAGCACGAAGTCAGGTGGAACGCGGGCTGGCGGAGCAGGCCTTGCAGTTGTGGGCGGATCAGAGTCTGGTGCAGTCGATGACAGCGGAAGAGACGCTGGATCGGTTGGTGGAATCTCTGGCGACCGTGGAACCCGGGCTCAGGCAACTGCTCGACAGCACCCGACATGGTGGATCGCGTCCGTCGGTGGCTTTTGATGGTGTACGGAGTGACCCCTTCTATCAGAACCACGTGCGACTCTGGTACGGTCGATGGCTGACGCAGCATCGATACTACGACGAGGCCTTGCAGATGCTGGACGGGTTGAATGCTGAGGGGCTGGCGGATCCGGCGAGCTTATTGTTTTATCGTGCCAGCAGTCGTCTGAGATTGCTGCGATCAGCGGAGGCCGCGGACGACCTGACCCTGCTGTTGAATAATACGCTGGACGTACCTCCGCGATTTCGACTGGTGGGTGAAATGATGCTGCAGGAATCGCGTCCTGCGGATGGTTTGCCGCGTGTTGCACAGTTGATGTCGGACGTGCAGCGTCGACTGGATTTGGGAACATCCGGGGAGCCGGTTCAGAAGCGTGAAGACGAAGTGATAGCGGCCCTGGACAAGTTACTGAAGGATCTTGAGCAGCAGCAACAGCAGCAACAGCAATCGGGTGGTGGCGAGGGACAGAGCCAGCCGGGGCAGGAGATGCAGAACTCGCAGCCTGCGGAACAGAGCTCGATCAAGGGATCGGCTGGCAAGGGGGATGCTGAGCGCAAGGAACTGACAGAGAATGGTGCCTGGGGGATGCTGGACAAGCAGCAGGAGATTCAGGCGCGGGAGTTGATCCGGCAACAGTTTCCTCCGAATTTTCTGGATGCGATCAGTCGCTACACACGGCGGCTTGCGGAGCAGAAGAAGTGAAGTGGAAGGTTCTGTCCGATGTGGCGTTGAGCGATTGCCGGGGCAGGATGGGGGGACGTGTGGCGGCACGTGTGAATCTGGACTAAGAAGAGCGGAGCGAGAGTGAGCATGAACCTGATTTTCGCGATGATGTTCAGTGTGTTGCCGATGGACGTACGCCTGTCGATGCTGGACGGAAGTGTGCGCAGCGGAGCGATACGTTCGGTTGACGAGACGATGGTGGTACTGGGAGGCGCTGCGGGTGATGCGCAGGTTTCGTTGTCGGACGTAATGCTGCTGGAGTTTTCTGACCTGCCTGCTGAAGAGACCGAGGCGGCTCAGCGGCTGCTGCTGAGGGACGGGACGGAATTGAGTGGAGTTGGAGCGGGCAGGAATGCTCGTGAGGTCCTGTTTACTCAGCCGATTCTGGGAGAAATCCGGGTCCCGGTGGATGCCGTCCAGTCTCTGCGGATTAAGGCTGCGGATGCGGTACTGGATTCGCAATGGGACACGATGCGTTCGCGTCAGACAGAGAAGGATCTGCTGGTTGTCACCAAGCGGGACGGCAGTGGACTGGACTTTCTGGCCGGTGTGGTCAGTTCGGTGCAGTCGGACAAAGTGGAGTTTCTGCTGGACGGAGAAACGGTACCGGTACCGATCGCGCGGGTTTATGGGGTTGTGTTTGGTCAGGGAGTGCAGGGGAGTGGCAAGACGGCCGCGTCGAAAGTCAGATTGACTCTGCGATCGGGTGATGTGCTGACCGGGGATCGCTGGACGATGTCCGGGGAGCGATTTGAGTTGAGGACAAGTTGGGGGGCCTCGATTTCGGGTGAAGTTGCGGGGTTGCAGCGAGTGGATTTGAGTGCGGGGCGATTGACATGGTTGTCGGACCTGCCGGTGCTGCGGGAGAATTTTACGGGAGTGGATCCGGAAGGCAGTTTGCTGGCCGGGCTCGCCAGTCCTGAGGAGCAATTGTTACTGTTTGGTCCGCGTCGGGATGTGGCGATTCAGGGGCGAACGAAACTGAAGTTGCGGGGCAAAGAGTATTCGAAAGGGCTGTGCATTCATTCTCGAACGGAAGTCGCCTGGGCACTGGACCAGAAGTATGAGAGTCTGGAGATGCAGGTGGGGATTGATGATGAGGTTGCGTGGCAGGACGGCGGACAGCACTCGGTGCGGCTGATTGTTCGTGGAGATGACGGGGTATTGCTGGAGCGGATGATTGCGGGGAAGAACGAGCCCATGTCGGTGAGTTTGCCGCTGACTGGGGTTTCAACGTTGACGGTGGTGGTGGACTTTGGGGACGAGGACAGCATTTGTGACTGGCTGGATCTGGCGGACGCGCGGCTCAGGATCCGGCAGGGTGCGGCTGAGTAAGACGGGGTCGTGGCGTGAGGGGTGAAGCGGCTTGTCGTCGGTGCAGGATCTCCGGGCTGAGTTGAGTGGGATTCCTGACCGTGGTGTGTGGTGATGTGAAGGGTTGCAATCCGCGAGATGTCCGGCAAGACTGATATGCCGGGCAGCATCTGTCGGGTGCGTGTCAGTAAGAGATCCGGAATTGTCCAGCAACGTGTTCGTGAATAGTGAGCGGGGCGTGTGGCGCGGTGAGCGTCGCAGGTAGACAGAATCCTTTTGTGTTGAGACTTGAAAACGACCATGCAGAAGTCATTGCCATTTGACGAAGCGTTTGTGCGGAAAATTGCCGAGACGTATCCCACGCCGTTTTATCTTTACGACGAAGCCGGGATTCGGAAATCCTGTCGGGATTTGAACGCGGCGTTTTCGTGGAGCCCCGGATTTCGTGAGTATTTTGCGGTGAAGGCGCTGCCAAACCCGTGGATTGTGCGAATCGCTAAGGAAGAGGGGTTGGGGGCGGACTGTTCCAGTCTTCCGGAATTGATTTTGTCGGAGCGTGTGGGTTTGACGGGTGAAGACCTGATGTTCACCTCAAACAACACTCTGGCGCACGAGTATGCCAAGGCGATCAGTCTGGGGGCGATCGTCAATCTGGACGACCTGACACACATTGACTATCTGAAAGAGACTGTCGGACTGCCTGAGTTATTGTGTTTCCGGTACAACCCAGGATCGGCTCGTGAAGGCAATGTGATCATTGGAAAGCCGGAGGAGGCGAAGTACGGCTTCACGGAATCGCAGTTGTTTGATGGGTACCGTCGGCTGCGGGATGCGGGTGTGCGTCGCTTTGGACTGCACACGATGGTGGCATCGAACGAGTTGAATGGTGAGTTCTTCGTTGAGACGGCGCGGATGCTGTTTGATCTGGCCCTGCGTCTGCAACAGGAGCTGGGAATTCGGATTGAATTTGTGAATCTTGGGGGGGGAATTGGAATTCCATACCGACCGGAGCACAGTCCGGTGGACTTGCGAGCGGTGGGTGAAGGGATCCGGGAATTGTATCAGCAGATGATTGCGGGAACGCCTCTGGATCCGCTGAAGATTCTGATGGAAAACGGGCGCATGATCACTGGTCCGCATGGGTATCTGGTGACAACGGCTGTGCATCACAAGAATATCTATCGGAACTACGTGGGTGTCGACGCCTGCATGTCCAACCTGATGCGGCCTGGCATGTACGGTGCCTATCACCACATTACGGTGATGGGAAAAGAGCAGGCGCCGCACGACCAGTTGGTCGATGTTGTAGGTTCGTTGTGTGAGAACAACGATAAGTTTGCGATTCAGCGACCGCTGCCGCGAGTTGAGCGCGGTGACTTGCTGGTGATTCATGATGCTGGTGCTCACGGGCATGCCATGGGGTTTCAGTACAACGGCAAACTGCGGTGTGCTGAGTTGCTGGTGGGCATGGACCGGAGTGTGCGGATGATCCGGCGAGCGGAGACCTACCACGACTACTTCGCAACGCTGGATTTTTCCGAGTTTTCCGGCAGTGTTTCGGGCTGACGAGGAAACTCGGTGCTGGTTGATGTGGTAGTGGAATCAGGCATGGAATGTTCGATTGTGCGGCCGGATTCTGCCGTGATCGGGCATTGTGATCAGGCATCGTGAACGGGGACAGTGTTTGTGTCAGCAGTGAACGACGAGCAGGCGATACGGCGTGTCATGGATTTGATCTCGATACCGGGCGGCAGCGGCACGGAGCGCGCGGTGGCGATTTGGATTTGTGACGAGCTGAAGCGGGCGGGCGTACCGGAGTCTGCGATTTCCTGGGACATGGCGCATCGAAAGAGCCCGGCGGGTGGCGAGACTGGTAACCTGATTATCCGTCTCAAGGGGACTCGGCGGGGCCCGCGTCGTCTGTTGATGGCGCACATGGACACGGTTCCGCTGGCCGTTGGGGCTCAGCCTGTGCGCGACGGAGACTGGATCCGTCCGAAGTCCTCAGCGACGGCACTTGGGGGCGACAATCGGGCTGGTTGTGCCGTGGTCTTGACCGCGATTCTTGAAGCACTGTCCCAGGGGTTGTCGTATCCACCGCTGACTCTGCTGTTTACCGTCCAGGAAGAGACGGGACTGCGTGGGGCTCGTTATCTGAATGCTTCGCGGTTGGGCAAGCCCGCCTTGTGTTTCAACTGGGACGGGCGTGATCCTTCCAGTTTGATTGTGGGAGCCGTGGGGGCCAGCAATTTATCCATACGGATTCAGGGGATCGCCAGTCATGCGGGGGCGCATCCTGAGGATGGTGTGAGTGCGGCGGTCATCGCCGGGCTCGCGATTGCTCAGCTTCGCAAAGCGGGCTGGCATG
>JBDKIW010000381.1:0-8126 GCA_039796955.1 Planctomycetota bacterium
AACGCGTTCTCGGCGTCGGGCTTGTTGGCCCGGGTGCCGGAGAAATGATTGCCGAAGCCGTGCTGGCGATCGAGATGGGGGCGACCGCTCGCGACCTCGCCGACTCAATCCATGCACACCCAACCCTGTCCGAAACCCTCATGGAGGCTGCAGAGGGGATCCTCGGGCAACCCACTCACAAGTTCAGTCCGAAGAGGAAATGAAAACGCGACGCGATAGTCCCGGGCAGCAGTGGCTCATCGCCTGCTGCTCAGGATTCTCCTGACCTCGCCGGGCTCCGTTGATCCGTCTTCGCGCCCAACAGGCTCGACTCGATCCCGCAGCCTGCCAGAAACTCTCTTACGCTCGTCCTCGGGTTGCTTCGCTTTCGTCCCCATCCAGCAGACCACAACAACGTGTCTTTGCCCAGTGGTTTTCGGAGAATCTCCATTGAAAGCGATCCGTTTTTCCAGCCCCGGAAACCCTGCGGATGTGTTGTCCTTACAGGACGTTGCACAACCTCAGCCTGGCTCCGGCGAAGTACTGGTCCGCATGCTGGCTTCACCCATCAATCCCTCCGACCTGATGTATGTCAGAGGCCATTACACGGTGCCGGCCGTTTGCCCTGCCACGCCGGGTTTTGAAGGGGTCGGCATAGTGGAACAGTCCGGCGGGGGACTTCGCGGCCGCCTGATGAAGGGGCGTCGCGTCGTCGTTCTCAACAGCCGGGGCGGAAACTGGGCCGACTATGCTGTCGTCCCGGCAACTCAGGTGATTCCTGTGAGTCAGTCACTGAGTCTGGATGAGGCAGCCACATTTTTCGTCAATCCCGCGACCGCCTGGGTCATGACTCAGGAGGTGCTGCGAGTCCCACAGGGCGCGTGGCTGGTGCAGACCGCCGCCGGCTCAGCCCTCGGTCGCATGATCATCCGACTCGGACGGCAGCTCGGGTTTCGCACACTGAATCTGGTACGACGCGAGCAACAGGCCGAAGAACTTCGAGCTGCTGGCGCTGACGCGGTCCTCGTGGTAGATGACCAGAAGACGACCACGTCCGAGACGGCTGCCGCGATTCGGCAGTTCGTGGGATCGGGTGGTGTGCAGTTTGCCGTGGACTGTGTGGGCGGTCCATTGGGCTCGGCGGTAATCGAAAGCCTTGGTCGTGGTGGACGCATTCTGGCCTTTGGCACGTTAAGTGGTCTGCCCCTGAACTTTTCACCCCGAACCTTGATGACAGTCGGCAGCTCCATAGAAGGCTTCTGGCTGGGAAACTTTATGGCGTCCCGCGGCTTTCTCTTCAAATTGCAGCTGGTGCGGACCCTGACCTCCCTGATTCGCGCCGGGGTCCTGAATACAGAAATTGCCGGGACGTGGTCACCGGACAGTATTCGCGACGCAGTCATCGCTGCAGAAGCCTCAGACGTGTCCGGAAAATGCCTGCTGAAGTTTGCCGAGCGATAGGCTCGCGTCGCCGTCGATTCAGAAATTCACTGCTGAGGTGCGTTGCCGGCGGCTTGCCACGAACCGTGCCATCCGTTCAAATTGACGGCGACCGGTTCAGGGACTCGAGTGAATGGCTGGTTTCTTTGAGGTGCCGGGGTTTTCATTGGTAATCAGGGCAGGGCAGAGCCGTGCAGCAGCGCGGATGTTTTCAGGAGTATACGGGTGTCCGCAGAACATTGGTCTTCAACATCCATCGGCAATGGCCGTCAAGTGCTTGCCGATCTTCTCAAACTTGCCGTTGCCGTAGTCGGATTGCTCTCACCACTGACCGCCTGCGGCAGTGAACCAAACTCTGCAGCTTCCTCTCAACCATCCGTGAAGGCTCGTCCGAACATCGTGATCATCCTCGCCGACGACCTCGGATACTCGGACCTCGGGTGTTATGGAAGCGAGGTTGCGACACCACACCTTGACTCACTCGCAGCAAACGGTGTGCGATTCACCCAGTTTTACAACACAGCCAGATGCTGGCCAACCCGTGCCGCGCTGCTGACCGGCTACTACCCGCAGCAGATTCACCGCGATGCCTTACCGAAACTGCCGGGTGGCAGTCAGGGGACGCGACAGCCATGGGCAAAGTTGCTGCCGGAACTGCTGAAGTCAGCCGGTTATCACAGCTACCACAGCGGCAAGTGGCATGTCGACGGTCCCGTCCTGGCCAGTGGTTTCGAAAAGTCACTCAACGTACGCAACGACGGCAACTTCTTCACCGCTGCCGGCAATCTCATCGACGATCAGCCCGTAACGCCTGCTCAGGACGAAAGCGGCTACTACTCAACCATCGATACGATCGATCATGCCATTGAATGCCTGAATCATCACGCCCGGTCGCATGGCGACGCTCCGTTTTTTCAGTACGTTCCATTCATTGCACCGCACTTTCCGCTGCACGCACTACCGGAAGACATTGCTCGCTACCGCGATCGCTATGTCGAAGGCTGGGACACCCTGCGCCAACAGCGTTTTCAGCGTCAGCGTGAGCTCGGTCTTGTACAGACAACACTATCACCACTCGAACGCGAAGTGGGTCCCCCATACGCATTTCCGGAAGCGCTGAAAAAACTGGGACCGGGAGAAATCAATCGACCACTTCCATGGACAGACCTGACCGCGGAGCAACAGCAGTTTCAGGCCACAAAAATGGCGATTCACGCCGCCATGGTCGACCGCATGGATCGTGAAATTGGTCGCTATCTGCAGGCGCTTCGTAGTGCTGAGGTCTTCGATAATACGCTGATCCTGTTCGCATCAGATAATGGGGCCAGTGCAGAAATCATGGTCCGAGCCGGTGGTCATGATCCGGCAGCACCTCCGGGCAGCGCTAAGTCGTACCTTTGCCTTGGTCCAGGGTTTTCCAGTGCCGCCAACACCCCATTTCGACGACACAAAACGTGGGTGCACGAAGGTGGCATCAGCACGCCGCTGATCGCGCACTGGCCGGCCGGAATTTCAACTCAGGGCGCCCTGCGACATACCCCCACGCACATGATTGATCTTGTTCCCACGATCCTTGAACTGGCTGATGTGACACCACCGGCGGAATTCGAGGGCCAGCCGGTCCCTGCACGTCCGGGAAAATCCATCGTTAAGGCCTTCAACGAAGACGTTGGAATTGATCGTGATTGTCTCTGGTGGCTGCATGAAGGCAACCGCGCGGTGCGCGTTGGCAACTGGAAACTGGTGGCCGCAAAGGATACCCCGTGGGAACTCTATGACCTGACCAACGATCGTGCGGAGCAGAAAAATCTGGCCACTGAAATGCCTGATCGCGTCCGGGAACTTGAACAGGTCTGGCAGAAACAAACCGACAGCTTTGAGCAACTGGCGGCTCTGACGCAGCCAGAACGCCCAGCCGGCAAAAAGAAAGCCGCTAAGAAGTAAGCTTGCTCGTTCGAGATGCCCGCGGGCAGCACATTCTTTGCCGGCTATCGCAGGTGAACGAAGGTTCCAGTGGAATTCCCCTTTCCCGTTTTGGGACGTGACCGACCCGAAAAAAACTTTCCATTGAGAAAAGGATACGCAGGAGCTGTCATTGGCAGAACTGTTTTACACATGCGGAACGCCGGCAGAGTCAAAACCGGTTCGGTTGGACCGTGGGAAGTGAATAGCGAAAAATCGGGATTCCAACGTCGTTTTTTTGTGGACTCCCGGAAACTCGGCCCCATATTGGCCCACAACTCGTCGCGCGATGTTCACTTTTACCAAAGTCCCCCCCTTTGCCACGTATGCGAGGTCTGGCGGCAATCCTTCCTGACACGCCCCCACCTGCAACTTCCTGCCGCTGGCATATTACCTGCTTCGGGAATGACTCCACAGAAAACCGTGTCTATGTACGTGAAATGTGAGCAGACGGTACACCCCCCCACCTCCGGATGTGCCCTGCCGCTCGGGAAGCAGGAACACCGGGTCCTGTTGACAGGGGCCACTGGATACCTCGGCAGCCGGCTGGTTGCAAGACTTATCGCGGACGGATTTCATGTCGTCGTAGTCAAGCGATCGTTCTCCGACCTGAGACGTATCAGAGCAATTGTCGATCAGGATCTTATGTTCGACGCGGATGTCGAACCGCTGAAGGCCGCATTCACTCGATTTGGAAGAATTGATTCCGTGGTGCATTGCGCCACGGACTATGGTCGGAAACAGTCATCAGTGCCTGAGATTGTGGAAGCCAACCTGATGCTGCCGCTGCGGTTGCTGCAACTTGCGGAAGAATTCGGTGCTCGCACGTTTGTGAACTCGGATACGTTTCTGGATAAGCGTGTGAACGAGTATTCGTTGTCGAAAAAGCAATTTCTGGACTGGTTGAAACTGCACTCGTCTCGTCTGGTCTGCCGAAGCCTGCGACTGGAACATTTCTACGGCCCCGGAGACGATCCGACCAAGTTCGTGGGATGGCTGCTTTCGCAGTTCGCAGCCGAAGTTCCGGAAATTCGCCTGACACCGGGTGAGCAGAAGCGTGACTTTGTCTTTATCGACGACGTCGTTGAGGCCTTTGTGCGAGTGATCCAGGATTCTCGGAATCAGAATCCTGGATTTGTTGAGTTTGATGTGGGGTCGGGACAGAGTGTGACTATCAGAACCCTGGTTCAGGAACTGCAGGCTTTTTTTCCAGACACCCCCAGCACCCCGATTTTTGGCGCATTGCCTTATCGTCGTGCGGAAATTATGGATTCACGTCCCGATATTTCCGCGATGCTCGCCCTTGGCTGGCGACCGCGGGTGTCGCTGAGGGAGGGCCTTGCCATGACCGTTCACGCTGCATTCACACAACTCACAGAATTGTCCTCGGGAGCATTTCCGAAATGAAGCTGTTCGTCACAGGTGGCTGTGGATTTCTCGGATCGAATCTTGTCGCTGAAGGTATTCGTCGCGGCGATCAGGTTCTGGCCATTGATAACCTTTCTCGGGCCGGTGCAACCAACAACCTGGAATGGCTCCGGTCCTGTGGCGAGTTCACGTTTCAGCATGTGGACACACGTCAGTTTTCTGATCTTGAACAGGTCGTACAGTCTTTTCGCCCGGACTGTGTCTTTCATCTGGCTGGCCAGGTGGCGATGACCACCAGTCTCAGCAATCCCCGGGCTGATTTTGAGATCAACACCGTTGGTGGACACAATCTGCTCGAGGCCGTGCGCCGCTGGGCTCCCGAGGCTCACATCATTTATTCGTCCACCAACAAAGTCTACGGCAGTCTGGATCAGGTCCGCATCCGTGAAGCTGCAACGCGTTACGTTGCTGATGGCTATGACCATGGTTTTGATGAACAGCTGAATCTCGACTTTCAGTCACCGTACGGCTGCTCCAAGGGGGCGATCGATCAGTACATGCTGGACTACCATCGTATGTTCGGCATGCGGACCACCGTGTTTCGACATTCGTCAGTATTCGGAATCCGCCAGTATGGCACCATTGATCAGGGCTGGATTGGCTGGTTCCTGCAGCAGGCACTACTGACACAGCAGAATCCGGCCCATCGATTTACAATTTGCGGTGACGGCAAACAGGTCCGGGATGTGCTTTTCTCACAGGATCTCGTCAGCTGTTACTTCCGTGCCGTGGAAGCAGGAAGTGTGACGGCAGGCCAGGTCTTCAACATCGGCGGAGGCATGCCCAACAGTCTTTCACTAGTGGAACTGTTTTCTTTTCTGGACGATGAACTGGGAGTTCGTCTGCAGTACGACCATCTTCCATGGCGGCAGTCAGATCAACGCGTGTTTGTCGCCGATATTCGCAAGGCAGAGCGTCTCTTCGGCTGGCAGCCGGCCACGTCGTTCACCAGTGGCCTGAAAGCGGCACTCGCGTGGTCCCGGGCAGAGGTCTGAGCCATGACGCAGCCGTCGCATGAACAAACGAGGCAATCACCAGATCTATCCGTGGTGTTACCCGCTTACCGGGAAGCACCGAATCTGGCGGAACTGCTGCCGCGTCTTCGTCAAACTCTGGAATCGATCCCCCTGCGGTTCGAGATTCTGGTGATCGATACTGAATCCCCGCTGGATCAGACGGAACAGGTCTGTCTGCAGCATGAAGCCACCTATGTTCAGCGCAGCGGCGGCAACGACTACGGCGACGCCGTTCGCACTGGGATCAAAACGGCAGCAGGGCGATTCTGCCTGTTTATGGATGCCGACGGCTCGCATCCCCCGGAGTTCATCAAGCAATTGCTCGCCGTGGCAGAGCAAAGTGACGTTGTCGTGGCCTCACGCTATATCAACGGCGGAGGCACCGACAACTCGTTCGTGTCGACCCTGATGAGTCGAATTCTTAACGTCACCTTTTCGATTGTACTCGGGTTACGATGCAGCGACATTTCCAACAGCTTCAAGCTCTATCGCACTGAAATGCTCCAGTCGATTCCACTGCAGTGCCGGAACTTTGACGTGATCGAAGAGATCCTGTTCCGTATGCAGCAGCAGTACCTCGCACTTCGAATTCGTGAAGTTCCGTTCCACTTTCGGAAACGGGCTCATGGAGAAACCAAACGTCGACTGCTTGTCTTCATCATGACGTTTCTCGGCACCATGATTCGCCTGAGGTTCTCAGCAGGCAAGTATCAACGCCCGGGGCGGATACAGAAATAACGGGGACAAATGCTGTGCATAAGACAAACTCAAAAACCGCCCCGAACCGCAAAGCTTTACTGCTCACGTGGATGATCGCTATCGGAACAGTCAGCGCCTGCCTGTATCACATGGGCCTGCGGTGGATTCCGGGTTATGATCAGTTTCCCTGGAATACCTTTCTGTTCATCCCGGAAGACCGATTCAACGACTTTCGCAATATCTACCGGCCATTCGTTTCCGGCATTAACCCCTACTCGTTCCGAACCTACGTTTATTTTCCGTCACTCACATTACTGATGCTGCCGTTTCAGCCGCTGGGGACCGTAGCACTGGAGACATTTGGACTGCTTTTTGTCTCCGGTTTCGCCACACTGGCGGGCTGCCTCTGTCGTCAAGCACTCAATTACAGGCTCACGCTGACTTTGATTGCCAGCCTGCTCATTAGTTACCCCGTTCTGTTCTCACTGGATCGGGCAAACATTGAATGTCTGTTGCTACTGATGATTCTGCTGGCCTGGCAAACACGCGGCACCAGATTCGATGACTTGGGCTGTCTCCTGCTTGGTTGGGCAGGCGCAATAAAACTCTACCCGCTGCTGTATCTGTTACCGGACCTGATGAACTGGAGATTCCGCAGACTCGCATTTACAGCAGGCTCCGCGGCGTTGACCACCCTGGTCGGCTTTCTGCTGGTTCCGGGCGACAATGCGCAAACACTCCCGCTGCTTTCGAAAAACCTGCAGGACTTCCACACGGACTATGTCGCGGGGGGGAACGGGGTACACTACAACGCCAGCCTGCTCGCCTCCGTCAAAGCAGCCGGTTTTTTCTGTTCCGATTGGCTGCACCTGGATAGCAAGAGTGCTGTGGCATTTACCGAGCAACGCTGGCGAATGATCGTGGTCGTGGGACTCGCTGGTATGCTCGCGGCCGGTTGGAAACTCAGGCAAGCAGAGGAATGGAAATCCATCTTTGTGGCCGTCGCCGCGATAGTGCTGCTTCCACCAGTGTCCTTTGATTACAAACTGCTGCACCTGATCCTGCCTATGCTGCTGTTCATCAATTCGCCAGCATCGACTCCGGATCGTACGTTGACGATCCTCTTCGGGCTCCTGATGATTCCCAAAGCGTGGATATTCATACATAACGACATTTCAATTGCCGTCATCCTGAATCCAATGCTGATCTGTCTGACGCTGGTTGTCGTACTGATCACTCATTCTGAAAGGCTACCAGCTGCAGACTCCACAGGCACTGCGACGACCACCTGACTCCACAGTCACACGTCACCACAAACCGCACCTTCCAATGACCGCCACCATGGTCAGCCAGTCACGGCAAGGCAGCCGCGGTCGAAATCATACTCAGGCACGGCCGTGAGTGTGTCCAGCTGCGCACAACGCGCAAGATCTGCGTCGTACTGCAGTTCCAGCAGGTTGCGTCCCCCCAGGGTCGATCGAAAAAACTGGCAGACCGCCCCGGAAACATCAGCAGCGTCGCCCGCCACCGAAAGCCACAGGCGCCGGGCAATCTCTGCGCTGTCATTCATCTCCCATTGGTCGACGGGGCCGCCATGATCCA
>JBDKIW010000382.1:0-4083 GCA_039796955.1 Planctomycetota bacterium
ACCGCTCCGGAGATAAAGATCGTGGCAAGGAACGAAAACACATAGGCCTGAAGCACTGCCACCAGCAACTCCAGAATCCCTACCCCAATCTGCCCCAGAACACTACCCACTGTCACCACGCCCCACAGAGCGAAATTACCCTTGGCCGCAGCAGCAATGAACCCGAGGATCACACCCAGTGCAGTGTGACCACCCATAATGTTGCCGAACAATCGCAAGGCAAGAATTGTGTGCTTAATGATGAACCCCAACCCTTCGATCGGGAACATCAAACAGGCCATCGCAATACCACCAGCCCCCGTCATCCCGGTATTGGGGATCAGGTTGCCGAAAAACCCGCCAACCCCCATCACCTCAACACCAAACAGAAACGACGCCAGCATCGCGGTCACAGCAAGGGCAGCCGTCACGTTGATGTTGCCTGTCGCCGACCCCAGAGACGGAATCGCCCCCAGCAGATTGCACAGAAGGATATAGAAAAAGCAACTCCAGACAAACGGCAGGTACCTGTCAGCAGGATGCGATCCTGTGGCAACCGCCGCATGATGACCGTGATCCGAGTGCCCATGCGATCCATGCCCGGCGTGGGCGTGATGCTCGTCATGCTCGCCGTGACCATGATCATGAGAGTGATCACCAATCGTTGGGCGAACCACCTGATCCCGGATCACAAGGGCAATCATTTCCCAGAAATTCCAGAATCGCCCACGCACAGGCTGACCACTGCGAATTCGCGACGCCAGACCCCGGAAGATCAGAAAACAGAGCACCAAAACAACAACCTGAAGGATCATGAATTTCGAAATCATGAATCCGGGATTTTTTGCGGTGCCCGCGAACGGCTGCGGAATCAACACCTTGCCAACCAAAGCCTCATTCACCTGCTCAACCGTTGGGTTGTGCAGATGCAATGTCTGCTTGACGTACCAGGGCACATCACCAATGCTTGAATAAGTCTTTGGAGATGTCAGGAACCCTGGCACCTCAAAGTAGCCAAAATCGCGTACGTGATGAAAATGATCTTCAGCACTCATTAGGCGACCGCTTCCGACTCGTTCAAACACCACAATCAAAAACAACAACTGCACCACACAGGCCAGTCATCAACACCAACCAACCCGCTACTTACCCCGGGCCCCCGACCGCAGAGCTTTCTGGTATGTCCACACCTCGAAGCCCATCGTGATCAGATAAAAACCCATCACCCAACCATAGAACAGCGAGATCCCCACCTGCGGCCAACCGATTCGTACGATCAACACGCCTGCGAACACCACACCTACTCGCACAGCCATGTGCAGCCAGACACGAACCAAAGGCCCTGCAGCCACACCAACCAACGCGAGACCCGTATTTATAAGACTGGGCACGCCACACAACAACAGCGCCCCAGTCATCCAAAGCACACCAGACCTACCGTGCAGCAGGAGCGACGGCCAATACGCCACCACCCAGAGAACAGCCTGCACAGCAACGCTGCCAAACAACGCCGAAACAACCGACCCTAAACCGGAACCAGCCAAATTCTACCCTCCGGCAAGGAACTCGGATTAAGTCCCCCTCTTGTCGGTCGAACGCCCCAATCGACTTGCAGATTCTTGATCCAGTCGACGAATGATCCGCCGAAGTGAGAAACCAGCAACAATAAACCCAAGGACCGAACCGCAAATCGTAAATAACGGCATCACCCGAAATCTGCAATCTGCCCAGTAACCGATCCAAATCAAAAAACCCAGATAAAGTGCAGTCGCAAGTATCTCATGGGCTGTCTGATAGCCCCGCGAGATGTCACGGGCATTTTTTTGATGGGAGCTTTGAGGTCTGATAGGAATACTGCTCCTTGACCGAGAACCGGCCATGTTTTTGGCATAGGGGCGAGTTTATGCCTGCTCGGAAACTGAGTCAAAGAAGCGGTTGACAGGGCTGGGAAATTCCCGGAAACGAGACGTATTTCAGGGATCTTTGACCGCGGAAGCGGTACCGCAAACTGAAGAACCGGAGTTTGGTGCCCATCCTACCGGTCAACTCCGCCTGCCTTCCCTATGCTCACCTGGCCGTTCAGAAACTCTGCGGACAATGCACGGCCCCATTCGCCACTCGCGGATTTGCGGGCCACCTTCGTTCAGCGTTCCGTCGCCCGTTTCGACCCATTGCCGGCCTTCACCACCGCGAGATCCTCGCCAATCAGCGGTTCGGCGATCGAAGTGCTCGCAACTCGCAGACGAAGACGGTGATTCCCGGCTCGTTCACAGCGGACGCGAACTTCAAGCAGCACCTCATCCCCGGCCGCAACTTCCGGGAGCGAACGGAAGACCAGCACACCGTTTTCCGCGATCCATGCCGCAGGAGCTTCCACGTCCAGAAGTGTCGCGCCGGCTGGAAGTTCACACGAAATTCCAACGTCTCGAGCTGTTGATGATCCGGTGTTCTGAATCCGAATCTGCCATGTCCCCTCGTCTCCTGCCTCAACGGCGGGTTCTGACATGACCATTTTCATTTCCAGTTCCGCGGCGCCCTCGTACTCCGTTTCGAGCTCGCAGGTCGTTACACCTCCATGCTCAGAGATCACACCGGCCTGATGCAGGGCACTGCCCGGGACAGCTGGCCGCAGAGTCACCACAAATTCGCTGTCCTGATCAGGCTGGAGCGTTCCTACAAACCATTCCACGGTCTGTTCGGCCGTCGCGAATCGCCCACCACGGTTTGCAGACACAAACTCAAAGCCTTCCGGGACTTTGTATTTCGCTCGCACATTCGCCGATGGCATGCTGCCCGAGTTGCTGATTTGCACGCGGTAATCGGCGTTTCTCCCGCAGATGCCCGCTTCAGGGCCAGCAATCGCGACCTGCAACCGTGGCTCCGAGACTCGGACTTCTGCGGTGGATTCCTGCAGCAGGTCTCCCTCCGCCTCTGCGCGAACCTCCAGAATATGCTCACCCCCGCGTACCGCCGTCAGACTCAGCTTGGCCTGCCGCGATTCCCCGGGATTCAGCGTTCCAATGGCAATGTTCAGTGTTTTTCCGGATTTGTGCTCCAGCCCTTCAGGCAGTGTCGCCGTGATTACCACGTTGTCGGCGGTTCCCGTGCCTGGATTATTGACCTGCACAAGGTATCCCACCTGTTCACCCGCTTCGACCATCTCCGGACCGTCCACCGACAACTCCAGCATCGGCTCGACAATGGTCATGGCATACGACGATGTTCCCGTGAGATGCAGCGAAGCCTGCATGGTCGCATCACCCGGAGTCCTCGGCACCAACTGCATGCGAATGGTTCGTACGTCGCCGGACTTGATCGTTCCCAGACTCCATCGCAGGGATGCGTTTTCTTCATTCGGTGAAGGTGTCAGCTCCAGAAGTTCGCAATTCGCCGGTACCAGCACTTCCACGTCGACTCCGATGACAGTGCTTTGCCCGGGGTTCCGAATGACCAACTCGACAGTGGTCGGCCGTCCCACGTTCATGGCCTCGGCTCGAACCCATTCCATGATGAGCCCCGGTGATTGCGTCCCCTCGTCAGCGGCCGCTTTCGACGCAACAGCTGGTTCCCGGGTGGTTCCGGAACTCATGTGGCTCACGGGCTTACGCGCCGAGGGCAGGGTGAGGTTGGAGCGGGGCTGTTCCTCGGTCTTTTCAGCAGACAGGTTTTGCTCTGAGTTCTGGTTCTTCGAGCCACTTTGTTTGGCTGCGGGTTCGGTATTTCCTGCGGGCCGACGGATGCTCGGTATTTTTCGTTCACGCGGTGACGGCTCGTTTGCACCGGTCGACTCCAGATAGCTCTCAAACCCCTCGGAGTCACTGGATCGCTCGCTGGCTCCAGTCAGCTCTATCCCTGATTCCGCTCTCTCGTCAGCCTGAACTCGCAGCGTCGCATTGATCACCGAGGTGTCCGTATCCGCGTCCACGTCCGGCGTTGCAGCCTCCGATTTCATAATCCGCGTACGTACAGCGGGCTGCACAGGGATCGCTGACGACGATTTTCCCTTGCTACGAGCTGGCGCGGCCCCCTTCGCCTGATCACTGAATCCGTCCGCTGACTTGCCGTCACGCGATGAAGCCACGCTTCGCGGCGTCGCGACCAAAG
>JBDKIW010000383.1:0-17351 GCA_039796955.1 Planctomycetota bacterium
GGTGTGCTTTGCAGAAGGTGGTTGGTGGCCCCGGGATGGTCGGGCTGCCTGCTGAAAATCCACCGCGATTTTCGCTGATTTTTTGAACATACCGACGTGTTGTGTATTTTCGACAGGTGAATCCGGATGGTTTTCTTCCCGCCGGGAAGGCCGTCCGGATTCATGCCGTACGGCTTGCTGCCAGTGAAAAGGACTCAAGCGGGGCCGGGGGGACTTGCAGCTTCGTCCTTCGATCCTGACAAAGCATTCTGCAGGCTGACCAAACGGGCCCGGCGGACGGAGGCGGGATGACCGGGGCGTGATGCTGCCCGGATTCGGTACCATTAGGTTCCATGAGTTTCTATACTCGCAGGACGTTCGCCGTCTGGGCGAATTCAGCTCATTTTCTTTCACCTAGTCAAAGTCTGACACTATGGTTGCACCGATTTTCCACCGTCGGCTCCACGGGGTTCTGTTGATTCTGGCCTGCCTGTTGACAGCGGACGTGGTCCGCGCCGCAGATCCGCCTCCGGGGGGGCTGACAGAAGGCGAAAAACGTGGCGGCTGGAAGCCATTGTTTGATGGAGTGACCACTGCCGGGTGGCGGAATTATCGGTCGGATAAGCTGAGCGACGGCTGGGTTGTCAGGGACGGAATTCTGGAGCGAATCCGGAATGGTGCTGGAGATATCGTCACGACTGAGCAGTACAAAAATTTTGAACTGTCCCTGGAGTACCGGATCTCCGAGGGGGGCAACAGCGGCATTATGTTTCGGGTCACAGAAGACGACCCTCGACCATGGGCGTCCGGGCCGGAAGTGCAGATTCAGGATAATGTCGCTGGTCGTGATCCGCAGAAGGCGGGATGGCTGTACCAGTTGTACACGCCGGTGAAACCCGAATGGGCCACTCGATTTGAGAATCAGGTCGGCTTCAAGGGCATTGATATGGATGACGCCACGCGACCCGCCGGGGAGTGGAACCACGTTTATCTTCGTGTTTCACCCGGCCAGTGCGAAGTCGCCGTCAACGGGGTCAGCTATTACTACTTCCACATTGGAAATGAGGACTGGAATAAGCGAGTTGCAGCCAGCAAGTTCCGGGAGTTTCCCGGGTTCGGAAAGGCTGAGAAAGGGCATATTTGTCTGCAGGATCATGGGGATCCGGTGGCCTTCCGTAACATTCGAATTCGCGAACTGTCTGAGACCGGAACAGTTGCGGACCCTGTGGACGGTAAGCTGAAACTGTCCGGAGTGCCGGCATTTCCGGAACTGAAGTGGGAAGGCTTTGAAGGTGCGGATGAAGAGGGCAGAATCACTACCCTGAGACTCCTCGCACTCACTCACGCCGGAGATCGCAGCCAGCGGAATTTTGTGGTCTCACAGACGGGGCAGATCTACGTGTTCCCCAACCAGACCGACGTCAAAGAAGCTCGTGTGTTTCTGGACATTCGTGATCGAGTTCAGGACTGGCGAAAGGACGCAGAAGAGGGGTTGCTGGGACTGGCATTCCATCCCGACTACAAGAGCAACGGCTACTTCTACGTTTGCTACAGTTCATCCCTGGAGCCCAGAACGTCGATCATTTCCCGCTTCCGCGTTTCTGCATCGGATCCCGACAAGGCAGATCCCGCCAGCGAACAGATCGTCATGAAAATTCCGCAGCCGTTTTCCAATCACAACGGTGGTTCGATTGCCTTCGGGCATGATGGTTACCTGTACATCGCACTGGGCGACGGTGGTGGACGTAATGATCCGCTGGGGCATGGCCAGAATCTCGGGACGTTGATGGGCTCATTGCTCAGAATTGACGTGGATCACACAGAGGCCGGAAAAAACTACTCCGTTCCAAAAGACAATCCCTTCCTCAATCGTGAGGGCGCTCAGCCGGAAATCTACGCCTATGGATTTCGCAATATCTGGCGATTGACCGTCGACCGCAGCACCGGAGATCTGTGGGCCGCGGATGTTGGCCAGGACTTCTGGGAAGAAGTGAACATCGTCAAAAAGGGCGGCAACTACGGCTGGAGTGTTCGCGAAGCCTCCTATCCCTTCAATAACAAACCAGTGACCAGTTCCGACGAATTGGTGGCGCCGGTCTGGGAGTACGATCATCAGTTGGGCAAGTCCATCACCGGCGGATTTGTTTACCGCGGGACACGACTTCCTGAGCTTCAGGGAATGTATGTTTACGCGGACTTTATCAGTGGTCGTATCTGGGCTCTGAAGTACGATCAGGCTCAGCAGAAGGTCACGGCAAACATGAGCATCGCTTCGACGGGTTTTCCCGTCCTGGCGTTCGGTGAAGACGAGGCGGGTGAGATGTATTACATGCTGGAAACTGTGAATGGTCAGGGCATTTATCGTTTTGACCCCACGCCCTGAACATTTCCCTGCGTTAGGTTGGGGATGCCGGAGGGTCAGCCGTCGTGACAGTTGCCGTCGCCATGGATTGCAGGATTTAAATCCCGGCAAGGCACCAGCGGGTTTCGATGCCTGAGTGACCGTGAATGCGGTCACTCAGGCTTGTTTCTGTTGTTGTGCGGCGGACTGCGTCCGGAACTTATTTGCCGGGAAAGTCGACCACGTTCGCTGGCCCTGGGAGCGATTCCTCTCCGGTGAATCGGACCTTGTGTTTAGCGGGCCTGCCTTGTGACGTGCTGAAGGCGACTAAGCGCGGCATTTCTGCTATGTGGGGGGATTCGTCGCGGCAGGGACACGACGTCAGCAAAGTGACGTGGAAATCCACGCATTGTCTGTGTGGCGGCCTGAAACGACGTCCTGTTACTGCTGACTGGCAGATGCCTGGCAGTCGTATGCTGACGTCAGCCACGACGTGTGCCTCGGGGCCGTTGTTATCCCAAGTGCGGACGACTGCGGGTCTGAACACCGCACGTGGAGGAAGCGAGCAGCAGGAAAGTGCTCTGAAGCAACCGGGGCCCGGCTTGTGATCATGCGGGCCCGCCAAAAGTCGTGGCGGTGAAAATACGCTGAGGAATGCGATTCAGAAGTGGAAAATCCGGGGGCGAAGCAGTTCGCCCCCGGTGTTTTTCTGTGCGAACTAATTCAGCAGAGATGCCAGGTTTTTCAGGGCCTGCTGAGCCAGAGCGGCGTCACCGCCTGCAGCTCGCAGCAGGTCGCGTGCTGCGACCAGCATTGTGATTGTGACTTCTCCGCTGGGGGCTGACGTGCCCACTGGTGCCGCTGCGACTGCGGCCGGTCGCTGTGAGCGGCCGATCGGGCCACGACCGATAGGACGCTTAGCAACTGTGCGGCTGATTCCCAGTTTGCGGCGTGCATTGGCATAGGCCACCTGCACGCTGTTTTCGTTGAACTGGTAGTTTGGGTATTTTTCCTTCAGCAGCGAAATCACTTCGGGGCCACGAATGGCATTGTTACCTTCGACCAATTCGCGAATTTCACGAGATACGTTGACGCTGTCTTTGTCTGCAGAACCACGCTTTGCCATGTTCATTTCCTGTTTAATTGTGCTGTTAGTCCGGGTGTTTTCATGGACAGGATCACTGTGCCGAACGCCGACGAAGCAATGTGCTGCCCCAGTTATCAATTCCATTTGATGCAGCAGCAATCCCGTAAAGCGTCCAGTTAAGACGGCGAATGGAGTATTCGACGATACGGGAAAACGACACCTTGTATGAGTGTGTGCGATGCCGATCGAGAATTACCAATCGCGCGATGAACAGTGCACAGCACTGCACAAACGCCTGCTAATAGTGGTGTACCACTCGCATCACACACTTTCAACCTGACAGTCAGGTAAAGTCTGTATTTCGCAGGTAACATAAAACTATCTACAGCAAAGATTCTCATTTTCTGCACGTCGAATACTTCCCTATGAGGGTTTTCTTCGGTTGTCTGTGCCCGCTTCGCTGCACCGCATTGATTCCCTTTGCGGCGTTGTCGAGTTGTTCCGGGGACGTGGCGTTGATCGTCGTTCATCGCCGGGCGCAGCGGTCGTGACCCTCGCCACGGGCAGAAAAATACTGAAGTTTGCTGAGAATTCACTGTGTGGTCAGCATGCCGACATCGTCAGTTTTGGCGGCGGGGGAGTTTCCGGTGGGGAAATGCGCTGGGGAATAGCTCGGTGCGGCCTGGCAGCGCTGACAACGCGTTACTGACTGCGCTGAGCCTGCTACATCACTGCTGATGGGGGAATTTTCGGGGGGCAGGATCGATTTTCTAAATAGTAAGAGTCGACAGCAGGCGGTGTGGCGGCAGTTGACCGCGCTTTTGGAAACGCCGTCGCAACACCAATGCGGTTTTATGCTGGGCTCAGGGCTGTTTTTCCGAGGAGACGGTTCTCAGACGTCGTGATTTCTGATTGCGAAGTCGCCGGCATTCCCGACGCAGTTCTTCCAGTTTTACATCACCGGGCATCTGATCATAGCACCACGCGAACAGGCGTTCGGCGTCATCATATTGTTCCAGTTTCAGCATCAGTAGACCCAGGGCGCGGCGTGGGGCTTCTGCAGCAGAATCACAGGTGATGGCGCGCGTGAGCAATGTCTGGCTGTGTTCGTTCAGGCCAAGAGAATCGGCCACACGGTTTGCCTGCATCAGGACGGACAGATGTTTTTCGAAATCCTGTGTTTCCTGTTCTGCGTTGGCGTGTTCATCAAGGAACGCGGTTTGTTCCAGAACGACATACATCAGTCGTTCCATGTCACTGCGACGATTCCAGGTGCTGTACACGGTGAACACGTCCTCAAGTTCTTCAAGATTCGGCTGGAAACTGGTGAGGACAGATTCAACAGAAAACTTGCTTCCGAGCACTCTGCACATCTGCAGTCGCATCGCCTTTGTGGAGTGAAAAACGGCATTCCACTGAGCCAGTGCTTCTCTGGAGCGACCACTGAGAAACAGGGCCTGCCCGACGGCGAATCTGATGGACGGATTGAAACGTCCCAGCCGCATCGTCTGGGCCATCAGCCGTGTCTGAAGGCGGTCCTGGGGATCACGAATAAAGTTTGTGGAGATCAGCAGTTTCCACGCATCTGCCTGCAGCGGACAATGCCGCAGCGTCTGACGGCACATGGTATCAGCCAGTCGCACCAGGCGGATTGGATTTCCAAAGGCTCGGTCAAGGAATTCATCGAGTGCAGCAGAGGATTCAAATCCTGAGGCCATGACGGCGTCGCGAATCTGAACGAGGGGCAACGGGTTATCACTTTTTGTCTGCTGCAGTTCGAAGAGTTCAAGGCTGCGACGGGCAAGGTGCAGGGAGATTTCCGGGTGATCATTTCGTTCGCGATAGGCCCGCAACAGCAGCGCGATCTGAGTCTGCAGCGATTCCATGCGTTTTTGTACCGGATCGGATTCGTTGCCGAGTTCGTCAGTGAGGTAGCGCGCCGTTTCTCCCGGGACTGCTGCTGCAGGAGGTGCTTGCGGCTCTGCTTCGGGGGGTGTAGAAGGGGCGTTCTCGGCGTTGCCGCTGGTGCCGAGTGCAAAACTCGGTTGCTCGTTGTCCCCGCCGATCTCCTGGAATTGATCTTCTGCCGACTGTCTCGGTTCCGAATCGAGGAGTCCGGCGGTCTCCGCGGATTGTTCCGTCCGTGCATCAAAGGCAGTCGTCAAATACCGGAACCAGTAACGTTCGCCCGCCACGCGTCGTCCGAGGTCGGGCTGGACGAGGACCAGCAGCGCGAAGCACCCCAGGCCCGCGGTCAGCCACGCGGCCCGTGGTACTGGTAGCCCTGCTTCCGGATTGAACCCGGCGACCAGTCGCAGCCCTGTCACGATCAAAGCCAGTGTTGTGACCACCACGGCGGGTACGTACCAGATGAAATCCGCTGCCGCATGACACATGCCCCCGGCGACTGCCGCCATCACAGCGGCCAGCGCCGCAATGCGACTGGCATCCGGCCCCTTCAGGAGGTAGTAAACGAAACGCCCTGTCACGAACAGCAGTCCCAGCAGCAGCAGCGCGAGCCCAACCAGCCCGGCCTCCAGCGCGAGATGAATGTAGGAGCATTCGGCGTGTGAGAAGGTGAATGAAGTGAATTCCGCGAGATCTTCCATGTAGATGGGATAGACGAAGCGATGGCTGCCGACTCCGGTCCCAAGCAGGGGGAATTCCTGAATGGCTTTCAGGTCGGCCTTCCAGATGGCCCGCCGGGCATTCATCTGATCGATCCGATCCGCGTCCAGTGACGCCAGCTGCGAAACCCGGGTTTCCACCTGTTGTTCGCCGAACATCACAATTCCGCCAAGGGCGAGGACTCCCAGCAGGACCATCGTGAGGGCCAGGGAAGATGCCACTTTGCCACTCTTCCAGAGTCCTGCAAACACCACACTGCAGGCGACTCCGGCGGCGATCATACCCCCGCGGGACAGCGACAGCATGACCGAAATGAGCACGCCGGCCGTTCCGGAAATCAGCAGCAGCAACTGAGGATCGACAAGGCTGTCGATCTGCGAGTGGTTGCCCTGGGCAGGCCCCAGTCCTTTACGATTCATCACCTCGGCCGTTTCGCGTCGTTGTCGAGCGGCCAGCGCCCACCAGAGCAAAGGGGCGACCGAAAGTGCGAGAAACTGGGCAAAGTGATTGCGGTTGGTGAAGGCTCCTTTCAGCGTTTCTCTGGTGCCCGTATAAGGATGCCGGTAAAACCAGAAAAAGCAGTCATTGGATGTAATCAGTTGCAGCACTGCAAAACCGGCCATCAGCATGCCCGAAACAGCGACCAGCTTCAGGATTCGGTGGCAGTCCTGTTCTGAGGCAATCCGCTGGGAGAGAACGATGCCGATGATCCCGTAGGCAAGCAGGATCAGGAACGCATGACGCGTCTCTGCCGGTGCGAAGCTGGCGGTTGACCAGGCCTGTCCGCTGCCTGTTTCACTGGCGGACAAATCGCCCCAGACGGGAATCAGCCGCTGGTACTCTGCCGACAGTCGATTCAATACCTCCGGCTGCAGTTCACGGGTCTGAAACCAGACCAGCAACAGGCCGGCAATCAGCAGGGGTTCGAGTGCCAGAAATCTGACGCGGCCGCCTTCGGCACATCGGTGGAGGCACCAGAATCCTCCAAGAGCGAACGCGAGTGTCACCAGCAGCCGATGGCCCCACGCTTCTCGGCCACCCATCACAAACGGAAAGATCACCAGCAGCGCAATCAGCAGGATGTCCGTGATCAGCAGCAGTCGAGGTCGGTGCAGCCATTGCCTGAGAGACTGGACCACGGATCCTTCCGGTGTTCCAAATCCTCTTCGACTTTCTGCAGTTCGCTTAGACTTCGTCATAACACAGACCGTTTTTCCAGTTCACCATGTTGTCCGATGTTTTCTGCTGATCTGCAGGCCAGAGGGCCAGAGCATTGCTGTTTCGGATGCTGAGGTTTCAACCACAGTAACAATTTATGACGCTGAGGCCCTGCCCCCCAACTGCATTCCGCCGGTCAGGCCGCTCGTGATGTTGAGCTCGTCTCTGGCGTACGGGATTCGCCCACTGAAATTGAATAAAGCCCGCGCGCCACCGACTGTTCCGTGGTTTCCTCATTCTCATGATCATGGCCATATCCGTAACCATAACCATAGCCGTATCCATAACCATATCCGTAACCACCGGCGTCTGAGGTGCTGAGGTGATTCACCACGACACCCAGCAGCGAACAGCCCAGGCTTCGCAGTGTTTCTGTGGCGCGAATCACCATTCTGCGGCGATCCTTATCCGGTCGGACCACAAGGATGACGGCATCCACAAGTCGCCCCACAATCGCCGGGTCACTGACCGCAAGAACCGGAGGTGCGTCAATAACAATCTGGTCGTATTTGGTTTCCGCCCACGACAGCAGACTTGCAAAACGTTCCGACGCCAGCAGTTCTGCCGGATTCATCGGACGCGGGCCACAGGAAATCACATCCAGTCCGCCGACGACCGTAGACCGGAGATTGGCCAGGATTGAGGTTTCAAGATCGTCTGAGCTGCGCAGAAGTCTGGACAGCCCGACGTCATCGCGAAGTCCAAGCAGGGTCGATAACCCCGGCCGACGCATGTCGGCATCAATGACCAGCGTTCGTTTGCCGGATTGCGCAAATGCCACACACAGATTGGAGGAGACCGTGGTCTTGCCATCACCCGGCTCAGTGCTGGTGACGACCAGACGATTGGTGTCCTGGGGTGAGAAGTCGATACTGGTTCGCAGGGCACGAAACGCTTCGACTTCGCGGGAATGCGGTTTCAGATGACACATCACCGCGTCAAACCCTTCACCATGCAGTTCAGTCATGCGTGGAATCATGGACAGAACCTGGGTGTCGAGATGCAGTTTCAGTTCTTCCGGTGTGCGGAAGCGGTCGTCCATAATGTCCAGCACCCAGATAATCGCGAGTCCCATCGTTGTGCCAAGGATCAGCGTGAGCATGGCAGTGATGGTCAGTCGCGGAGAAATCGGGCGAATCGGCACTGTAGGGCGACTGGCGATTTTCGTGCTGAGAAAGGTGTCTTTGTTCAGGCCGATGCCGTCAGCCTGAGCCTGGAGGGACGCCTGCTGTGTGTAAAGTTGTTCAATCCGGCGATCAAGGTCATCGATCTGGGTGAGGGTCTGTGAAATTCGCTGAGCTTTTCCCTGTTCGGCATTCAGCCGCTCCAGAATGGATTGTTCATTCTGCTCGTACTTCTGCACCTGCTGCCCGATGTACTGGACCAGGCGTGGTGCGAGGACGGTGCGTGTCAGTTCCTCTGTCTTCTGCCGCTGCGATTCCGGAAACTGCTGCAGGTACTGCTCCTTCACCGTGATCTCGGCCTGGATGGAGCGGATCTTTGGATTCCTCGCACCATATTTCAGTCGGGCTTCATTCAGTTCGGCCTGCAGATTCAGGATTTCCTGCATGATGCGCTGGACGTGGTAGCTGTCCTGGCTTCCCAGTCCCATGGACTGTTCGATCAGTTGTCGCCCTGCAGTGTCCAGGGTCTCAATCGCGAACTGCAGGATATCTTCGCCGCCAGCAATGGCACGCTGCAGCTCTGCGGCTGTGGTACGAGCCTGCTCGGTCATCTTGCGTGCACTGGAATAGTCAGAAGTCAGCAATTCGATATTCTTGGAGATCACATTCAGGCTGTTGTTCTGACGGTCTCCGGTGTCCACCAGTTCCGGCGCGGAAGCTTTCAGAGCCAGTCGCTGTTCGGCAAGTTCCTGAAGTTCCACTTCGATTGAATCCAGACGCGTCTGCAGAGTCTTCAGTCCCTGCTCCGACAGGCCTCGATTGGTTTCATTCAGAAACTGCTCATAACCTGCCAGCAGGGCTGTCAGCATGGCCGCTGCGGCACGTGGATCGCGGGAGCGATAACTGATGTCCATCACGTTGGTGCTGAAGGCTGACGAGACATTCAGTCCGTCCAGCACGCCACGAACCCAGGCATTCGGCGGGTAACCGCCAAGGTCGACCTTGCGATACTTTTCCGGAAGGATCTGCAGGGCACGTGTGATGACTTCCTGCTCCGACATCAGGGCAATGAAAGTCGGCATGTCGCTGTTGGGACTGGCACTTCCCGCGGTCGTGTCCTGCGTGACGCCAGCGCCTTTGCGGACGATATACAGCGATGCGGTGGATTCGTAAATTCGTTCCGCGGTGATGTAGTAGGAAACCCCGAGAATGGTGGAAATCACCATGGATGCCACCAGAATGCCACTGCGAAGTTTCACAGTGCGCAGAAAACGGAAAATCAGGTGCAGCGTGGTTGCCGCTGCATTCTGACTGTCCTGCATTCCCGCCAATATCCTGTCTGGCTCTGACATCCTTCGGCCTCCCTGCCGATGATTCCTGTCGGTTACAGACCTTCGCCCGTGTGGCGATCCGCCTGCATCCCGTTTCAGGTCCGGACAATGCTCCCCCGTCCGAATCCGAAAATTCTGTGTCCAATCGTCATGAGTCACACGGATCGTCACCCCGTTGCCTGTCCGGCAGGTGGGGCTTCGGGTCAGCCGATGTGTCTCATGTTCCTAGAATAACGTCGTTGATCCTGTCACCCCGAAGCGAACGATGTTCAGTGCGTCCATCAGCACGGTCCCGGGAGTCTGTTCGACGACGACAACGTCTCCCGGTCCAAGCGTGATATTGGCATCTGCACTGCGCTTCGCACGTCGATAACTGACCTGAATCAGCAGTGGTTCCTGTTTGCCCGGCTCCTGACGAATCACATAGATCTTGTCTGCCATCTGATTCGAAACCCCGCCAGCCATCGAGATGGCGTCCAGCAGTCGGGTGTCTTTGCCAATTTCCAGATCATATCGATTCGGCGTCCTGACCAGCCCCTGAACGAAAATTGGTGCCGGGTCACGCTGTTCCACCATGACAATGCCGCCGTCGGGAACCACGTACCGACCTTCCCCGGATTTCGCCGCCTCAATCAGGTCGATTCGGTAGGAAGAAACCAGCCCCGATTCTCCGGATGTAGCGCTGATCGTCGTCGCTGGCGTGCCCCCGTCTCCGACAAATTCTGAGGAGGGTGGTCGCATGCGACCGGCCGGATCTCGGACCTCGATGAACTGTCCGGCGTTCTCCTTCAACCCGCCTGCCGCAGCCAGAGCGGCTACCACATCACTGGCGTTCGGCGGCAGTTCATAGGTTCCCTGATTCTTCACCGCCCCCAGTACCTGCACGCGGTTTTTCTTCTGAAACGTAATGATCACTGTGACTGTGGGATTCCGGTAAAGGTCCTGCTTCACTGCTTCCGACCGGATCAGCGCTTCAGCGGCGTGGGCCTCCACACCGGCAACTTCCACCAGGCCGATATCCTGCAGATTGATCGTGCCGTCCTGCTGAACACGAACGGCCGTTGTGGACTGATCAGATTCGTTCAGCCCGGCCGCAATCTGAACCTCCAGCACGTCTCCCACGCCAATCACCTGGCTGCCACCCATTGCGCCCGACAGTTTTGAAAGGTCGACTTCCTGGGGGTTAGCCTGACGCTTCACCCGATACCGATCCGGCAATCGTCGCCCGAAAATAGTATCTTCAGCGTAGTAATGATTGGCCTCCTGACAGCCGGAAAACAATGCACAAGTCAGCAGCAACAGGATAGTCGCGGTCCGCCCTGCTGGGGATACCGTCACTTGTTTGTGCGCAACGTGTCCGCTCTGCGGTTCGGAGACCCGAACCGCGGCAGCGTGCTCGACGTTGTTTGCACGAGTGTTCATGATCAGGTTGTGTCAGGTCGCTGAAAGACTTTCCGAAGTGATGCGCTGCGAACCAGCAGGTGACTGGACTTCCTCTGCCGACTTTCGGCAATTTTTGTCCATGCGAACGCTGTTTCGGCAGCAGTGGCAGATCCACCGCGATGTTCTACGTCAAATCGACGAATTGGGTCAATATGAAAACCAAACTGAATGATTTGCTGTAAGTGCATATTTGGAAGTAGTTTGCGTTGCTTGAAATGGTTGGTTATCAGTGTTCAAACGAAGAAATCAGGTCGATCCTCAGGCTGGTTTCGGGTAATCTGGGAAAACGGGGAGAAGTTGTCTCGGCGGATCACGAATTGCCCATGCACTGGTCGTTGGGAAGGTATGCTGGGCAATGCATGCACGCGGGCCCATGGTGGAGGCAAGTTTCCGGGGGGCGAGTTCCTGGTTCTGACAGCATCGTATGTTCGTATGAACACCGTTTTGATGCCGTGTCATCCAGTGGTGTGGCAACGGCGCCGTGGTGTTCAGGCTGGCCTCGCCTGAGTGCGGCCTGACGCGAGTGACCGGTTTTGAGACGCGTTTTCGACGATTCTGCGGTGGTTGTCCGGGATGTCGAGTCGGGAACGAGATTACTTCTGTTTCCAAACGGCCCCGGGTTGCAGATGTCCTGTGTTCGGGGCTTGATGAATGGTTTTGGGCATGATGGTGACCGAAACCGGAATGTCGCCGATTCGACGTTCCTGTTCTTGCGTTCCCTTGTGGTGTATCGCATAATTCGGTGGGCGAGTTCGTGATCGAGGCCGCTTCAGGGGAACAGGAAGTTAAAGTGAGCAGTCCGCTGAATCAACTGCCGGCATCGTCCTGCGGGTCTGTGCCGGGCAGCGTGCCGGTGTTCAATTGCATCGTGCTCCTGCGCATCGATTCATCATCCGGAAGGGCTCACGGAAGAATCGCCAATCTGCCGGGGCTGCATGGGGAAGCTGCCAGCGAACGTGATCTGCTCTTTCAGCTGACGCGTCGATTCAAAGAGTTGCTGCGCAGCGGTCTGGCTGGTGAGCACGAGTTGTCGTGGATTGATCCCCCCGAAGCTCCCGGACCCGGGGAGCAGCAACGGTTTATACCCATTCATCTGTGAATTGCTTTTCCGGACCAGACCGCAGGGGCCCGTATACGTTGGAATGCAGGGCGTGAGTGATCCGGACTGTTTCCCCGATCAGCTGGTGTGTCGTTTGAACAACCACGGAGAGTTCCTGTGTCTTCCAGAGAGCCGTCGACCGCGATATTGAAAATAGCCAAGACTCGGATCATTGCGACGCTGGGGCCGGCCAGTGAATCGGTTGAAGTGCTGCGTTCGCTGATCCTTGAGGGCGTGGATGTCTTTCGGCTGAATTTTGCCCACGGAACTCACGCATGGTTGTCTGAGCTGGTTCGGCGGATTCGCCAGGTTTCCGCAGAGCTCGAGCGCCCAATTGGTATCCTTGGAGACCTGTCGGGGCCCAAGATTCGTCTCGGTGAACTGGCTGGTGGAGACATGGTCTGCCCGGAAGGCGCCATGTTTCGGTTTATCCGCGGCGTTGAGTCACAGCAGTCCACCGACCTGACCTGCACCTATGAGCCCCTGATTGATGACGTGCGTCCGGGGGATCGGATTCTGCTGGCCGACGGTACTGTGGCGATGCAGGTTGTGGACAAGGATGTGCAGGCGGGCTGGGTGCAATGTCAGGTGACTCAGGGCGGCAGGATTCGCAGTCGCCAGGGAGTCAATCTGCCAGGGGTGGCGCTCAGTACCCCCAGCGTCACTGAAAAGGATCGCAGCGACCTCGAATGGGCCCTGCAGCATCAACTGGATTTTATCGGATTGAGCTTCGTCAGAAGTGCTGACGACATTCGTTCTCTGCAGCGGCTGATCGAATCTTACGGGCCCCGTTACACGCCGTTGATTGTTGCGAAGATTGAAAAGACCGAGGCCATTGACGATCTGGATGCGATTCTGCACGTGACTGATGCGGTGATGGTGGCTCGAGGAGACCTCGGGGTGGAAGCGGAAATCAGCCGCGTTCCGATTCTCCAGAAACACATCATTCGGCGCTGTAATTTGTTGCGAATCCCTGTGATTACCGCTACCCAGATGCTGGACAGCATGCAGAACAACGAACTGCCGACGCGGGCTGAGGTCACCGACGTCGCCAATGCCGTTCTGGATGGAACTGATGCGGTGATGCTGTCGGGAGAAACTGCCATCGGGCAGAATCCAGTGCAGTGTGTCCGCATGATGGACCGCATTGCCCGGGAAGCAGAACCACTCGTCTCTGCCATGACTCTGTCAGCGATTCCCGATGAAGAATCGCGTCGGGCTCGCCCGGTCACAGAGGCTGTCACGCGCGGGGCCATTGCGGCTGCCGAGTATCTGGGGGCGGATCTGATCGTTGTCACCACGGTCACCGGACGCACAGCTCTGGCGTTGTCGCGAATGCGAGGCCGCGTGCCGATTCTGGCCTTCACGGATCGTGAGGAAGTTGCACGCCGGATGTGCCTCTACTGGGGGGTGACCCCGGTTCTGAATCGGGCCGTGCAGCAATCGGCAGAGGTCCTGCTGCAGGTCGTCATCCCCTGGGGAAAACGGAACGGCGTGCTTTCGACGGGAAGCAAAGTGATTATCGTGGGGCATACCGCATGGCTGGGGGAAACTCACGATCTGATGATGGTTCACATCGTGCCCTGACATGTCCCAGTAGATTCCGGGCAGGTCAGGCCTGTGAAACGGTACCGAAACGCCGCGACACAGTTTCGTCCGTCATCAGGGCGTAACAACCTAGCACCGTGGCCGTTGCCATGGTGGACCGATGAACGTGATTTCTCCGCCGCCTGCCGCAGCATCCGGGCCAAGATTGATGATCCAGTCGCAGTGTCGGATCACTTCTTCATTGTGTTCAATCACAAGCACGCTGTGACCAAGGCCAACAAGTTTCCGCAGGTGATTCGTCAGCATCCGGATATCGCTGGCATGTAAGCCGCTGGTTGGTTCGTCCAGCACATACAGCGTGTGTTCTGTGGAAGGGATTGCTAACTCAGCAGCCATCCTTGCCCGCTGACTTTCCCCTCCTGAAAACGTTGTGGAGGGTTGACCCAGTGGCAGATATCCCAGTCCAACATCACAGAACGTCTGCAGGATTTCCCGGAGGCGCTGAAATTCACTGAAGAAACTACAGGCCTCATCCACACGCATTTGCAGCACATCCGCGACGGATTTCTGCCGAAACTGAATGGAACGGATCATGCGACTGAAACGCGTTCCCTGGCATGAGGCACAGGGCACTGTGGCATGCGGAAGCAGCGCCATCCGAATATTACGCAGCCCCGTGCCAAGGCAGGTGGCACAGCGACCGGAGCCGGAGTTAAAGCTGAACGACTGTGACTTCAGGCCCCGGGCTCTTGCATCACGCGTCTTCGCGAATAACCTGCGGATTTCATCCCACACAGGCGTCAGTGTGGCAAGACAGGAACGCGAGGAACGCCCCGCAGGAGTCTGATCCAGGGCGACCAGTCGGCGAATGAATTCGGTCCCCTCAATCCCCTCGCATTCCGTATCCGCGGCAACGACATCCGGCGCCCGGCCCTGCTGCAGCACGGCCTGCAACCATGGCACCAGAGTTCCATGTACCAGTGAACTTTTTCCGGAGCCACTGACGCCGGTGATCCCGGTCAGACGATTCAGAGGCATTTCCACGGTCACATTTTTCAGATTGTGACAGCGAGCCCCGATGATTTTCAGTACGTGTTCGGCGGGTTTCTGTTCGGCGTTTTGAGCCTCCGGTGACGCCGCTTGCTGCCGTTCGTCGAGCGCGCGAAGAAAACGTCCTGTTGGAGAATCACTCTTCTGCCGACAATCTTCCGGTGTTCCGGCGAATAACAGTTGCCCACCATCGGCACCCGCGCCGGGACCCAGGTCCAGCAGCCAGTCCGCGGCCTGCATAACCTGCGGATCATGCTCAACCACAATCACAGTTCCGCCATCGTCCCGCAGCTGCTTTAACGCCGCCAGCAGACGGTGCGTATCGCGCGGATGAAGGCCTGCGGTCGGCTCGTCCAGAACAAAATGTGCACCAAACAATCTGGACGAAAGGCAGGCGGCCAGTCGAGCCCTCTGGAATTCTCCTCCGGACAACGTGCGAGTTGGGCGGTCCAGCGTCAGATACCCGACGCCAACGTCATCAAGGCACTTCAGTCGCGAGTGAATATCCGGCAGAGTCCGTTCGGCAACCAGACGCGATTCCTGAGTAAGCAGGTCCGGCTGAGTCAACTTGTGCAGCCATTCTGTAGTTGTCTTCAGCGCGGCCTGCACACTCAGACGACAAAAATCCGGTAATGTCAGGTTCAGAAACTTTACGCGTCGAGGAAACTCCTGCAGACGGTCGCCCTGACACGTTTGACAGGGGATCCTGCGAAAGGTGGTCACTTCCCCTTCAATGGCCGCGCCTTCAATGCCCATTCCCTGACAGGCACGGCAGGCTCCCCGAGGAGAATGAAAGCTGAATGTTCCGGGATCCGGCGTGGGAAAACTCAGGTCACAGGTCGGGCAGCAGAAACGCGTACTGAACAAACGATCCTCCCACTGACCATTCTGCTCGGCACTGATCACACAGGTCCCGTCACTCTCACGACAGGCCAGCTCTATGGATTCACGCAAACGTCCGGCTATCCCCTCCTTGATCACGATCCGATCCACGATGGCGTCGATCTGATGAGCAACAGCGGGATTCAGCGCCGGTAGATTTGCCAGGTCCACCAGCACGCCGTCAATCCTCGCGCGGACAAAACCCAGCCGCACAATGCGTTCAAGGATCTCCCGATGCGCACCTTTTCCCGAACGCACCATCGGGGACAGAATCATCAGGCGTGTGCGTTCAGCAAACTGCAGAGTCCGATTGACGATCTGATCGACCGACTGCCGCTCCACAGGCCGAGCACACTGCGGACAATGTGCCATTCCCCCGCGGGCATACAACAGCCGCAGAAAATCATAAATCTCCGTGGTGACCGCCAGTGTGCTGCGCTGGGGAACAGAATGAACTCGCTGGTCCACACTGATGGCCGGTGCAAGGCCCGTAATTTCGTCCACGTCAGCCCGCGGCAGTTGATGCAGCAACCCGCGCGTCTTGACCGACACGCACTCCAGATACCGCCGCTGGCTCTCGGCAAACAGCGTGTCAAAAGCCAGTGAACTCTTTCCGGAACCGCTGACACCTGTTACGACGATCAGTTTGCCCCAGGGAATTTCTGTCGAGACTTCACGCAGGTTATGAGTCCGCGCTCCGCGGATACGGATGTATCGCTCATGCGACATGACGTCGTCTGAGTGAAATGGGGCAGCCGTTGAATTACTGTCTGACATATCTGCCTGCAGGGGAAACTTGAGGCCACTCGCCAGGAACCCGGCACGCGGTGCACTCGTACCGTTCGCAGAGTACTGATCTGTCACCACCACGGGAAGTCACCGCCCCCGCTGTCCCTCAACCGGGACGGACCCGCAGACGAGCCGGCTGATTATTGCCTTGCCCGACTTTGTCTTCGGCCGAGGAATTATTCGGCCGAAGCCGATGCTGCTCGCCGAACCGTCGGCGTAAACTGAATGCCACCCAGATCCGCAATGGATTTCATGATCAGGTCCGTAACGTCTGCAAGCTGGTCCTGAGTCCAGTGGGTACCACGCCAGGGGGACAGGTCGAGAGGTGGTCCATAGGTCAGACGACTTCGAGTTCGTACAAAAAAGCAGCCTACCATGGAATCAGAACGCGGCGCCTGATGGATGAAGACTGGCAGCACGGGAACATTGGCTTTCAGAGCCAGCCAGGCAACACCTGTGTCGGCTGCCAGCAAACATGTCTCCGGACTGCTCTGGTTCAGGCGACCTTCCGGGAACAACCCCAGCAGGCGACCTTCCTGAAGCCGCCGCAATGCCTGCTTCACCGGCTGGACATCCCGCCCGTTACGATCCACCGGAATACATTCCATGGCGCGACAGACCCATTTGATTACGGCAGAATGATCATAATACTCCCGCGCCATCAGATACCCGATCACTCGGAGATGAGGTTGCCGGAAAGTTGAATAGTGATCAGTCCAAAGCAGGATGGGATCCACAGGGCTGGTATGATTGGCCACGATAATTGCCGGGCCAATTTCAGGTATGGTACACCGATTGTTCAGCACGCAGCGTGAAAACAGCAGGCGATGGA
>JBDKIW010000384.1:0-5519 GCA_039796955.1 Planctomycetota bacterium
TACAGGATATCTCACCCTGATTTGGTTTCAGGTCGTAGAGTTTCTAGTCCTGTGTCGAGTTTCCTTCAGGAGTTCCTCGTCATGTTCCGTAAAACGTGTCTGATGTGTGTGATGGCTTACCTGGCAACGACCGTCTCCGCCCTCGCCGAGATTGCCCCCAAGCCTCCCGAAAAATCGACCAAAGTGGCCTCGGCCAGCGCCGCCGAAGACGGTCCGTCCACGAAAAAATCCAGCGGCACCAGCAAGTCGACGACAAAGGAGAAGTCAGAAAAATCCAGCACCGGCAAACGAGCCACCGCGTCAGCAGCGAAAAAATCGGCGGACTCTGCCACCACCAAAAAGCCCGCCACATCGTCGCAAAAAACAGCAGCTGGAACGACATCACGAACCGCTGCAGCCAAAACCAAGGCCGCACCAAAGGCCAGCAGCAAGTCAACGGCTGCCTCAAAGACAAAGGCCAAAACCGCTGCCAGAAAAACGACCGCCAGCAAAGCTCCCGCATCCCGCAAGACAGTTGTCGACACAGACAGCGAAGAAGCCCCACAGTCCGGCATGTGAGCGTCCTCGCCATTGATTCGTTTTTATTCCCACGGGCCCGTCGACATTCAGCTCGACGGGCCTTTTGCATCGTGGGCCCTGCAAAGCTGCGTCGGTCTTTCACACACAATCTTCCCCCCCCAAAAAAGTCCCTGTCATAGCGGACACTGATCTGGTGAAACGATGGACCGGCGTCAACCGGGAACCGTGAAGAAAAGCAAAACAGTTCCGGGCCTGGACCTGCTTCTCCGCGATCCGCGACTAGAATCACCTCGAAAGACTGAACCTCACACAAAACGGATTTTTGCCCAGACAATCTTGCGGGGATGACATCATGGAGCTTCTGAAGGAATTGCTGCTGACAAACACAGCCGTCGGTCGGGTGGAATGGCTGGGAATTTCTCCTGCGTCACGAGCGACGATCGAGCAGCGGGACAGGATCCGCATCGTCACCGGAGGCATCGAAGGCGATCACCACTGCCGCCCGAAACGAGCATCGAAACGGCAGGTCACCCTGATTCAGGCCGAACATCTCCCCGTCGTGGCCGCATTGCTCCGCCGTGATCGTGTGGACCCGGAATTACTGCGCAGGAACATCGTCGTTTCCGGCATCAACCTTGCCGCGCTGCGTCACCAGACGTTTCGGATTGGCACCGCCGTACTGTCAGGCTCGGGCACTTGTCCGCCCTGTTCCCGAATGGAAACCAATCTGGGACCGGGTGGTTATGCGGCGATGCTGGCCCACGGCGGGATCACTGCAGTGGTCCGCCTGGCCGGCGACGTGCAGGTGGGCGATGACGTCATCGCGCTGCATGAATCAGACGAATGGCCGGAATTGTAGGCCAGCATGATCCCACAACCGAAGCCGCGAATCATTCCGCATTACCGACCATCTCCCGGGCTGCTCCGAGCTGATCGGTACCAACCCAAGCCGGCCCTAACGCACGAGGGCATTAACGCACGCGAGCTTCGAAGGTGATCACACCTGTCTTATGCCCCTGCAATGGACCATCCAGCGTGAAGGTCAGCACAGAACTGCCTTCGCCATTGGGTTCCACCATCACAGCCCCCGGATGCTGCTCATCAATCGTGGCGGAACCTTCCACGTATTCCAGTCGAGGCGTCAGGTTGTCGACAATTCGCACGTCATGCAGATTCAGATCCCCCGTATTCTCAAACCGGATGGTGAATCGAATCACATCACCGATCATTGCGGATTCACGATCTGCCAGTTTCACCAGATGCAGTACCCCGCCACGGTTCTGATCTTCCAATCCGACCTTCTGCTGCACTTTGAAGACGGCAGCGACTTCCGATGCAGAATCCGTGGACGCGGTGATGACCGGGAACTGTTCACGGGTCCAGATTTCGGCGTTCTGACGCTGTTGTGCAAGGACAAATGCCTGGCGTCGATTGAACGTCTGCGCCCCGGAGGCAACTCGCCCCTCATGGCCTTCATCAACCTTGGTCGACTGAACCGGGCGATGTCTGTTCTGTGACTGCATGGCCGGTTTCCGGGAAATAATCCCGTCCACGCGATCATGATTTTCGACTTCTGTCAGCGCTGTTTCCGCGATGTTTTCCTGTGCCATGCGACCGGTTTTCAGATTCCCGATGGTGATCGCATCCCGGGCTCCTGACGCCTTATCGATTTTGGTATCAGCGACCAGGCCTGTCACGGAGCGTACCGAGCCAAATCTAGGTGCGTAGATCGCCACGCGATTTGAGGCCACCGTTTTTGCAGTTCCGGTGCCATCCACATAGCCGGCGACAGTGTCTTCGCTTTCAACACCACTGCGCAGCCTGGCGTGCATCGCGGCAGAGTCCTCACGGTCCCCACCATCATAAAGGTATTCATCCGGGTAGAGATCCGCGGTCGCCGAAGGGGCAATTGTTTCCATCCGTTGCAGCGGCGTTCCCTGCGGTGACATTTCCAGCCGAGGCTCCGCCGGGTGAAAGCTGGAGGGCCTGACTCCTCCCCGTGCTTCACGGGCTGGGGTACGAGAAGCCGACTTCCCACGGAATGCGGGAGACAGTCGAACCACAGCTTCGTCGCCCTCGTCGTCGGATTCTTCGAAGGCGTCCTGCAGCGAAACCCGACGCAGAGTCAGCAAGCCGGAATCAACGGTGTTTCGGAAGCCCCATGCCCCAGCCTGTTCCGGATAATTCGCGGGGACTGGAACGGGTTGATCACCAGCTTCATGTTCCAGCATCTGTGGCGTCGTGGTGGAGTACACATGATCGGGCTCATGCTGCAGGGCCGAGGTGATGCTGCACCCTGCGATAGTCACCATTCCGGATCCGGCAAGACCAGCGGCCAGCAGCCGGCGGAAGAAGGTTTGTGCATCGTTCATGCGATTCGTCCTGCTCATCTCAGAGGATCTGCGGAAATTCCTGTGAACTCGGCAGCATGTGGAGTGTTCAGAGTGATGGCGTTGAAGACTGCGGGTTGAGCAGTGCGTTCCCGCCGGGAGGGTCAATTTCAGGGAAAGCTGGCAACAGGCCCGGCTTGTCGGCGGGGAATTCGGGCGACACCAGCATCGTTGGCAACCGGCTCACCCGCCACCAGAGGTCCACCTGTTCCAAAGAACAGGGGAGGGCTGTCAGGCCCCGACGGCACGCGGCCCCCGATCCGCACAATCACCATCGGACGACCATGTCTGGCAGCAAGATCGATGGCATTGCCTCCGGGTGCCACGGTCTGAGCTCTTTCGCTGCGGAGCGGATCGCCGGATGCCGCAATCTGCGGCCGTTCCAGGTAGATCACCCGAGTGACCAGCAAACCCTCTGCAGCGGCTCGAAGGTCCGCTTCATCAAACACGATGGGAATCGGATAGCTCTCTTTAAGCCCCTCCGGTGGGTGCAGGCGATCAAGAATTTCGATGGAAGGGAACAATTCCAGCCCCGGGAATTCCGGCATTTCCGCCAGTCGCAGACGGTACAGGTGTCCGGTGGAGACAGAAAACTGCGCTGGAGCATCTCCAGTCAGCAGCGGCTCGGGAGTGGCGGAATAAGCAGAGACCTGAGCAGTTGAGGGAACTTCCACACGAACGGGCTGCAGCCAGTGGGCGTCATCCCGACGCACACGTTCAAGGATTTCGGCATTGTAGCCCGGCGGCAGTCGGTCGTTCAGAGGCTGATAGTACGGAGCATCGGCGGGATTCTGAGCAGTGGCCGTTCGGGACACCGCAAAGGCGGCGAACAGAAGGCTCAGAAGTTGTCGTGTCGCGACTTTCATCAGCGCTGCACCTTCACGAATTCAGAGACCATGGGACATGAAACAGGGGCGATGGAAGCTGCCGCTTCGATCGCCCCTGCGAGTACTCATCTGAACAAAGGCTGAAGCATTTCGGACTCAAAGTCCAACCTGTGATCAGGGAACGAAGACCGCTCCGCGTGAGCTGGGAGTAGAGACTTCGCCCGGCTCGTAAACCGGATGCTTTTCACGATACTGAATGTGCTTCACTGGCTCCGGAACGCTGTAACCCGGATCATGTTCCACGTCGATCAGCATGTGGTCGACAGGTTTCGGCATCCGATTGTCGCTCAGGTTGCGGATCGTGTGAGACTTCAAACCAGCTGGACCTCCGAGCGGCAGGTGTGGAGGACCGGGCAGACCGATCGGAGTTCCCGTCATCGGCGATCCCCAGACCGGGGTTGGTCCCATTCCGGACACCGGCATGTGACTGCCTGGGGCACCCACAGCAGCCATCATGGCTCCGGGAACACCCTGCATGTGGGCTGGGAGCATTCCAACCGGGGTTGGAGGTGCATACTCACCGGCATCACCGTCCATAGTGGAGAATGAAACCGGCTGAACGCTGCCGTCCGCCTGAGGAGCCATGACCGGCTGCTCGAAGTTCATTTCCTTGTTTCCAACTCGCAGCACCAGCATGACGGTGCCCATCTTCTCAGCCTGCTGAATCGGGTCAACACCCGGGTCAAGCGTGGTGGAGACGAGGGTTTCCACACCGGCAATCGCACGAGCCTGGAACTCAGGATTAGGCAGGTAGATGACCTTCGTCACCATGTTGTTGCTGCGGATGTGTTCCAGATCTTCTTCCGTCAGTTCCAGCGGCACAGTGTTGTGCTGCAGGTAAGCCATCGTGTTCGGGTGAGCACCTCGAACTTCGAGTGTCGGATACAGGCTCTGGCCTTCCCAGCCTTCGCCGGGAATATTGGACAGCACCAGCTGGTAGATCGACCCCTGAGGGAAGTCCGCCCGACCTGGTACGAAGCGCTGGTTCCGAGCCAGGGCAGTGCCTGACAACCAGCCAACGGACATACCATCCTGACCGATGAATTTCACCTGAGTGGACATGACCGGACCGGCCATTGCGGGCCCCGGCTGAGCCAACACACCCAACACTCCGGGACCGGGACCATCCACCATGGGCCCTGGATGCTGGAGCATGGCCGCGGGAGGTGCGACGTGCTGACTGGATTTCACAACGGATGTGCCGTCCATCGTGGCACAGCCCATGCAGACCACCACAAGGGCGCCCAGGGCCAGAAAGTAATACCTCATCGCTACCCCTTCCTTGAGATGCTTCGTGAATCGAGGCATACCCAACTTCGATCCAACGGCAACCGGCAGATAACCGTATCCATGACTAACGCCGTGACTTCAACCGATCGGCACCAGTTTGACGTCGACCCCAACCGGGTATCGTCGCTACACTGACACCACGAAACTGTTCAACACAGTCCCGGGAACGACCCCCTGCTTGTTCCCTGTTTCGTTTGACGAATGGCACCTGCTCAGTGCAACATCCACCCGTAAAACAGACGGTACAGCCGGTTTCCAACGGTGCTTCTCCTCTTGTTTCGGGTCGTAACCCTTCGAATCTTTGACAAATCCAGCAAATTCCGAACATGAACTACAAACATCAAATCCTGCCCTGTCCGCCAGCGTTACGGATTGCGGCCTGTTTTGCGGGATGTTTCCTGCTGATGGTCACTCTGACCGCTGCTGAGACCGC
>JBDKIW010000385.1:0-5027 GCA_039796955.1 Planctomycetota bacterium
GTGACCGTCCCACTGAAGACGGGAGCATCCTCCCCTTCTTCAAAGACCACCTGTACGGGGGCTCCGCCAGGCACGGCGATCGATTCGTTGACAGCCGCTCCGGTTGTGTTGATCCGGGCTGCGAGACTCCCCTCCAGTGTCAGACCGGAAACGTTGATCAACTCTGCCGCACCCAGCGCATCAAACGCATAGGTATTCGCATCTGCCCCTTTGAAGAATACACCACCAAATCGAGCCCCGGTGAGCTGTACGCCGATATCATCGCCCGGATCGGCCGTACCGGAATTTGTTCCAAGGAAGGCCGAGACCTCCGTTGCTGCCAACTTCAGGCGGGCGGGCGTGCCAGCCGTATCCTTTTCAAATCCGAAGTTCCCGGTCAGCTGAGTGAACCCCGCAACTCCCAGCGTCAATGATCCCCCGAATCGCCGGACAGAGTCTTCCGTTTCGAACACCAGCGGAATGGCGGGGCCGGAAAGCGGAGTGATGCTGGTGTTGATGGATTCATCGAGGTGATTGATTTCCAGCGCCAGAGAGCCGGCCAGTGTCAGCTCGGGCAGTCCCTTGAGCTCGAGCGTGCCACCCGCGGAACCGGCAGCAATTTTCACAGGCGAGCCCGTCGTTTTCTCGATCAGAAGCGCTACGCCCGCGTTGGACAGACGAACGCCCAGTTCATCCGGCTGCCCCGCCTGAACTCCCAGAAACGCCCCCACATCCGCGGCTGCAGCCCGCAACGTGGTGGTATTGCCATCAACCACGCGTTCGATCGCAAAATTACCGGTAAACTCGACAAACCCCGGAAACGCCGCAACCACATTGCGCAGCGCCATGCGCTCAAGATCCGCCTGCAGATCCAGCGTTCCACTGATGTCGCCCACTGTGATTGTGCGCACGATTGATTCGCCGATGCTGTTGATTTCCAGCGATCCCATTCCACTCAGAGTCAGCTGTGAAACTCCATCCAGCACAATGGCTCCCTGGACATTCAGAGCCATCGTTCCGGCGGACGTGACAACCGCCAGCAGGAAACCGTCATTGAGACGCACTCCGGTGTCATCCGCTGAATCCTGAAGCGTCCCCGCCTGATCTCCCAGAAAAGCGCTGACGCCCGAAGCTCCGAGAAGTATCTCGCGCGTCGGACCGGACCCTGTGGTTTCCAGAGTGAAGCTGCCATGCACATCGATCACGTCCGTCGTTAACACGGTGTCGGTCGTTGCGATGCGCACGTAGGGACCTGCCGGCAGCTGCAGAGTCATCGACTGGCCATTGATCGTTACGGTTTCGCTGACTGCCTGATCAAGGGTATTGATGGTGAGTTCAGCGCCGGCGGACAGCGCGATCCCGGGAAGAAAATCGTTGAGCGTTGTCTGAACCGTAGCCGCAAATCCAGACTTTGTGAGCACCAGGACACCGGAACCATTACTCAGTGAAAACAGGTTGCCCGATTGTCCATTCAGACTTAATGCCAACTGCGTCGCCGACACAACAATCCGGGGATTTCCTTCAGCGTCCAACTGGCGTGAGAGCGCAAAGACACCCGAGAGTGTCTGCCCCGCCACATGCACACTGCCACTGATCGACAGCGAGCCAATGCCGCTGCTGAAAAACTCGGCCAGATCCGTCCCCATCGCCACACTATCCACACTGAATGAAATCAGTCCGGTAGGCAATGGAGTGGCAATCAGCAGCAGTGAGTTCGGGGTACGCACCGGCAACAGCATGCCACCACTGTAGCTGAGCCCCGCGAGTTCACTGAAATTCCCGGACACCGAAGTCCCGGTGACAATTTCAAAGACCTGACCAGCCAGAGGCGTGAAATCCGGATCTATGGAAAGTGCCAGCGTCCCGTCGAGACTGACTGCCCCGGAAGACTGCAGCACGTCATATTGCCCGGCCGATGTCCCCGCGAGGTGAATCCGGAGGGTACTCCCTGGCGCGAAAGTCACGTCCCCGGTCGACAAGGTTCCCGTGGTCTGACCCGGCGACACCTCACCAGAAGCAGAAACGGTCCCGGACCAAACCCCCGAGCCCGAAAGCGTCGCCTCAGTCGCGACAAACAAAGTCGATGAGCCGGACAGTGTGCTGGAGATCTCGAGCGTGCCCTCGCTGACAACAGTCTCCCCTGCAAAGCTGCCACCACCGCTCAGAATCAGACTGCCACTGCCGGTCTTGGTAAAACCACCGGTACCGCTCAGTGGCCCCTGCAAATCTGTCGTGCCGCCCACGATATCAATCGTCGTTGTCGCCACCAGCGTCAAAGGCATCTCCAGCACAGTGCTGCCGACAGTGCTCTGCAGATCCACCTCCGGGTGACTGAGCTCGATGGATTCGCCGTCAATCTGATACCCGTCTGCAGTGAACACCAGTTGATAGACTGACCCTGCACCCGTGTCATTCAGCAGCACCCGACTACCATCGAGGTCACCGAAGACAAGGGAATCACCGGACATCGGCGAAGAATAGCCCCCAGCGTCGCTCCAGTTGGTCGTCTCACCCACACGCCCGGCCCACTGCTGATTGACATCTCCCCCCCAGACCAGAGTCGCAGGCATGACGCGATCCTCCAGCGTATCCGTCGTATGACGAAGGGGATGACTGAGCCAGCGTTGCTGTCGCAGGGGGGTCGCGCTTCGACCCCGTCGACGCCGTGCACGGGAAGGACGCGATGCCAGCAAAGCAGACGCTTCTTTGATCCATTGGGTCAGTGACATCGCAGAGAACTCCAGAGAAAAACAACTGGAGGCCTGAACGCACCTTGCAGAATGCATGTCAGCCAGACCACCAGTCAACAACATCAAAAGAATTCGGACATCGGAATCCGGAAATACCCCACGGACCGATGCTCAATGACAGCTTGCCGACGGACCGCGTCCGGTGTTTCAAACCGATGAAACACCACGCGCCGCCAGACCGTCACCGGGAGGCAGGAGGAATTGACGGCAGATAGCCGTTCTGCCCGCCCGTTTTCAATGTCTCGAACTCCGATCAGCACCTCCGCAGAACGCTGACCTGAAGCACTCGATCCGAGTTGACGCGGCTCATCACCCGACAACCTCGCTGAACCAGTATCCATGTCAGTGGATGCGAGGCACAGACTTCGCGCGAGACCGGAAGTTGGGTGAAAAGCGGGGTCTTTTTCAGGCTCCGCCAAAATGCACTCACAAATGCCCGGTAACCAGATGGTACCTGCTCTCGAAAACCACAGTGGCTTTTCGAGATTTTCTGAAAATCGGAACGGCCCAGGGTCATCAAGGCTGATTCCCTGATGAAAAAGCTTGTTTTAAGAGGCAGCGACGCTAGACTCGTCGCCCTGGATTTTCCCGGCGTGCTGCACGGCAGCGCGGGATTTGATGTCTTCGTTCGGGCAGGGTGATACTTGGCCAGATCTTCGATCGATACATCCCTCGGTTTGCTGGGACGAATCCAGTCGGGCGAGCGTGACGCGTGGCATGATTTTTCCCAACGCTGCAACGAAGTCGTGCTGAACTGGTGCCGCTGGAACCATGTGCAGGGGGCGGACGCCGAAGATCTCGTCCAGAACTCAATGGTCGTCGTACTGCAGAAGATCGGTGGATTCCGACACAATGGTCGCGGTAGTTTTCGTGCATGGCTCAAGGCAATCGCCTGGCGTTGCTGGTGTGATGCTATTGTGCGTTCAGACCAGGCAAGACTGAGACACTTGCGAAAGCAGTTTCAATCAGCCTCGGATGACATTGAAGCTCTCGAAACAGAATATGAGCGGCTTCGGGAAATGGACATCATGGCTCAGGCGATGACGCTGGTGCAGCAACGAGTCCGTCCCAGCACATGGATGGCGTTTTGTCGCACTGCTCTCGAAAATCGCTCCGGTGTCGACGTAGCCGCCGAACTGAATCTCCCCGTTTACTCGGTGCATTCTGCACGCATGCGTGTACAGCAGCTTCTGGCGGCTGAGGTTCGACGGATTCAGGGATTGCAGTCCGAACCCTGACATCAGGCCGGCAGGCTGCTTCCCAGCGGCAGGGACATCTGTACGGGACACTCTGGCACGTCCGCGTGACAACAAAGAGGCAGGCAATGCAGCAGGATCATCTGAATCACAAGACACTCTGCCCCACCGATGCAGATCTGCAGGAATACCTCAGCGGCATTCTTCAGGAAGAACCCGCTCTGCTCCTCGAACAGCATCTGGCCCATTGCACATCCTGTCGCAATCGACTCCCGCAAGCCGTTGAAGCTGCCGATTGTCCGGCGTGGGCCGATCTGATGGAACACTGCGGTGTTTCTGCCATCAGCATGGCTCGCTGTCGCCCCATGACGTATACAGCTCTTCCGCCACTGGATACCTGCCAGACATCCATCGCGAATCGCACCGACGCGGTACCGAAACAGACCAGCTCGGCCGATCACCTGACGACGCCCATTCTGCCCCCCCGCTTCGTCCCGATTCGCCGGATTGGCGCAGGAGGTATGGGGGAGGTCTGGGAAGTGCTGGACAGCAGTATCGGCCGCTCGGTGGCAATCAAGTTTCTGCGAACCAACACACCAGCCCTGCAGGATATTCAGCGGTTACTCAGGGAAGCCTCCGCACTCGGTCGATTCTCCCATCCCGGGATCGTTCGAATACATGAGGTACTGACGCTGCCGGGCCCTCCAGCGATCGTGATGGAGTACGTACGCGGGCCATCGCTGCGCGGACTGATCCATGGTCACACCGTATCCGATTCAGACGCCGCCAGGCTCATGGTGCAGATCGCCGCCGCCGTGTCGCACGCACACCAGCACGGCGTCATTCATCGCGATCTGAAGCCCTCGAACATTCTGTTGCAGCCGGTGCAGCCTGACGTTCCTGAAGACGCAGCCGAGACGTCACTGGATTTCAGCAAATGGCAGCCCATGATTTCGGACTTCGGCACCGCCAGGTTTGCCGAGGACCAGACCATCACAGTTGCCGGGCAGATCGTGGGCACACCGGCGTATATCGCGCCGGAACAAATTGTCGGCAATCCCGAACAGATTACTCCTGCCGTTGATATCTATGGCCTTGGAGC
>JBDKIW010000386.1:0-4314 GCA_039796955.1 Planctomycetota bacterium
ACGTGGGAGGCTGCGGGGGTTTGCCCTCAGGATTAGGCCGTACCGATATTTCAATGGTTGTCGGCTCCACGACACTTCCTCTGACGCCGAACGTTATGGGTGGGGCCATGGAATTGCGGCCAGCCTTGATCTCGGACGGCGTTGCCGTACCGGATCCTCGCCTGCTGGACGTGATGGCTCCACCCAATCCACCGGAGCAGGTTGAAAGTCTGTTGCAGCAGACTCTGGGGGATCAGGCGTACCGGCAGGGAGACTATGCAGAGGCCGGTCTGGCCTATGAAGTGGCCCTGCAGCGGACACCACGGCGCGCCGCGGTCTGGTTCCGGCTGATGCTGCTGGCCGTTGCCCGTGAGGAACCGGGCGAGGCCGTTCAGTATTTGAAGGCAGCGTTGTCAGTGCCCGCTGATGGGAGTCAGGCATGGGTTACGGCGGCAGACGTGTACGGACCGGCGGGGGCGGATTCACCTGAGTCGCTTCGGCATAGCCAACAACTCTGGGAGTGGTTGGCCGAGCGGCCATTGTCGGCCGACCGCCTGTTATTGCTGGGGACATTTCAGCGAATGCGAGGCTATACCGGAGTTGCGGAGGATTTGCTGTCGCTGGCCAGTCATGAGGGGGCTGAAGCTGAGCGGGTGCAGAGCGTCCGGCGACTGGCCGAAACACCGGCGAGTGGGCTGGAATCTGACGGGGCAGATCTGGATGGCAGAGCGACCATCGAGCTGAGCGCGCTGGAGGGTGTGGGGCCTGCGCCGGGGCTGATGAAGGCTGAGGCAAAGCTGGTTTCAGCGAATGCGCCGAATGCCACTTCGGTACCAGGCGGGGACCTCGCCACTGAAGGCATTGTCTTGCGCGGAAAACGCAAACAGCGGCCAGTGTCGGCGGAGTGAGTCATGAGTGGTTGTTTGCCCGGCTTATCGCTGCGGGCCCTCCTGTGTCGGCGGCCGCAGTCCCAATGCGTGCTGTAAACCGAGGTGGCAATCGTCGTATTGAAACGTGAGTCCGCAGCCTGAGCGGACAACACTGGTGACTCGACGGTTACCGCTGCGTCCGCGTCCGGTATCGGGGCGTTCCGCGGCGGGGTTGAAGACGGGGGCTGGAGCGTTCGCGAGTGTCGCCAGAGCCTGATAGTACTGTTCTCGAGTTTGTCCGGGGGCGGAGACCACATTCATCAGGGCTGGGGGGGAGTTGCAGAACGCGACGTGATCGAGGGCTTTCACGATGTCATCGACGTGCACCAGATTCAGCCATTCGTCGGGGTGAGCGGCGATGGGAATTCCTTTGTGAAGATCTTCAAGGCGACGCAGCAGTCGGTCCGGGCCGTAGATCCCGGCCAGTCGCAGGATCACGGAGACATCACCGGACTGTTGCGCGAAGGACGTCAGCATTTGTTCGGCTTCCAGGCAGGCCTGTCCACCTTCCTGTGAAGGCTGTGGGGGAGTGGTTTCGTTGACCTCGAGGCCAGAGGAATCTCCGTAGACGCTGGTGCTGGAGGTGAGGATCAGACGGCGGGAAGTGGTGGCTGGCGGGAGTGCCTGAAGAAAACGGGAGAGTCCATCGATCCAGACGGCGCGGCGACTGGTTCCGGAAGAACGATCGTAGCCGACACACCAGACGACGACGTCGGCAGCTGGAAATTCGGGCCATGCTGCAGGTTCTGCGAGGTTGAGTACGAGAGGCTGCAGGCCGAGGTGTCGGAATAGCGCTGCGCGATCCTGCGAGCGACTGATGGCGGTGACCGACAGGCCTCTGGACTGCCACAGCTGTGCGGCTCTGAGCCCGGTGTAGCCGCAACCGGCAATCAGAATAGAGGGGTTGGACGTGGCAGGTGCGGGAAGCATGCGATGGAGGTTTTCGGGCCTGGGGATGGAAACTGGGATCAGGGCGGCAGTGCCAGGGCGGTGGTGGGCCGAGTGATTTGTTCCCTGAATGCGTCACCGATGGCGTCGGCCCTCATCGGCAGATCAGGGACTCAGCGTGCGTATTGTAGCACGGAGCGGCCGGAAAGCTTCATGTGCGGGCTTCGGTCGGGGCAACGGGTGAATCTGCCCGGGCGGCGGATTGCATGGGAGGGGGCAGGTGTTGGAAAATCACGACGAGTGGGGTCGTGTTGTTCAGGGATCCGGGGAAGGTTGCTGTGGGATCAATCCGGATGTGCGGAAGAATGGGTGTTTTGTGACATTTGACGTCAGAAATCGGGGCTTGGGGAGAAGAGCGTGAATTGTGTATCCCTGATGGGCTCGGTACACTCGGGGCGTCCTTCAGGCGAATTGGTATTTCTGAAAAACCACTGAAGAATTCTGTTTTTTGATTGCATCAGGAAAGACTTCCCACATGAACAGTTTCAATTCCCGACGTTCATTTCTGGCCTCCACGGCGGCTGTTGCTGCGGCCTCATTGCTGGGGCGGACGGCATTCGCGGCTCCTGCCGGCAAGTTTGAGATTTCGCTGGCGGAGTGGTCTCTGCACAAGACGCTGTTTGGCGGCAAGCTGAATCACCTGGACTATGCAGCCACGGCGAAAAAGGAATTCGGAATTGAAGCCGTTGAATACGTTAACCAGTTTTTCAAGGACAAGGCCAACGACGGCAAGTATCTTGCGGAGATGAAGCAGCGAGCTGCGGATCAGGGTGTGAAGAGCCTGTTGATCATGATTGACGGCGAGGGCAATCTGGGTGATCCGGACGAAGCGAAGCGGAAGCAGGCGGTTGAGAACCACTACAAGTGGGTGGAAGCGGCCAAAACGCTGGGTTGTCATTCGATTCGGGTGAATGCCGGCAGTTCGGGCACATATGAAGAACAGATGTCGCGAGCAGCCGATGGACTGCGAGCGTTGTCCGAGTTCGGTGCAAAGCATGGTCTGAACGTGATTGTGGAGAATCACGGGGGGCTGTCATCGAATGGGGCGTGGCTGGCCGGGGTCATGAAAAAAGTGAATCTGCCCAACTGCGGAACTCTGCCTGACTTCGGCAACTTCCGGATTAAGGACAACGAGTGGTACGACCGTTACCAGGGCGTGGAAGAATTGATGCCGTTTGCGAAGGCGGTGAGTGCCAAGTCGCATGACTTCGATGATGCGGGGAATGAGACGAAAACGGACTACCTGAAGATGATGAAGATCGTGCTGGCGGCTGGCTACTCCGGCTATGTCGGAATTGAGTACGAAGGCAGCAAGCTGGATGAGTTTGCCGGCATTCGGGCGACCAAAGCGTTGCTTGAAAAAGTGCGGACTCAGCTGGGCTGAGGCGCTGACAGGCTGGACCGAATCCCTCCCTGTTGAGCAACGGGGAGGGATCGGATTCACCAACAGGCTGATTCCGTTGGATCCAGCTGGATTCCTTCAAGTGCGTGGTTGCTGGCGATTGTTGAGCAGGTATTGAGTCAGAGGCAGAAGTGTTCTGACGTTGGGGTGTTTCACCGGGCCGAAGATGCGTGTTCGGCGGGTTGGTTGGGCTTGGTTTCTGCAGGCGGGTGATTCGATGCAGCTGGGTTTTGTCAGTGCGATTCTGCCGGAATTGTCCTTTGATCAGGTGTTTGAGACGGCTGGTCGAATCGGGTTTGACTGTGTGGAGGTTTGTTGCTGGCCGGTGGGCCGGGCGGAGCGTCGTTACGCAGGTGTCAGTCATATCGATGTCGGCAACCTGTGTGAGAAAACGGTCGCGGGGATTCAGGCCACGGTGTCTCGCACGGGAGTTGGTATCAGCGGGCTGGGTTACTATCCCAATCCGCTCAGTCCTGTGACGACGGAGGCGGACACAGCGGTGGCGCATCTGCATGTGGTGATTGAAGCGGCCAGTCGACTGGGATTGCAGCGTGTGAATACGTTTGTGGGCCGTGACTGGACGAAGTCGGTGGATGACAACTGGCCGCGGTTTCTGGAAACGTGGACGCCGATCATTCGAAAAGCCGAGAAGCACGGCGTGAAGATCGGGATTGAGAACTGTCCGATGCTGTTTACGGCGGATGAGTGGCCTGGGGGAAAGAATCTGGCCACGACGCCGGAAATCTGGGCGCGGATGTTTGAGGCGATCCCGTCCGAGTGTTTTGGGCTGAATTATGATCCATCGCACATGATCTGGCAGCACATGGACTATCTGGGACCGATGCGGGAATTTCGGGATCGGTTATTTCATATTCATGCCAAGGATGTGCGGCTGGATCAGCACAAGCTGGATCGCGTCGGAATCCTTGCGCATCCCAACCGCTATCACACGCCCAAGCTTCCAGGCATGGGGGACGTGAACTGGGGAAAATTCTTCTCGACGCTGACGGACTGTGGTTATCGTGGCCCGGTTTGTGTGGAGGTGGAGGACCGGGC
>JBDKIW010000387.1:0-5771 GCA_039796955.1 Planctomycetota bacterium
CCGTCCTCCGGCACTTCCGGATGCGTCCACGCCTTCAGAATCGGTGACAGAGCCAGGCAGATCACCGAGGAAATCACCGCGGCAATGGCAATCTGCAAGAATACGTCGCCAAATCCTCCCACACTCTCCATCGGAACCGGTATCGACGCGGAATCACCTCCACCATGTTTCGAACCGGTAAACTGGGAAATGATGGCCGCAAGGTACTGAGAAAACGCCGTCGCCAGGAACCATGCCCCCATCACCGTGCTGACCAGCACTTTCGGCGATAAACGAGCGATCATCGACAACCCCACCGGCGACAGACACAATTCTCCGGTTGTGTGCAGCACATACCCCAGGATCAGCCAGGAAACCCCCGCCATCCCGCGCGGGTCATGCTGAGTCGCTCCGTACCAGAAGGCAGCAAAACCAAGGCCCACCTGGAACAACGCCAGCGCAAACTTGACCGGGGGGGACGGATCAAGTCCCCGAGCCCCCAGAGCTGACCACAAGCTCGTGAAGATCAGCCCGAAAACCAAAATGCAGACCGCGTTGATCGCCTGAAACGTACTGGCCGCTAACTCGTCCTCACGCTTCGCCAGTCCCATTCCCACATCGTCCGCTGAGACCTTCCATTCAATTTCGAGGTCGGGATTCGCCTTCCCCTCTTCGCTCGACCGCAGAGCATTCAGGTCGTCCAGTGTAAAGACGTCGTCACCGTTCGTGTAACCCAACTGCTCCTGAGTCGGCTGGAGACGAATCACTGATCCCACGTCCCCCTCAACAACACGCTGCTGCTCAGCCACACGGTCCACGTTGCGGTCAGCAAAGTTGTTCAGACTGCTGCCAGCCTGTTCAAAAAACGCCCAGAACAACATCGAGAAGAACGTCAGCGTCAGCACCACCGTCATCCGATGACGGGCCACGGTATCCAGCGTCAGTGTCTTCAGAATCAAATACCCGAAGGCGATCACTCCAGTCAGCGTCAACATCAAACCGGCCGGTTTGCTGACTTCTTCGAGAAAGACCGCAAGGATCGCACCCATCTTGCCGCCCCCGGCCGTCAGAGCTTCAATCCGCTCCTTCGAAACCAACTGCAGCGGCTCACCATCCCGAATCACCGAGAACCCGGAAACAAATAATGTGATCACCGGTACCACCACGGCCACACCCAGCAACACGAGGCCAATGCTGCGACCGCTCACACGTCCATGACGCGAAGCCCCGGCGCCCGACGGCAGGCCGCCCTTGCCCAGTGCCAGCACAGCAATCACCGCCGCAATTCCCAGACACACGGCCACAAAGGCGTTCAACAAAATCGCAGCCGTATTGTTGGCTCGATACACCAGCAGTGAATAAACAGCCCCCGCCGCGCCAATTCCGATCAAGGCCTGCGTCAACCGAGTGGGCATGACAAACACGGCCAGCCCCACCAGCATGCCGATCGTCGCCAGGCCAAATCCCCAGTGCCAGCCATACGTCTCGCCAATGTAGCCGCACAGCAGCGGGCTCATCGCCGCTCCCAGGTTGACCCCCATATAAAAGATCGTAAACCCACCGTCCCGCTTGCTGCTGCCCGGGGGATACAGTGTCCCCACGATGGAAGAAATGTTCGGCTTGAAAAAGCCATTGCCCACAATCAACAGTGACAAGGCCAGGTAAAACGCCCGCGGGTCCTCAACACCCATAATCAAGTGCCCGGCGGCCATCAGCATGCCGCCAATAATCACCGCAATCCGCTGTCCCAGCAACCGGTCCGCCAGCAACCCGCCAATAAACGGTGTCATGTACACCAGTGCCGTGTACGCTCCGTAGACCGTATACGCCTGACCGTCGTCGTACCCCAGAAAGCCTTTCGTCATGTAGAAAACGAGCAGCGCCCGCATGCCGTAGTACGAAAATCGCTCCCACATCTCGGCAAAAAACAAATTGAACAGCCCCGTGGGGTGCCCCAGTAACTGCGGAGATTCTGACCGGGAGTTGGTCGGCGAAGTCGCACTCATACAGGTTCCTCAATCAACGTTGCTACAGAAACTCAGGCCAGTCCGGACTGTGGGCACAGGAGCAGTTCGGGGAATTCAAAACTACCCGCTCCCGCATTTTCACACTAGCTTAACGGTAAGCCCGTTCTGACGACAACCGGAACCCCGCTCTTTCACAAAAACACGCTCCTGCCGAGTGACACGTTCCGCGTCCGACACAGCCACCCCCGCCCCGGCAGCGAGGCCCTCGAAGGGATTTCCGGAATCGCAGTTCCAGGCCGCAGCGAGGGCCGCTGTCGTCATGGTCAGGGGCCGCCGCCATTCCGCAGCCGCCATTTGCGTACCGCTCCCCGCGACATCCCCCCAAGTGCCTCACCCACACACACCGAGGCGTCATTCCACTTGTCGACAGCACTGGCCATTCGTCGGCATTCCGCGCAATCCTGCCGCAAAACGCAGCGACAACGCCAACACCAACACCTGAAGCACGTTCACTCTCACTCAGACCATCTCGGATTCCCGCTCAACAGTCATGCAGGGCTGCTTCCTGTTTGAGCGATCGAGCACTCTCGAAGGGCAAACCAAGCCGATCCAGCTCGCGCTGCCAGGCGATTTGTAAAATCCGGTCACACTTTCCCGCTGTGGCACAGAAAGTGGCGCAGTGTTTGCCTTGTGCTGCCAGTGGTAAAACTTCTTCGCATGGCTCGCGTGTCCCACCACCCACAGAGCCAGTCTTCAGTCCAGACGCCGTTCCAGGTGCAGTCAGGGTCAGGGAGTGTCCTATGAACCAGGTGGTCGATGATATCCGCAGATTCCAGTTGTGGTTTCCCTTCTTTCAGGTGCTGATCGCCGCTGTTGCACTCTACGACAGCTATCTCACCCTGCGTTTCCGCGAAGTCATGCTCTATACCGAAGAAAATCCGCTGGGACGCTGGCTGATCCAGACCTGCGATGGCGGTGTCTCCGTCTTCCTGCAACTCAAACTCGCCGGCACTCTGCTGGTGATGCTGATGTTGTTCTGGATGCGTCTTCGACAAAGCCGCCTGACGCTGCCGGTCTCCGGCTCCATCGCGTCCTGGCAGTGCGGGTTGCTCGTCTACCTGACAGCGGCCTGAAGCCACGATTCGAGGTTGTCACGGCCCGAGTGCTCACGCAACGCTCACACGAACACCTCTCCGGTGCTATTCCGCTGCAACCGGCCAGTCCGCAGAATCCGTGCGGGCGTTGTTCAGATAGTCCGTCACCGTCCGCACAATCTCCGGATGGTCCGCAGCCACATCCATTTGCTCCGCCGGATCCGCTTCCGTATCGAACAATCGCAATCGGCCCGCCTGGCGAATGGCCTTCCACCGCTCCCGATATAAACACGCCTGCCGAAAGCCCCCTTCATGAAATTCCCAGTACAGAAATTCATGCAGTAACGCTGACGACTGCCCCTTCAATTCCGGCAGCAGGCTGGCAGAATCCAGCCCCGGCGGAAGATCGCTTCCAGACATCTCTGCAAAGGTGGCCATCAGGTCCCCGTGGTATCCCACACGCGCTGACTCACCTCCCGCTGCCACAGTCCCTGGCCACCACGCAATCGCTGGCACTCGGATTCCGCCGTCCGTCAAACTGCGTTTCATTCCACTGAACCGACCAGCAGGCTGAAAACGTTTCGGATTGTGCCCGCTTTCATCATGAGGCCCATTGTCGCTGGTAAAAAACACCAGCGTCTGCTCGGCTATCCCAAGTGCACGCAACCGATCCAGCAGCCGACCGACATGCTGATCCAGACGCGTGACCATGGCAGCATGTCCCTTGTCAGCGTCCGACCAGTCCCGCTCCGCATACGGCCCGAAGTCCGGCACATGCGCACCATTTTTCAGGGCCCGCGTACGCTCGTTGTTCGCGTGCGGTGTCACCAGACTCCAGTACAGAAAAAATGGTTGATCCTTTGACTCTTCAACAAATCGCAAGGCCCGTTCGGCAAACAGATCATCAGCAAATTCCACTGCCGTCGTCGCGTAGCCGGCCCCCGTGTCTCCCACCGGCACGATCACGTTTTTCAGAGTCTCCCGCTGCTCGTTGTGCCAGAGAAAATCCGGGAAGTGGTTGTGCGCATGCTGCTGATTCAAATACCCGTAGAACTCGTCAAACCCCTGTTTTCGGGGAAGCCCCGATTCCGCCGGCCCAACATCCCCCAACCCCCACTTGCCAAACAAGGCCGTTCGATAGCCGGACTGCCTTGCCAGTTCCGCAACCGTCAAATCTTCGTCACGCAGTGCCTGCGCCGCCGGATTGCCCCGACCCGCGTTTCCCCGCACTCGCGTGTGACCGTGATGCAGGCCAGTCATCAGCACACTGCGCGACGGCGCACAGACGGTCGCCCCCGCGTAAAAATGAGTCCATCGCTGCCCCTCGGCTGCCATCTGATCCAGACACGGAGTCTGGATCTGCGTTTGACCGTAACACCCGAGTTCCGCATAGCCGAGATCGTCTGCGAGAATCACAATCACGTTGGGACCGCGTTCACTGCCCCCATACACCTGCTGCCACGAGACGAACACCAGCAGTGACAACCACAGAAATCGCCAGGACAGCCCCCGCCCACAGAGACACGTCATTTCTGAACCTGCCATACGCCCGAGCCCCTCGTTCGCTCTGATTCGGCGGCGAATCGTCCGCAGCCGATCCCCAAACACGCAGCTCACCCTGCAGTCAAATCAGGAACACACGCAACATAAACAACGGCACCAACGCACGTTAAAACATAACTCCCTCAAGGAAAGGGATTACTTCACCTGACGCACGTATACTCGCAGGCGTTTGCTGGTCCAGCTGCCGGCGTTGGCGGTGAATGTCCAGTCCGGCGTATTCCCCGGTCCCGGACCAATCCCAATGTCCGCCCGATCCCCGGCTCGCCAGTTGTTGATCGCGAAAATCGTCTGACCGGCTGCGAGGTTATGAACCTGCATCGATCCGTACCCTTCGTCCGGCGGAGCCATCTCGTCCCCGAAGTCGTAAATCTCTTCTGAGGCCCCTTTGACACCCGCAGCGTTCTTCATGCCGTAATTGTGCGGCCAGAATTCAATCTGGCCGGCACTCACCCCGGTGCCCGTCTGCACTTCTGGAACGTCTGAAAAAATATCCAGGTCCGTCACTCCCTGCTGAAACACAGCGCCCGACTGGCGAGTCGGGACGGCCAGTTTCTTCACATCGTCCGTAAACGCCTTCATCGACACAAACACATTCTTCATCGTGCCGTCCGCAGCCGTTAACTCCACCAGGTATCCGACCCGATCAAAGGCCTGCACCTGCTGATGCTGATCCACGTCGTATGCAATCTCCGCTTTCAAGCGACTCAGGTCGAGGTCGTACACCAGCGTGTACTGGTCCGCAATAGGCAGCGAACTGAGAAAGCTCGGCAATTCACCGGCACGAAATGCCCCCACTGAGAGTCCGGTTCCGCCCGTCAGGTTGGGCTCGGCCAGCAGGTCCCACGCAAATCGTACTGCCACCGGCGTAAGCACCTTTTCAGAGGTCAGGACAATCGTGTCTCCCTGAACTTCAGCGGTCGCAGCATGAAAGCCACCAGATCCCGGCCCCGCAATTTCAAAGTGCGTGGGCGCCCGCCCATCACGCGTCTTCAAACCACCGGCTGTGTTGCGAAAATGCAGTTTCAATGAATCCGAGCGGATCTCCATTCGTTCCAGCTCCGGACTGTCGGCGACCAGCGTGTTCTGACCATAGTCGTAACGCAGAGCCAACTGGGCCAGTCGCAGCCCCACATCCTGCTTGTTCGGCGGATGAATATCATTGACCGTC
>JBDKIW010000388.1:0-14648 GCA_039796955.1 Planctomycetota bacterium
CCGCACCGGTCCGTCTCGACGGAACACAGCTCACCGTCCGGGACCTCGGCCGACTGGAAGCCACCAATCAGCTGACTCCGGTGCTTGTGCAAAACGCCCTCGGGCACAGCCATGCGGTCACCGTGGCGGCCGCCGTGCAGCTCGCCGCGGCCACACCGGAGTATCAGGCGGCGCTCAAACCGGCACTGATTCAGCTGGCAGCCAAACCTCAACCCGCCAATGTGCTCCTGTCGCTGGTTTCCGTCCTGCAGAAGTTCAACCCGCAGGATCGCACCCAACTGGCCCTCAGCCTGCTGTCCTGCCCGCAGAATGTGGCCACCATTGCAGCGGAAAATCAGCTGACGCTGATGACGTGGTACGGTATTGAACCCATCGTTCTGCAGACGGATCTGCTCCCACTCCTCAACTCCTGCCCGAAACTGCAGCAGTTTGCCGTCCGACGCGTCGCGCACGCGATCACTCAGCAGCCGGAACAGGCTTCCAGCACCCTGCTGTTCATCGCTGAAAAGTCCCGGTCTGAAGACGCTGCAGAACGCCGGGCAGCGTCCGCGCTGCTCACCGCCTTCCGCACCGGTCTGGCCGGTATGGCGAAAGTCACCGCTCCGCAGGACTGGCAAACAGCAGAACGCACACTCCGAGCGACCATGGATCCCGAGATCACGCTTTCCGTGGATTCCCTCGCGGTTCTCTTCGGGGACGGAACGGCGCTCTCGGAACTGCGACGACTTGCCGGTGATGCTTCGGCCGATCCGGCGGCACGACAGCAGGCCATCCGAGCCCTCGCACAGGCGCGCGATGCCGAATCGCTGCCCATGCTGATCAATCTGCTGGGCGACAAAGCCGCCTATGACTCCGCCATCGTCGCGCTGGCGGCCTTCGACAAGCCTGAGATCGCCCGCGAACTCCTGAACCGCCTGCCGGGCTTCCGAGATGGCAATCAGGGCCTGGCAATCGACACGCTGTCCAGCCGAAAACCGTGGGCTGAAGAACTGATCAAAGCCATCGATGCCGGACGCGTTCGCGCTCACGATCTGACGGCGTCTCAGGTGCGTCAGCTGCTGGCGTTTGATGATCCGGAAATCCGTCGAGTTCTGGAGCAGCGCTGGGGAGTGATTCAGGAAACTCCGGAAGCCCGTGTGGCCACCATACATCGCCTGCAGCAGCTGCTGACCCCCGAGACTCTGGCCGCCGGCCAGCTGGAAAAAGGTGCGGAACTGTTCCGCCAGTCCTGTGCCTCCTGCCACAAGCTGTACGGTGAAGGCAAGTCCATCGGACCGGATCTGACCGGAGCCAACCGCAGCAACCTGGAATACCTGCTGATCAACATTGTTGACCCGGGTGCCGTGGTTCCCCGCCAATTCACGACCTCCGTTGTGGCTCTGAAAGACGGACGCGTCATCAATGGTGTGGTCATTGTGGCCACCGAACAAACGCTGACGCTGCAGACCGACAAGGATCAGATCACACTCAACCGTGACGACATCGAGGAATTGCGGGACACCGGAAAATCTCTGATGCCCGACGGGATGCTCGATAAACTCAACGATCAGGAAATCCGTGATCTGTTTGCGTTCATGATGTTCCGCCGCTGAGAGTGGGGGGGTCAGAAAAAGGGGTCAGGTGCGAATAGCCACATGGCCCGAAGGGTGCTCCGTGCGGCAGAAAAGGGGAGCTTTAAAAAAGGGGTCAGGAACCAATAGCCAAAAGGCCCGGAGGGTGCTCCGCACTATTGGTTCCTGACCCCTTTTTTAAAGCCACTATTGGTACCTGACCCCTTTTCTGCCGCCGCACTATTGGTTCCTGACCCCTTTTCTGCCCCCACACCCCTTTTTTAAATCCGTGATCCTGTTCTTTATTTTGTCCCTGAAACTTAACCTGGTAGAAGAATTATGCAACTTGGTAAACGCTGTGTCGCAGAGGCTATTGGAACGTTCTGGCTGGTCTTTGGAGGCTGTGGAAGCGCCGTTCTGGCGGCCATGTTTGAAGCCCCCATGGGCTCAGCCACTACGAATCTCGGGATTGGATTTGTCGGAGTTTCACTGGCCTTCGGTTTGACGGTCCTGACGATGGCTTACGCGATCGGCCACATTTCAGGTTGTCACCTGAACCCGGCGGTTTCGGCAGGCCTGGTGGCTGGCGGCCGTTTTCCAGCGGGAGAATTCGTGCCCTACGTCATTTCGCAGGTGGTCGGTGGTGCTCTTGGTGCCGCGGCTCTGTATCTGATCGCATCGGGAAAGGCAGATTTTTCGCTGGCTGGCGGATTTGCGTCCAACGGCTACGGTGATCATTCTCCCGGGAAATACTCAATCCTCGCCTGTTTCGTTTCTGAAGTCGTGCTGACGTTTATGTTTCTCATGATCATTCTGGGAGCAACGGATCGGCGAGCACCCGCAGGATTCGCGCCCATCGCCATTGGTCTGGGTTTGACTCTGATCCATTTGATTGGCATCCCTGTCACCAACCTGTCTGTCAATCCGGCCAGGTCCACCGGCCCGGCCATCTTTGTGCAGGGATGGGCCATTGCTCAGCTGTGGTTATTCTGGGTCGCGCCTGTCATTGGGGCTGTGATCGCAGGAGTCCTCTATAAAACCTGCTTCGATGCCAGCAAGGCTGAGGCATAAGCCGTCGAAGGTTGGTGGGCAGAAAAAGGGGTCAGGAACCAATAGCCAAAAGGCCCGGAGGGTGCTCCGCACTATTGGTTCCTGACCCCTTTTTTAAAGCCACACTATTGGTACCTGACCCCTTTTCTGCCCCCACACCCCCTATCGGATCTTCCGCATCCGCGCGATCTGCTCGTCCAGATTCTTCTGAGTCAACCGTTTGAATTCGCCTTCCATCAGCGATTCGGTTAATCCACCGGGGCGTCCTTCCTGCACCCGATCCAGTTCGGCGGTCAGTCGCTGCATCCAGTCCGGTGGCTCAATGCCGGAACCAATCCGCGTGGCCATAAAGCTGGATATCTCAGCCCGCAGCGCCTGGAAACTGGCACGAGACTCTTCGGCCCCGGCGCCCGAGGGCGAATGGATGGACCGGGAGACCAGGGCCGCCATCTGATTCTGTCGCAGAGCGCCCACAATTCGTTCGTGAATGTGATCATGCAGCGCCGGCAGTCGGACGCCGTAACTTGTCTCCAGTTCGGACAACTCCTGCACAAACGATTCACAGACCTGCCGCGTATCGGTGGCGAGAGCATTCTGCACCGCCTGCGCGACATCGCACTCACCGCGGCGAACCAGGATTTCATGCACCACCTGCCGCGGCACCGAATTCCATTCAAAACGATCGTACAGAGACTCAACACGCAGAAAGTCCAGCAGACAGTACAGCCGATTGCCGTAATCCGAATACGTGGTGGTCGTGTTGTACTCGAGGAACCGATCGAAGTTGTCCACGACGCATTCGTAAACAAACTCCGCCAGCTCTTCCGCATCCTCCAGATCAATCAGGTCATTGTCCAGATCATCCAGAATTCGTACGTTCTGAGTCAACCCGATGGTCTCACGCAGCTCATTGAACAGACTCTCTGCCCCGTGATGCAGAATCGCCCGGGCATTGCCCAGAGTCAGCATGCGGGTGTGAAACAGCTCTTCCCCGTAACCCTCGATAAACAACCGCACGTCTTCGGCAAAATCTTCCTGATGCAGATCTTCGACTATGGACAATCGCATCGAACCGCTGTGACGTTCCCACAGCCCTTCGTAAGCCCCCATCATGCGGTCAATGCGTTTGAACACATTGGCGACGCGCTGAGGCCCCTCAGCTTTCATCCGTGAGGCCGCACAGACCACGGCCTCCACGGAATTGCTTAAGCCGATCCGAAACAGCCGATCAAATTCGGTGACGGCCTGCCCATGCGGCCGATTGGTGCGTTCCATCTGAAACGCCGTCGTCAGCAGCTCATAGGTTTCCACCAGCAAGCCCAGCCGTGGCAACTGACTCAGCAGCACTCGAATGATCGACTGCAGCGTCCGTGCCTTAAGAATCGCGGCTGGCTGGCCACCATTTTCAAACGGAACGTACAGCAGGGGGCGACGTCGCAATTCCCGACAGAGTCCCGGAAAACAGCGACTGGCCTCTTCCGCATTTCCGGCGAAGACGGCCGTCAGAATCTCTGAAATCTGGTGATCCAGCGACTCCGTGTCCGATGCCCCCTGCGGAGCCTCGGCAATCACCGCTCCGATCAATCGCTCCGCCATCAGAAACTCAACCGTGGTCGACAACGCATTCTGCATCAGCAGGAATCGACACTGCATCTGAATGTCGTATTCAATGTTGCCTTCCAGACCGCTGCCCATCACCGCAATTTCATAGTCACGGACTTCCCGGACCAGTTCTCCCAGTCCGTGCAGCCGACCTCGAATTGCCGCAAGCCAGTCCCGCAGACTGTCACGCTGACTGGCCGCCGCATCCGTCCCCGCCGTGGCGCGGGACACCCAGACCGCGGCAATCCCCCACAGGGAACCGACGGTATGCAGAAACTTCAGACGCGGTTCGATCTGCCGATACAGGACCTCAAATTCAGTCGTTCCCGGCGCTGCTGCGCTGTCCATCGTGTCCGATGCGTTGCCGTCGTCCGTGGAATCCCGATAGGTCACTTCATCCCATGCGGCCCCGAGAATGTCTTCCTCGTCGCCTTTGTCATCAAACAGGTGTTCCAGATCCAGATCGTCTTCACCACGGTTTCCACCACGACGATTGCTCTTCCGCTGCGCGACAAATTCGCTCAGCCGCGGAATCTCCCAGAACTCCCCGGCATTGGCTTCCATAAAGGCAAACAGCCGCCGCAGACTGGTCCATAACAGGCCCGGGTCGGGTTGCTCACACACACACGTCAGCAATCGATGCAACAGCCGGTGAATTGAATGCGGGCCATTTTCCAGCGGCACCGTCTCGGCGCGACTGAGCCACTGCATCAGCAGGCCCATGGCCGCCACATGATCGCGGCGATCCAGCAGAGCCGTGACGATCTGCGCAAAACTGCTGGTCGCATTCAGCTCTTCAACGTGGTTGCGCCAGAAGGAAATGTCACCGGCCGACTCACCCGCCTCGCGCCACGCCGCCAGCACCTTCGCCACCTGCACGGCCGCTTCGACCGACTTCACGCCTTCCACACGCGACAAATCATTCACCGTTGTCGTGGCATAGGTGTCCCACTGTTCCGCCAGTTCGCGGAAATCCCGCAGCACCGTATCGTGCAGATCCATCCGGCCCGTCGCCGCCGCCTCACTCATGATCAGCGCACAGGCGTCAAAGGTCTGCCCCACAATCTCCAGCAACACTTCCACTCGGGAATCCGGGATGGAATCTTCCCGGGCAAAAAACAACGGAAATAATCCCTGGAAGCCCAGAATGTTCCACGGATCCACCAACCCGCCACACTGAATGCCACGCTGCAGCAGTCCCATCACTTCCGAAATCAACCGCCGCGACTCATCCGCCTGACCCGTTCGCAACAACCGCGGAATCATCACCAGCTGCGCATGAATTTCCGTCTCAAAGCGGGCCGACAGGCACGGAATCACCGACGCCTCTTCCCGACTGGCATCCTCATACCCCATCCTCGCAAAAATCCACGAGAGATGGCGGTGCTGCACCTGATCCGCTCCGTACTTGGATAAGTACATGTTCAGATCGTGTCGCACATGACCAAACGGCTGCCGCGTCTGCTCAGCCAACCGCTTCAAACGCTTCGCCCGCTCACCCCTTGCCAGATTCAGCAGCGACTGATAAAAATGATCCCGCTGCCGGGCCACTATTGGCAGCAGCGTCGTCAGAGACACATTGGAATCATAGGTCTGCGGACCGGCCCCGCTGATCGACGACGCCATCAGCATCGTCCCCGCCAGCACCACAGACGCATCATACAGCCGCTCACTGCGAGGCAGCTTGCTGTTGCCGGATTCGACCCAGTGCATCAGGGCATCCAGAATCAGACGCCGCACAACGAAACGCCGATAAAAGCCCTTCGTGTCGATCTCGTCCGGATCCCACTCGCCGAATGTGTAGTTCGTCCGCTTGGTGACCGGGTGCGCATGATCGTGCGACCGCACATCCAGCGCCAGCTCGGACAGCCGGTCGAGGGAAAAATGAGTCCCCGCGAACAGTTCCGCCGGCAGTGCCTTCAGGAATGAGATCATGGAGTCAATCAATGGCTCATACTGACCCACCGCCACGCCCACGTCCGCAAAATACAGCGGCACCGGACAAAATCGCTCGTGCGAGTACACTTCTGAACGGCGTCCGTTTTCCAGCACCGCCACCGGCCGATAACCCACAAAGTGATTCAGCCTCTGCAGCACACCCGCCATGAACTCAGTTGACGAACCCGAAGCAGACTCCGCTCGCGCGACCAGACCGGCTTCAAACATCTTTGACAGCAGAAACGGACTGAACAGTTCCGCGTCCGTCAAATGCCCCAGCAGGTCCCGGTGATGCTGACGGTAGGCCGCCCAGACGTCCCCCAGAACCAGACTGACGACCGACACCGCCTGACTCGGATCTGCAAACGCCGCCTCGCCCGAACCTGACAACCGCCCGATCTCTGCCAACAGGTAATCCCGCAGAACCTCCGGACTGGACGCACGCTCACTCTCACGAAACAACTCGTTCAGACAGAACCGAAACCGGGCGCTGGGCAGCCCCTGAGAAAAGTTCAGGTATCCCAGGAGGTCTCGAAGCAGTTCGCCGTCAGCTACCGTTTTTGTCAAGGCTCGTTTTCCTGTTTGCCCGTTTTCCATTTGCTGAAGTTCTGCCGTCCGATTAAAGGCTGCCAGGACATTTCAAAGGTTCAATGGAGACTTCCCCGCGGCGATACGCCCGGCAAGCCCCCCCGGCTCACTGGAGACTGGTCAGCCTGTGGCCCCATTCCCTGGCACCATCAGGCCCTTCGTCCACAGGATCATTCGCACTGACCGGCACCGTTTCCAGTGCCAGTCGTTCAGAAAAGTTGTCTGGAACCAGGGGCAGAAAAAGGGGTCAGGTACCAATAGCCAAATGGCCCAAAGGGTGCTCCGCACTATTGGTACCTGACCCCTTTTCTGAACCCCCGTTTTCTGAACTAAACCTTTTCTAAACCACCTTTTTACACAGCACTAACGAGCGAACTCGACATTCCGAGTTTCCCGCAGCACCGTCACCTTAATTTCACCAGGATAGGTCAGCGACTGCTCAATCGCACTCGCAATATCCCGGCTCATCCGCGCCGCCTGACGGTCATTCACCCGCGAGGAATCCACAATAATCCGGATCTCGCGCCCCGCCTGCACAGCAAACGCATGATCGACTCCCGGAAAACCACAGGCCAGTGCCTCCAGTTCTTCCAGACGTCGCACGTATTTTTCCAGCGTCTCACGGCGAGCTCCCGGGCGTGCCGCAGAGACCGCGTCGGCGGCCGCCACCAGCACCGTGTAGATGTGCTCCGGTCGAATGTCATCGTGGTGACCTGCCGCAGCATGCACCACTTCAGATCCCTCACCGTAGCGCTTCAGCAGCTCTGCACCCACCGCCGGATGACCACCTTCCATTTCGTGATCCGCGGCTTTCCCGATGTCATGCAGAAACCCGCATCGTCGAGCCAGTGTGCCGTCCAGCCCCAGCTGCTCCGCCATCATCCCCGTCAGATGGGCCACTTCAATCGAATGCTGACGCACGTTCTGGCTGTAGCTGACCCGGAAATGCAGCCGCCCCATCAAATCCATGATTCTCGGGTGCACGCCGCGAACACCAGCTTCTTCACAGGCCTGCATGCCCAGCCGACGGATATGTTCTTCCATCTCCCGCGTGGTTTCGGCGACGATCTCTTCAATCCGCGACGGATGAATTCGTCCGTCCTGAATCAACTTGACCAGCGACATCTTGCCGATCTCGCGACGCACGTTGTCAAACGCCGAAACAATCACCACGCCCGGCGTGTCGTCGACAATCACATCCACGCCCGTGGCCTTTTCGAAGGCTCGGATATTGCGTCCTTCGCGACCAATAATCCGCCCCTTCACCTCGTCGCTGGGAATGTCCACCGTCGAAACCGTGGTCTCGGACGTATGAGCCGACGCGTAACGCTGAACGGCCATCCCGATGATCTCACGGGCCTTCCGCTCACATTCCACCTTCACCTCAGCCTCATGACGCATAATCATGGCGCCCGTCTGATCAGACAACTCCCGATCCAGACGCTTCAGCAACTGCTCAGTGGCCTGCTCGCGACTCAGCTCACTGATCCGGTACAGCTGCTCCTGTTCTTCCTTCAGCATCCGATTCAACTCAGCTTCCCGCGCGTCCAGTGAACGCGTGCGGTCCGCGAGTTTGGTCTGAGTCCCCTGGAGCATCTTCTCCTTTTTGCGGAAGGAATCCTGCTGCTCTTCCATCTGAGCATGACGCCGGTCCAGTTCTCGCTCACGATCACGCAGCTGACCGTGCATTTCTTCCATCTTTGCTTCCAGCGATTCACGCCGGCGCAGCATCTCTTCCTTCAGCTTCAGCTCGTGATCCTTCTGCAGATTCTCTGCATCACGCTGCGCCTCTTTCAGAATGTCATCGCGGGTTTTATAGGCTCGCCCCTTGATCGCTCGATCAATAAAGTAGCCAACTGCCACACCGATGATCCCGGCGATCAGGCCGATGATCATGTCGCCCATGGACTCGTCCCTTAATCTTGAACGGCCCCTGCGCTCCCTGTTTCAGGGAACGGAAATCCCTGATGCCCCCGACTGGCCACGAGACATCATTCTCAGCCGGCCCGCAGCCCGTGTTCGGATCTGACACAATCCAGCACACGCCACCACGTTCCGAAACCGCCTGAATTCTGAACTTTTGCGAGGCGACCTGACGCCGCTTCTTCAGACCCTGCCATCAGACACGCCACCCTGCCCCGCACCAACCCCGGCCACTCGCAGACTTCACGCGAATCACCAGCGAACTGACACGCACAAACGACGCTCCACAATCGCAGCCATAACACCACGATCGCTTCCATCACCAACAGCAGTAGACAAAATCCCGCATTCAGCATGTTTCAACTACCAGCACACCCGACCCTGTCCAGATCAGGAGCACTCTCAGGCTTCCCGCGATGCTTGACCATCACAGGTGTTTTTGATTGAGATTTCCAGCAGGTCCGATAAACCAAACTGTTGATCAACCCTCGAAGGTGCATTGCTGCAGTTCTCCCCCGAAGAACTCCGGAAATGTACCAAAGCACACTCCCAATTCAACTGGCAGCGGCCATTCAACTGGCCGCGGAGCCCGTTTTCGTGCCACCAGTCACGCCCACGGCCCGGCAAACTCCCCCCAACAGGCGATCGCTCCGGCGTGAGCCCACCGAGACGAACACTTTGTGGTGAGTAGTAACAAGCACAGACGTCCCGGAGGGCTGACACCGTCCGCTCGCCGAAAAAACATGCCAGGGCTGAGCCCTCAGGCAGGCGGCCCCGGCCCACCGACCGATTTTCGCTCGCTCACAGCCCCGGCCCGCCTTCCATCCGGCAATTACCAGCCAAATCAGGCGATATCCCCGGATTCCCCTGTACATTCCCGCCCTTTCAGTGATTCTGCACGGCAAAAAGTCGGGCTGGATTTGACCATCCCCACGGACATACCTATCGTTTCCGCTTCCGGACTGCGCGCCAAAGGTTGATTCCTGAGAACCCTCCCGCAGGCCGTTTCCGCTCGTTGTGGTGGGTCGCCACGCCCAGATTCCTCGCCGTTCCTTCAGAAACCGGCCGAACATCTGGTCAATTCGCGGCGTGAACAGGGGTGCTAACCGGCTCCTGCCTTCCCGCTGCCGGCCAAATCCAACAACGACGAACTTCTTCTTCTCATGTCCGTTTTCAGGGAATACCACGCCATGAAACCTCGTTCACTCCTGCTGCTCCTTGGTCTGGTGCTGACCGGTTGTCAGGTGCAGGATAACCCACCCGCAGCGACGGAAGGCTCCGCGTCCGGCTCGGCAGCCACCACAGAATCCTCAGAAACAAAGCCCACGGCCAAAAAGTCCATCGCGTTCGTCACCAATCAGATTGCGGACTTCTGGAAGATTTCCGAGGCCGGTTGCATCGCCGCCTCCAAAGAATTCGATATCGACGTGCAGGTGATCATGCCCCCCGAAGCGTCTGCCGTCGTGCAGAAGCAAAAGGTGGAAGACGTTATCGCCACCGGCATTCAGGGAATCGCCATCAGCCCGCTTGATGCTGACAACCAGATCGAATGGCTGAACAGCCTCGCCGACAAAATGCCGCTCATCACCCACGATTCCGATTCCCCCGCTTCCAAGCGACTGGTCTACATCGGAATGGACAACTATGCCGCCGGTCGCGCCTGCGGTGAAATCCTCAAAAAAGCCCTGCCTGAAGGCGGGCAGGTGCTGCTCTGCATCGGACGACTGGAACAGGACAACAGCAAGTTTCGCCGCCAGGGTGTCATCGATGTGCTGATGAACCGCGAACGCACCATCGACTTCTACAAGGAACAACCCAACGCCTTTGACCCCACCGAAGGCGAAATCAAGGGCGAAGACTTCACGATCGTCGCGACCGTGACCGATCAGGGGAAGCCCGAAGTCGCGCTGCAGAAGGCCGAAGACGCTCTTGTCACCTGGCCCGATCTGAAAGGCATCGCCGGCCTGTTCGAGTACAATCCGCCGGCCTGCTACCAGGCCCTGAAAAAGGCCGGAAAACTCAAGCAGATCGTCCTCGCAGGCTTCGATGAAAATGATGTCACGCTGCAGGCCATCCGCGACGGCGAATGTGCCGGAACCGTCGTTCAGAATCCCTATGAGTACGGGTTTCAGTCCGTACGAGTCCTCAATGAGCTGCTCAAAGGCAACCAGAGCGTGATTCCAGAATCCCGCTACATCGACATCGCCCCTCGCGCAATCACTGCCGAAAATGTCGACACCTACTGGGAAGAGCTCAAGCGTCTCAAGGGACAGTAGGCCGCACGCGCTGGTGCAGGATGCGATCCGCTCCATCCTGCACCATCACGCTTCAAGACTCCCGGGAGGCCAATCACGCCTCTTTGCGTACCCCCCAACCGACTCTCGCGCCATCGCACACTCGTTCCCTGTTCCGGATTTGCCTGCACCCGCTGTTTCGGGGTTCACCCGACCGCACAACGCAACTCCCGCTGCCAAAAACGCAGCACACCAGCGCTCAGCACGATCAGACGCCTCACGGTAACTCCCGCATGTCCACGACATCACCCACCCCGCCACGCCTCGAAGTCCGCGACATCGTCAAGTCGTTTCCCGGCGTCCGGGCTCTGAAGGGCGTCAGCCTGAAAGTGCTCCCCGGTGAAGTCCTCTCCGTCGTCGGAGAAAACGGGGCCGGCAAAAGCACACTCATGAAAATCCTCGCCGGTGTCCAGGCGCAGGACAGCGGCGAAATTCTGGTCAACGGACAACCCCAGCGCTTTCGTTCCGTCAGCGACGCCATGCGACTTGGCATCGCACTCATTCACCAGGAACTGAATCTCGCTGATAATCTCGATATCGGTGCCAACATCTTTCTGGGACGCGAACCCCGCCAGTTCGGCCTGATCCGCAAATCAGAAATTCACCAGGCCTCCCGCCTGCTGCTGAAACGCCTCGGTCTGAATCTCTCACCCGATACCCTCGTCAAAGATCTGACCGTCGGGCAGCAGCAAATGGTGGAAATCGCCAAGGCCCTGTCCATCAATGCTCAGGTCCTGATCATGGACGAACCCACGTCCAGCCTCTCCACCTCAGAATCCCTGCGACTCTTCGAAGTCATTCGCGACTTGCGCAACCAGGGTGTCAGCATCGTCTACATCTCACATCGACTTGCCGAGGTCCAGGATCTCTCCGATCGCGTGACGGTGCTCCGGGACGGCGAAAATGCCGGTCATCTGATACGCGGCGAGGTCACCCACAGCAGCCTCGTTCGCCTGATGGTCGGTCGCGATATCTCACGAATCTTCAGCCGAAAACCACACCCCGCCGGTGATGTCGCCATCCAGGCCACCAATATTGTGACTTCCACCTGGCCCCGACACGCTCTCAACTTCTCCGTTCGCGCCGGGGAAATCGTCGGAGTGGCCGGGCTGGTCGGGGCCGGACGCACCGAAATGCTCCGCACCCTCTTCGGCGTGGATCAACCTCTCAGCGGCAGCATCACCGTCGCCGGACAAGTCGTGCCCCTCACGTCTCCCCAGCAGGCCATCGCCGCCGGTATCGCTCTGGTTCCGGAGGATCGAAAACAACAGGGCGTCGTGCTGGACATGACCATCCGCGAAAACATCGGACTGGCCTCCGTTCACCGCCATGCCACCGCTGGATTGCTGAATTTCCGCGTTGAAAAATCGCAATCCGCCGAGATGTGCCAGCGGCTGCGAGTAAAATCTCCGGATGACACTTACCGCGTCGGTAACCTCTCCGGAGGAAACCAGCAGAAGGTGGTCCTCGGCAAGTGGCTGTCACTCAAACCCAAAGTCCTCCTCCTCGACGAACCCACCCGAGGAATTGACGTCGGGGCCAAACAGGAAATCTATCAACTCATGGACCAGCTCGCTGCTCAGGGCATCGCCGTCCTGTTTGTCAGCAGCGAAATGGAAGAAATCATCGGCATGAGCGATCGTGTGCTGGTCATGCATGAAGGACGAATCACCGGCGAACTTCCCGGGGATCAACTGTCCGAAGAATCCATCATGCACCTCGCCACCGGTCATTCCTCCTGATCCCTCAAGCATCTTTCACGAACTCTTCTCCTGACACACACGCACAGCCTCGCCGCTTCGCTGCTCAGTGACAGGCAATCTTCTGTGGATTCCGTTTTTAGACAGGTCAGTCATGAAGGGCAAAATTCTGGGCATCCTGACGGTGCTGCTCCTGCTGTGCACCAGCCTGACTCTCGCAACCTCTGATCCCTGGTGGAATGTCCGAAGTTCCCAGTTCCTCGCCTTCGACAACATCATGAATCTGCTCAGCCGCATTGCCCTCTACGGCATCCTCGGCATCGGTGTGGCCTTTGTCATCATCACCAGCGGGATCGATCTGGCGATCGGTTCCATGGTCTGCCTCTGCGGTGTCCTGCTGTCAATCCTGCTCAAGGTCGATTACCAGCCTGACAATTCCGTCAACGTCACACAGATCGTGGCCACCGAACAGGCTCTGTATCCGGAAGGACAGGCCAGCGCCTTCCCGCCAGGCAGCACGCTCAGATACACCGGCGGCGTCGGCTCAGGACTCGTACTCACAGTCGATGCTCAGCTGCCAAACGGCAGCCTGCGAGTTCGTGAAACTCTCTCACGCAATGAAAAATCCGGACGCATCGTTCCGGCAGCACCCATTCAAAGTTTCACCGCAGATTCCCTCAAAGCCACTCTGCCCCCGGATTTCTCCGCCGCCGTCAATGATCAACTGCAGATCTTCAAGCCTGATGGCGCTGTGACCGTCCAGAAAATTGTCGCCATCGAACGCTCTGCCACCGCCACCACGCTGCAACTGGCCAAAGATCCCGGGGCCAAATACCACGACAACTCGTTTGCGGTCGCCCTGCACCGCTCCCAGCGCTGCTCCATCCCCGTCGCCATCCTCGTCGTGCTCGTCGTCGCCATAGCCCTCGGACTGACCCACGGCCTGCTGATCACCCGACTGCGACTGCAGCCTTTCGTCGTCACCCTCTGCGGTCTGCTGATCTACCGCGGCGTGTCACGCTGGCTGACCAATGATAATCCGGCGGGCTTCGGCGAACTTCAGCAGGTCCTTGGGCCCGTCGCGTCCGGTCGCGTCGGACTGCTGTATCGTGGTGATTCCCTTGTGTTCGGAATTCCCATTCCCTTTTTTCTGCTGATCGGACTTGCCACACTAGCTACTATCTTCCTGACCCGCACCATCTGGGGACGCTACCTGCTGGCCCTCGGTCGCAACGAAGAAGCCGCCCGTTTCAGCGGAATCAACACCAGTCGCATCATTCTGCTGGCCTACATCATCTGCGCTGTGATGGCTGCGATCGGCGGGATGCTGTTCGCCCTCGAATTCAATTCCATCTCACCGTCCAGCTTCGGAAACTCTTTCGAACTCTACGCCATCGCCGCCGCAGTCCTTGGTGGCTGCAGCCTGCGTGGTGGTGAAGGCTCTATTCCCGGTGTCGTCATCGGGACCACTGTGATGCAGGTCCTGAATAACCTCATCACTCTGCTCAGAATTCCACAGTCACTGGAATACACCATCATCGGTACCGTGATCCTGATCGGAGTCCTCGGTGACGAAATGGTTCGCCGTGCCGCCGCCCGACGCCGCCTGAAACAAAGCCTCGGTTAATCGCAGCGGGGGCTTGCAAAAAGGGGTCAGGAACCAATAGTGCGGAGCACCCTCCGGGCCTTTAAGGCTATTGGTTCCTGACCCCTTTTTTCAAGCCGAAGCACCCTACGGGCATTTAGGCTCTTGGTTCCTGACCCCTTTTTCTGCCCCCTGCCCACTGCCCTCAAGCCTGGGAAATGCCGTCCCGGTGAATCATCCAGCTCAGCATCTCCAGCAGACGCGGTGCCTTCCCCTGACGAAGAATTCCCACTCTATAAATCCGTGCTGCTGCCAGAACTCCCACCGTCGTGCCGACAATCGTCAGTACGAAACTGGCGATCGTCTGCCAGACCGGAATCGTCGCCCCGGTCGCCATGCGCAGCGTCATCATCATCGG
>JBDKIW010000389.1:0-5980 GCA_039796955.1 Planctomycetota bacterium
CAACCAGCTGAACGACGCCAGCGGGCTCTGGAACCGCCTCGAGGTCCTCGCGATCCGCGGCTTGACGGACGCCCCCAACCTGTGCCTGATCAACGGCCCGGTCTTCGACGCTCCGGACAGTGAACGCAACGGAAATCAGATCCTGCGTCTGCGACTGGACGGAACACGTCGCCCCGATCCAAAATTTGGCGGCGTGGCAATTCCGCGAATGTATTTCAAAGTCATCGCCTGGCAACAGAAGTCCCAACTGCAGGCCCGCGCGTTTGTCGTCAGTCAGGAGGTTTTGCTGGAGGACGACAGGCGGATTCGCCAGGAGTCCCTGACACAGCTGACGGCGGATGAAATCGCCATCTACGAAGTCCGCCTGCGCGACCTTGAAAAACTCACCGGCCTCCGCTTTGGACTTACCGACACCCCCTCCATTCGCCCCACAGAATCCCTCGACGCCTCCACCCCGCAACGCCGCATCCAGTCAGACACCGACCTGTAATCACCGTCCCCCTCCAGGCCGCAAGCAATATCAGGACGGCCCGGCTCCTGCCAGGCCGTAACCCCCTTCGCCTTCCCCGGCCACGTCCCTCCCGACGCACAAACTGAACACTGATCACCGAAAACCGACAACCAAACACTGAAAACTGAAAACCGAACACCGAACACTATCCCCACTCCCTCACGGTCGCGGCTCGCGCAGTGATCGCAGCCAGATCAACCAGCACGTCCTCAGCAATCTTCGCCATCCCGGGATCCGCCTCTGTCCAGGTGCACCATCGCAGTCGGAAGTCACTGAGTATTCCGGCCAAAGACCTCGCTGCAAAACGATAACGCACAGGCAGGACATGGTCAGTATTCCCAGGCCGGAAGGACCGCGAGATTCACGACTTTTACCGGAGTCCACGTCCTGAGAAACTCCGTACAGCAGATTGGCCCCCGGATGCGATGGCCCCTGTACGATTCTCCCCTCATTGCGTGCACAGAACTTCCCAGTGACCACCTTTTGAGGGGCCCACCCGACCAATCATGAGATCCTCTTTGAGCTGATTGATCTGGAGCTCAATGGCCCTTTCTGAACGGGCCAGCTTTTCAGCGATCTCGCCAATCGTGATCTCCGAATTCACTGCCATGAGTCTGACGATAGCCTGAGCTGTTTTACCGAGGCGTTTCCCCGAAGTTTTCACCGAAGTTTTCACCGAAGTTTTCACCGAAGTTTTCCCCGAAGTTTTTCCCGAAGTTTTTCCCGAAGTTTTTCCCGAAGTTTTTCCCGAAGTTTTCCCCGAAGTTTTCCCCGAAGTTTTTTCTGCAACTCTCGCGGCATCCCACTTTTTTTCGGTATTCCTTCGGGCAATCGTCAACACAAATCCGTCACGATACGAGAACCTCGGCTCCGCCAATCCGGCTTTCTGGCAAAGGCGAATCATGTCGCGTGTTCCCGTGCCCATCCGTTCAATGTACTGAGTCAGGTACATCGGCTCAGCAATCAGCGGATTGCGAGGCACTGACGCATGTGAATGACGCAGAGAATCGAACGTCAAACTCTCTGGAAGTCGGCCGGGATTGGTGATCTCCAGACGATCAGCAAACAGCATCACCTGAACGCTGGCGTTGCTGGCATAGTCGCGATGTGCCACGGCATTGACGATCCCTTCCGCCACCACATCCCGAGGAATCTCATAGGTGACGGAGGCCTGCGCATTCTGCGAACGCGTGCCGACTCTGGCAGCAATCTTCGACATCACAAAATTAATCGCCTGATCCACCAACTGAAACACGTTGCCCTTGTATGCCTGGTAGAACGGTATCGGTTTGGCAACTTCAGTGCCGTGGAAATGAGCACACTTGATTTCCGAGGTCGGGAAAAACTTCTGTGGTTTTTTTCCAAACAACATCACGGCGGCGTTTGTCGGATAGCCAGCCTCCAGTAAGTCCAGGTGGGAGAGCAAATCTGCCGCTGGAGTGGATTCGGGTAAAGGAAAATTCCGAGCGTGACGCGCCTGCCGAATAAACGCCTGCATGGCCTGCGGATCCAGATCCTCCAGCTTCGCCTTCAGGCATGGAGCAGCATCCCAGGGACCGACACCAATCAGTTGGTGTTCGACGAGATAATCAACCAGCGATGCATAAACGGACGTCCTGAGCATCGGCAGATCGTCGAAGCGACGGCGGATCAATTCATTTCCCGCACGACCAATCAGTTTCCGCATCTTCGCATGTTTTCCAGTGTCCTTCGCCCCCTTGACGTAAATCAGTCGTGGAACACCCAGCTCAGTCGCCAGATTGAACTCACGCTCCACCGGAGAGAGCCCCTTCTCATTTTCCCAGCCGTACTCGTTTCCCAGCAGACCGAGATAAATATCGCAGTTAGCGACCTCCCGCAAATAGACATCGTCAGCCCGTCGGTCGGCGGCCGGCAGAGTCTCGAACAGGAAAACATCAAAGAACTGTTTCAGCAGCGGGTCAGCACGCAGGTACTCGCGCAGACCGGCCCGCTCGGCCGAAAACTCCTTCTGTACGCTGCTGATAAAAATACGCTTCATGGGAAATGGAGACCGGTGCGGAAAATGAGTCAGATCAGGTCCTTACACCATACCATATCCGCAGAATACGTGAAATCCGGCAGGCCGGCGAGCAACGTCAACCAACCCAGCCAACGGATGTCGAAGTGCTGCTGGCCGCGACGAAGCCGGCGCGGCTCAAATGAAACTTCGCCCGCCCTTTTTGCTGCAAACAACACCATCGGGAGGGCGCGGCTCCGGCCAAGCCGCAAACCTGTTCGACCTCACCCTTTTGCTACAAACCAGGCGTGCGGCTCAGATGGAACTTCGCCGTCCTATTGGGGGTGAGGCGTGTCATCCCTTCGAACGCCCTGACGACGTTTTCTTCGGCTTGGTGGTACTTCTTTGTGACGTCTTCAGCACCGTCCCGCCTGGTGACTCAGCAGGCACTTTCACCATCGGCGAACCGGATGACGAACCGGCCAGACGTTTTTGAACAGCCTCAGCAAGGCACCGGATATTCACGTCCTGCACCCTCTGCAGAAAGTGCCCCAACGCTTCCAGACAGGCAGCGCGATCCACAATCGTGTGATACCCCAGCTGACAATTCACGTCCGGCTCCGCCATCAGCGACTCCAGCCGCTTTCGGATGTTTGGCAGTGGATCCGTGCCGTCCGGCTCACTGTCCTCGCCACAGTAGGCGTTGATACCCGAAATCAACTGATCCACGCACTCATTCACCGAAATCGATGATGTCCAGGTTCTTTGAGCCTCTGATTTTTTCTGCGGAGTCTCTACAAACGTCTCCAGACATTGCTGAACCAGATCCTCGCACTCGGTCCCCTCAGGTACCTTCAGCTTCTCAGCCAGCTGGATCGCCGCTGTGAATCCCAGAAAGCGATACGACTCAAACAATTCCGGGTCAAAAAATTGATCGCTGGTCGGATCATTCGGAAAGGCTTCCGAAACCTTCTTATGCTGACACAGAGCCATCGGGTCGTCTTCCAGAATCACCGACTTCACATACACCAGCAACCCATCTGACTCAGCGCTCCCGTTCACAGAGGGATAGCGAATGCGGACCGCCCAGAATCGATTCTGGCCGAACCCCGTGGACTTATCAGGCACCAACTCTGTGGGGAATGTCACAGGCTTGTCCTCAACGCAGTCCTGAAATTCAATCCCCCACCGGTTGCGCGCTCGATTCATCATCGTCGCCAGGCCATCAAATTCGTAGCTGCCGTCCTCCGTTGCATCCACCGCCAGAATCAGGCGACAGCGCCGACGCAGCAATGGCTCAATCCCCAGATTTTCATAGTGCCCACCGTCTGTCACCAGCAGATGCGACCATTCCGTTGCCGGACGTCGCACAAATCCATTGGTCGGATCCGGCATCGTACGCATCCAGGCCCACTGCAAAGGAGTGAAGAATCGCTGCGCCAGCCAACCCAGGACCCCCTGACGAAGCGCCTGGCTCTGCGGTTGAGGACGCGGCAACCACAGCCCGGTACGGAGATTCATCACCAGCAGCAGGGCCCGAACCAGTGCGTTATTCGTGGCCCACGGCGAAACTGCTGCTCCCGACAGGGCAATTGCGTCCCCCAGAGTGAGTTTTGAAAAAAACGAATCCGCGGTCCCCTCAAAGCCCAGACCATGCTGGTCAGAGCCACAGTACAACTGCGACAACAGAAAATGATCCGGATTCTCTCCGGGATTCTTTCCATCACCAGGAGCCTGCCCCGGAAAACTCACTGCCGCATTGATCAGTTGATAAGGCGCTGCCGTCTGGGCATCGTGAATCTCATCCAGCCGCAACTCATCGTGCTTCTCATACCCGGCCCGGACCCAGAACCGACTCAGCTGCGCGGCATAAAACCCGTGCCAGCTGATGGAATTGAGATCAAACAACAGACTGGTCACCAGCGCCACGCCGAATGCCGTCCAGAAAATTGTCCAGCGAACCTCCTGGTCCTTCGTATGCACCACGGCACTGAAAATCTCCGCCTCCGCCGTACGAGGACGCAGCGTGTCCGGAAAAACAGCTCGCACCAGCTGATGATTGATCTTCAGAATTGAGCTGAGCACATACTCATAGTCCGCACGTGCCGGAGACTCGACATCCGGAAACTTAGCGAAGCCATAAAACAACGGCTGCATCGAAGCCGGTAAATCATGAATCGCCGTAAACATCTCTGATTTGAATTGGAGATTCTTTGCTTCCGCGTAAGCCTTTTTAAGAGCATCCAACCTCGTCGTCAGGCCCTCCGACAGCCAAACACTGATCTTCTTCGGAAGCGAACTGCCGCTCTGTGAATCACTCGGCTCTTTCTGAGCCAGATGGGCCTCTCCATCTACTGCGTCCATTTTCATAGCATAGAAGATTCGCCCTGCCTCAACAGCAGCGCCCACCCCGTCCAGATAAGCCGCCTTGCGGAGACTTTCACTCTCCGGCGCCGCAAGCTCGCGAATGGCCAATTCCGACACACTCCGCCCCCGGATCTCCTTCAGTTCATCACTGACCGCCCGATAAATCTGCGGATTCAGCAGCCTGCTGTTGAGCAGGAACATCAGCCTTCGCTGAGAACAACGCTGTTCATGCAGCCAGTACAGCATGCGGCGGAATTCAGAGCCGTTTGATCCATAACCGCAACCCTCAGCCAGCCATGCGGCAAACTGGCCGAATCGCGCCAGCCGCGTCATCTCATTTGCAGGATCCAGGAGCGACAATTCCTGCTGCTCCTGCGGGTAACTCCAACCGGCGTTCAGCAGACGATACTCCACCTCACACTCGTGGAAATATCTCCACTCTCGCGTCATTTCTGCAGACCAAAGCAATTCACGCAAACGGGCCTGCAGTCGACCTTTGTCCGAGGTGGCGGCCAGGTTCGGTGCCATCAGAGCATTCACGAGCTTCAATGACTGCCCGAACTCATGCCCACCTTCCTCCGGCAGCAGATCCTTGAATTCCAGGCGATAGTCCCGCACCTCCTGCCAGTTCGAAACGTTTTCCCGGGCGATCACCCCGAAAATCATCAGCGGCAAACCAAACAACAGACCGCTCCGAGCCAGCACGAACAGGAATTTGCGCGGGCCGGCAACCCGTTCTTTTCCACTGCGTAACAAGGCCCCCGGACGGAAATACGGCAGCAGACTGGCACCGATCAGTGCAATCACCGCACTCTTCAGCCAGCCCCCCAGAAACGCCCACTCCTGCCACGTCGCGGACGATGCCCCAACCCTCCCCAGAAGCTTCTCGGCATCAATGTCCCCAGTCACCGCAATCATGGTGAAGCCGAGCACTGTGCAGAGCAAAAAAGCCCGAAACACCAGCGACGCATTTCTGCCTGTGGCGTGACGTCGATTCCGCACGAACGACATCGCCCAGCAGACCGCCCAAAGCAGAAAACAAGCAAAGGCCGGCGTCATCGGTACGATCAGGTCACCCTCAAACCCCAGCGTTCGCAAAAAATCCAGACTGCCCGGCAGATAGA
>JBDKIW010000390.1:0-4453 GCA_039796955.1 Planctomycetota bacterium
CCAACTGATTGCTGCGAACGTTGAAAGTGCCGGAAATATTCAACCCCGTTAATCCAACCAGCCCCACTGTTCCTGAGGTGGTGAGGGCATAACTGCCGTCTTTCAGAACCAAACCCAGATTGCCATTGCTGACCTTCAGGCCAATGGCACTGTCAGTGCCCGCCCCCATGCCGAGGAACGCTTCAACTCCCGCTACCCCAACCAGCAGAGTGCTACCGGACTTCTCAATTCCAAAACTACCACTGAGGTCCACAAAGCCGCCAATGGCCAGCTTCGCACTGCCACCAAATTGAGTCACATCGCTGCCATCATCGAATTTGACCTGGACAGGACCGGCCGGAGTGCTGATCACGGTATCGATGGCAGTCCCAAGACGATTGACGCGGGCGTTCATCGTGCCGGTCAGGGTGAGCCCGGAGATACCTACTAAGGTAGCGGTGCCGGAGGCGACGACGGCGTATTTCGCGTCTCCACTCACCGGCTTGTCAATGATCGCACCAATCTGCCCGTTCGAAAGCTGTACGCCAGTGCCATTCGCACCGAGGAACGTCTGGATCCCTGCGGCGGCCACTTTGATGCGGGTTCTTTCAATTCCGCCAACGGTCTCCGTGGTCTCTTCAAAACCAAAGCTCCCGCTGATGTCCACGAATCCGGAAATGGACAATTGCGCTGAACCCCCGAAACGTTTTGCCCCTGATTCCAGGGTCAGGTCGTCGCTCGTCGAGGGAGTACCGAAGTCGAGCGTGACGGAACCCGGACCTGTGTTGCGTTCCGCCTGCAGGCTGCCGGTGAGAGTCAGACCACTGATGCCGACCAGTGAAGCGGTACCGCGGGCACCGAGCGCATACCACGAAGTGTCAGTGGCCGAATCTTTGGTCCAGCGCAGATCGAGCGCCCCGTTGGTGAGTTGGACTCCCATGTCGTCTGAGGTTGAGGGAGTAGAAGCGCCAACACCGAGGAATGCGGTCGCGTTGGAGGCAATAACGTTCAGATTCGTCAGGTCCCCAACCGTTTCCTTCTCGACGGCAATCGAGACCGTCGCGTCAATATAGTCAGAAATCGTCAGGCTGACGGTGCCACTGACCTGCAGGATTTCGGCCGATGTGGGGAACGAAACACTGACATCTCCACCCGGAGTGGAGATAGTCTCGTCGACGGCTGTCCCCAGTTTGTTGATCCGCACGGCTGCCGAACCGCCGACTGTGAATCCGTCGATACCTTCAAGTGCGAGATTGCCGCCAGCGACCAGTGCGAATTTTTTCGAATCCGTATTAACCACCACTCCCAGATTACCACCAGTTAATCGCAGCCCGGTATCTCCGGCTCCGACAAACGCCGTGACACCTGCCGCCGCAACGGTCAGCTGACTGCCACTTTTTGCAATTGAGAATGCACCTGAGAGTGATGCAAATCCGCCCGCGTCCGCCGTCACCGTTCCGCTGAAGACCGATCCGGTTTCCGTGGCTCCAAAGTCAACCTGCACCGGAGCACCGCCGGGCACTGCGATGGTCTCATTCACCGCGCCGCCAGTTGTGTTGATGCGCGCCGCCAGTGTACCGCTGAGAGTCAGGCCAGATACACCAACCAACGCTGCTGTCCCCGCCGCATCGATGGCGTAGGAATTGCCTGCCGCAGTGCGATACAGCACCGCGCCGAGTCGAGCACCCGAAATTGCTGCCCCAACCTCGTCACCTGTCGCTGCAAGGTTATCGGGATTGCTGCCAAGAAATGCGTTGACGTTTGTTGCAGCCACTTTGATCTTTGTCGTCGATCCCAAAGTCACTTTTTCAAAGCCGAAATTGCCCGACAGCGTCGTAAAACCGGCAATCGCCAGAGACAGATTTCCACCAAACTGAGTCGAATCGGCTGCTACGGTGACATCATCTGAGACATCGGCGGTGCCAAAATCGAGCACTGTACTGACATCGGCTGTGCTCCGCTGTGCGACCACCGTCCCCGAGGCAGAGATGGAGGAAATCCCAGCCAGTTCGACTGTGCCTCGCGCTGCAAACACGTAACTGGAGACATCTGTGCTGATGGATTTCTGAATCCGCAGATCCATCGCCCCGTCCTTCAGGCGAACTCCCATGTCGTCCGCAGTGTCGGTTGTGCTGCCGCCAGCACCCAGAAATGCGGTGACTGCAGTCGCCTGAATAATTAATTCACTGAGATCACCGCTCGTTGTCTTTTCCACCGCAATTGTCGCGGATGCATTTACAAAGTCTGAAATCGAAAGGGCCACAGTTCCATTCACCTGGAGCACTTCGGCGTCTGTGGGGAATGTAATGGCAACATCGCCCCCCGGTGTTGTGATCGTCTGATCAATTGGTGCTCCGAGTTTATTAATGCGTACAGCAGCAGAACCGGACACTTCAAATGCATCAATGCCCTCCAGCGAAACCGTACCGCCAGCGACCAGTGCGTACTTCCTGGATGTCGTATCGACAACGACGCCAAGGTTTCCATTGCTCAGCCGCAACCCGGTATCGCCACTTCCCACAAACGCCGTCACGCCGGCAGCCGCCACGGTCAGCTGACTATTGCTTTTCGAGATTGAAAAGGCACCGGACAATGAGGCAAAGCCGTTGGCGTTCGCTGAAACAATCCCGCTGAAGACTGGCGCTGACTCGTTTGCACCAAACACGACCTGCACCGGCGAGCCACTGGGCATCGCAATGGTCTCATTCACCGCCCCACCTGTGGTGTTGATTTGCGCCGCAAGGCTCCCGCTGAGTGTCAGCCCCGGCACGCCAACCAAAGCTGCAGTGCCACTGGCATCGATCGCGTAACTGGTTCCGGAGTCTCGTTTGAAGAAGACGGCCCCGAAGCGGCCATTTGTGATTGTCGCACCGACGTCATCGGCGGTTCCTGTCACTCCATCGGGATTATTCCCCAGAAATGCGCTGACACTCGTTCCCGCTACCCGAACCCTGGTGGTGCTGCTGTCGGTTGTATCCAATTCAAAGACGTAAGACCCGGTCAGCGTCGTGAAGCCGCTGATGCTCAGCGAGAGATCCCCGGCGAGCCGCTGCACAGGATCAGGAGTCGGGAATTCAATCGGGATCGTCGTTCCAGACAATGTCGGAACATCCACGTCAACGGCATGGCCCAGCTTATTGATACTGATGTTCAGTGGTCCGTCCAGATCAAGATCCGGGAGCCCGGAAATGCTGACCGTGCCACCAAGGCTGCTGACGGCAAACTTCGCATCAACGCCAGTTGCCTTCTCGACAATCAGGGCCATTCCGGCATCGTCAATCCGTACACCGAACTCGCCCGCCTGGCCATAGTTGATTCCCAGGAAGGCATCGAGATTGGTGGCCGACGCTGTGATGGTTGTCAGCCCCGCTGTCTCCTGTTTTTCAATCAAAAAGTCGCCGGACGCCTGCACAAAGGATTCAAACTGCAGAGCCAGGCTGCCGTGAATCTGCAGCACATCTGCAGCGGAGGTGAATTCGACGTCGACATCACCCGCTGGGGTGGTGATGGTCTGATCCACCGTTTCGCCAAGCTTATTGATGCGGACAGAGCCCGTTCCGGTGACGGTCAGGCCGCTCACGCCTTCCAGGGCTGCATTGCCGCTGGCGACGGCGGCAAACTTCTTCGTGTCGGTCTTGACGACGACACCCAGCTTGGCGTTGGTGACTCGGACGCCCAAATCCCCGCTGCCGACGAACGCAGTCACGCCCGCTGCTGCCACGGTGAGTAGATCCCCGTTTTTGGACACGGCAAACGAACCGGAAACGGTCGCAAAGCTGCTGACTTCGGCGGTGACAGTGCCGCTAAACACAGCTGCCGCTTCAGTGGCACCAAAGGTCACGTTAACCGGATCACCGCTGGGCATGGTGATGGTTTCGCTGACAGCGCCGCCGGTGGTGTTGACACGCGCGGACAAGTCGCCGGTCAGGGTGAATCCATCAACGCCGACCAGAGATGCGGTGCCTTTGGCGTCCAGCGCGTAGGAGGTAGCTCCGGCGGAAGTGCGATACAGGACCGCTCCCAGCCGTGCATTCGTGATCTTCGCGCCCACGTCATCGCTGGTGCCGATCACGCCATCCGGATTGCTACCGAGCAACGCATTGATGTTGGTACCGGCCACACGAATTTCTGTCGTGCCGTTGTCGGTGTCTTTTTCGAACACATAGGTGCCGGTGAGCGTCGTGAAGCCGGCGACGGTCAGGTTCACATCCCCCGCAAAACGCTGGACGGCATCTGGAGCCGTGAATTTCAACGGGAAGCTGACGCCACTGGGCGCCGGCAGCGAGACATCGACGGTTCGTCCCAGCTTATTGATATTGAGCGCCAGTGGCCCGGTGAGATCGACGCCAGGCAAACCCACCAGTCCGACCGTTCCGCCGGTAGTACTGATCGCATACTTCGCCGCGTTGGATCCATCTTTTTCTACCAGCATCGCCACGCCGGCACCGGTGACCTTCACCCCGAATTCCCCGGC